>NZ_BAABMF010000003.1:0-456927 GCF_050402865.1 Clostridium sediminicola
CTCCAGTTTTGAATTCACTAGAATTACCTCTCTCATAAATGTCTCCACCTGGAGTGATTTCAGTCCACTTTATACTCTCGTTAATGTTTATTTTACTCATTTATTTCACCTCCTGAAGGGCCATTTTTAATGCTGCCATGTTACCTTCAATTACTTCAGGTTTTGATGCAAATTTATGTTCAAAAGAATGTTGCATTTCTTTTAAGAATACGTCTTCAGGCATAACTTCACTAATTTTAGCAATTGCTGCTAGCATTGGAGTGTTAGGGAAATATCTTCCTAATGTTGCTTCTGAAACTTTTTTAGCATCAATAGTATAAATTCTTCCTTCATACCCTTTTAAACTTTCACGAATTTCTTCTGGAGATTTTTCTGTATTTACTACAATTGCTCCATTGCTTTTCAATCCTTTTGCTACATCGATTGAAGCTATTAAAGTTTGATCTACAACTACTACGAAATCAGGCTCATATATATTAGAGTGTACTCTGATTTTTGTATCACCTATTCTGTTATAAGCTGTAATAGGCGCTCCCATTCTTTCTGGGCCATACTCAGGAAAACCTTGAACATATTTACCAGTACTAAAAGCTACATCTGCTAATAATAAAGATGCAGTTTTTGCTCCCTGACCGCCACGACCATGCCATCTTATCTCTGTTACTTTAGACATATTTTTTCCCTCCTGTTATCTTTTCTATTTATACTTATAGCAATTAGCATACCAATTATAATTCCATTTGTAAAGCATGTATTTAACTTAGGTTTTTGAAAATATCCATATCTTTTATGTTGCAATTTTGTTATAATGTTAGAAAGAAAGTGTTGTAATTAGTACAACTGTTATGTAGAATTCTTATTCTTAGATTATACTTAGTAATGACAACTGAAATAGATTGCGAAAGGTATCCACAACTTGTCACTTATCACTTGTAACTTGCCACTATAAATTTCGAACTTGTTCGCAATTTATAATTATTGTGTATTAAAATAGAAACAAACAAAATTCTTACTTAAAACTAAGGAGTGTTATAAATTGATATCTTATGAAGATTTTTATAAAAATAAATTGTTTGAATGTTTTTGGGATAAATCAAATGATGGGCTTAACGTAGTTGACCTTCAAGGTAATCTACTATATATAAATAAAGTTTCAGCCGATTATGCAAATACAGCTGTTGATGATATGATAGGAAAACATATTTCTGATTTTTATCCAGATGCTGTTCTCTTAAAAGTATTAGAAACTAAAAAAGCATTACTAGATAAAAAAATTCATTATGTTGCTGGCAAAAAATATGTAGTAAGTTCTTATCCTCTTTACATTAACAATAAATTTTCAGGAGCATTCTCTATTTTCAAAGATATTAAAGAAATCGATGAATTAAATAAAAAAATTAAGTATCTACAACTACATTTGGATTTAAATAAAACAGAAGAAAGTATTTCTTCTATTATAGGAAATAACGGAAGTTTAAAAAACACTTTAATTCAAGCTAGACGAACGGTAGGGGCTTTAGGTGGACCTAGACACTCAATTATCACAGGACAATCTGGAACTGGCAAAACAATGTTAGCTAATCTTATATATACATATGCTAAAAAAGTCGGTGTTATTGACCAAAATGCTCCTTTTATAGAAGTGAATTGTGCCCAATTTACAAATCCAGACATAGCAGCAGTAGAAATATTCGGTTCAGAAAAAGGTGCTTTTACAGGCTCAACTGAAAAAAAAGGCTTGTTTGAAAGTGCAAATGGTGGTATTTTATTTTTAGATGAAGCTCATGCTCTAGAGCATTATCAAACTCTACTATTAAAAGCCATAGAATCAGGTAGAATAAGACGAGTTGGTGGCGGAAAAGACATTAGTATAGATGTTATTATTGTAGCTGCATCTACAAAAAATTTAAAAGAGGAATTGTTACCTGAACTATATCAACGTTTAGCGCAGTATGAACTATACCTGCCGTCATTATCAGAAAGAAGTTTAGAGGAAAAATCTTCATTATTAAATCATTTTGTTACCAAATACGAGAATGCTGTTGAAAGCCTTCAAGGTATCAAATACCACGTTCATTTTTCCAAAGAAGCTAAAACAGCCCTCCTTCAAGCAATTTATCCAAGAAATATTCGTCAATTTAGAGATATTATTAATTTTAGTATTGATGCTGCTTCTCCACTAATATCTGATATTGGCGACAACAAAGAAATTAACACCTCTGTAAATGTAGAACATTTACCATTTGAAATATTTAATGAGGATTCAGAAAATAAATACGCAGACAATAATAGTAAGATAAAAGAAAATATTGAAAAAATTATTGATTCTCTTCACGAACAAGGTTTAGGACCACGTAAAATTTCCAACAAATTAAAGGATAAAGGGTATTCAATTGAATATTATCAAATTGCATACTACTTAAAAAAAAGGCATAAATAATATCAAGAACAAATAGAATTCTCTAGAGAGTGATTGCTAAACCTCACTCTCCAAATTATTCTTAAATTTTTAGAAAGTTAGTATACACTAAATTATTAAGCAATTCATATGCCAAATAATCAATACCTCTGATATCTTGTATTCATCCCAATGTAAGATAACCTTGTAATTTAAATCGTTATAATTTTGTTATAATGTTATAAATATTTTGTTATAAATCTCATAATATCATTCTTATAGTTTTAATCATATAAAAATACTTAATATGAATGAACTTTCAAAAAAATTCAATCCTGTAACATATATCACATTATTTAATAAAGATTAATGATATATTTAACTCACAAAACACAATAACTTATTGTGAATTAAAAAATAAACTTACATTACAGGAGGTTTTATAAATGAAAATAACTAAGACTAATACAATCGGGGATGTAGTAAGAAACTATCCTGAAACAATAGAAATTTTAATGAGCTTTGGAATGGGTTGCGTTGGGTGTCCTTCAGCTCAAGCAGAATCTATTGAAGAAGCAGCTGGAGTTCATGGATTAGATGTAAATTCATTACTAGATGCTTTAAATAATTCAATTCAAAAAAAGTGATTTAGTTAATCTTCAACAACAATATATAGCCACAATATCGATCTAAGGTTGATATTGTGGTTAATTTTATTTAAACTGACTTTTTATTGTTTAATCTTATGATATTAAAAAATTATTTCATAAATATTCCATTTAAGATATAAATTTATAAATTTTATTTGCTATATTATTCAAAATAACATTGACACCCCATATTAAAAGAGATATAATAAAGATGCGCAAACGTTTGCGCATAAAGATGTATTTTAATTATTATGATAAACTTTATATGGAGGGATATTATGAAAAATAAAAAACTTATTGCATTAGTAACTACTCTAGTACTATCTATTGGTGTTTTAGCGGGGTGTGGAAACAAAACTGACAGTAATACATCAGAAAAAGTTGAAGTTGATATTTTTCAATTTAAAGTTGAAGCTAAAGACGCTTTAGAATCAGCTGTAAAAGCTTATACTGCCGAAAATGAAAATGTTACCATTAATGTACAAACTGTTGGTGGAGGCGATGATTACGGCGCAGCACTAAAATCAAAATTCGCTTCAGGACAAGAACCTACTATTTATAACATAGGTGGAACTCAAGATGCTTTGGATTGGAAAGAAAAACTCCAAGATTTATCTTCAGAACCATGGGTTTCTCAAGCATTTGATGGCTCTTTAGATGCTGTAACATTAGATGGTAAAATATATGGTTTACCATTTAACCAAGAAGGTTATGGATTTATTTACAATAAAGCTATTTTTGAAAAAGCTGGTATTGACCCTACTTCAATCAAAACATTTTCTGATTTAGAAGCTACTGCAAAAGAACTAGATTCCCAAAAAGATTCTTTAGGACTAGAAGCAGTATTTGCACTTCCGGGAAAAGAAACTTGGGTTACAGGTTTACATCTATCAAATGTTGCATTTGCAAATGAATTTGATACAGTTGTTGATGCGTTTAATTCAAAAGAAATAGAATTTAAACATAATGAAGGACTACAAAAATTATTAGATTTACAAATCGAATATGGTTTCAAACCAGATGGAAAAAACGGTTCAATCAATAGTGTAGATTACTCTACTCAAGTTGAACAAAAATTTTCCTTAGGTGCTGTTGCAATAATTCAACAAGGTAACTGGGCTTTCGGTTCAATTGATAGTGTAGACAGTGATTTATCTCAAAACATAGGTATACTTCCAATGCCTCTAGATGGTGTGTCTGAAGGTTCTATTCCAGTAGGCATTCCAATGTACTGGGCAATTAATAGTAATTCTGATGAAGCAAAAATAACAGCTGCTAAAGATTTTTTAAATTGGTTATATACTTCTGATACTGGAAAAGATATGATTATTAATGACTTTAAATTCATACCTGCTTTCAAAGGTTATGAAGGCGATAACTTAAAACCAGCAGATCCTTTAGCTCAAGAAGTTTTAAGATACTCAAACGAAGGTAAAACTATGCCATGGGTATTCATGGGTTACCCAACTGGATGGGGAATGGATAAATTAGGCTCTGATATTCAAAGTTATATCTCTGGTGACCTTTCTTGGGATGATTTAGTAAATAACGCTAAATCAGAATGGTCTGCAGCTAGAAAATAATTCAATAATTATTTTATAATAAAAGTTAATAATCCTGGATGAGTTTATTTGTAGCTAGTCCAGGATTTTTCTTAAAAATTTTATTTTAAAGGAGCGGGGTTAAATGAGGAAAAACAAACTATCGTTTTGGCTATTTGTTGGACCTGTTTTGTTTGCATTTACTATAGTTCAACTGATACCATTACTATTTGGTATATATTATTCATTTACAGACTGGAATGGAATAAGCTCAAAAATAAGTTGGATAGGTATCCAAAACTATATTACTGCATTTACTGATCCTACATTTGGGAATTCATTTATGTTTACTTTCAAATTTACTATTGCTTCAGTTATTGTTCTAAATGTTATAGGTTTCACACTAGCACTTATAGTAACTAGAGAATCTAAGCTTAGCAATATTCTAAGAACTGTATTTTTTATGCCAAACTTAATTGGTGGTCTTATTTTAGGTTTTATCTGGCAATTTATCTTTACACAAGTGTTTGCAACATTAGGTTCCGTAACAGGCCAATCTTGGTTATTAGGCTGGTTATCAAATGAAAAAACTGGATTTTACGGTCTTGTTATATTAATGTCTTGGCAAATGGCTGGTTATTTAATGATTATTTACATCGCAGCACTTCAAAACATACCTCAAGAATTAATCGAAGCATCACAAATAGACGGTGCAAATATATTTGAAAGAATAAAACACATTGTTATGCCATTAGTTCGCCCAGCATTTACAGTAAGCTTATTTTTAACATTATCAAATTCATTTAAACTTTACGACCAAAACTTATCTTTAACAGGTGGTGGTCCTTCAAACAAGACTCAGATGTTAGCAATGAATATATATAATACTGCGTTCAAGTTTAACTCTATGGGTGTCGCACAAGCAAAAGCAGTTATATTCTTTTTAATTATCGGGTTAATAACAATTACTCAAGTATACTTTTCTAAAAAAGGTGAGGTGGAAATGTAATGAATACATCTAAAAAATTTAGTTTATCAAAATTACCTGTTATTATTATAAGTCTAGCCTTAGGACTGTTATACTTATCACCTTTTTATATTATTATTATAAATGCTTTCAAAACAAAAAAAGAACTATTCCAGAGCACTCTTGCATTGCCAACCAAATGGGCATTTAATAATTTTACAGAAGCTTTTGAAAGACTTAATTTTCTAAAAGCCTTAGGTAATTCTCTTTTTGTGACAATTACAAGTGTTATAGTTATTATAATATTCACATCAATGGCTGCATGGATGTTAGAACGTACTAAATCAAAGGCAAGTACAATTATTTTTTACCTTTTTATTTCTGCAATGTTGATACCTTTTCAAGCTGTAATGCTACCATTAGTTAGAGTTATGGGAAAACTTCATTTATTAAATCTTGGTGGAATAATTTTTATGTATTTAGGCTTCGGTACATCTCTTTCTGTTTTCTTATATCATGGATTTTTGAAAGGAATTCCTAAAGAGCTTGATGAAGCTGCAATGATAGATGGATGTAATAAATTTCAGACTTATTGGAAAATAATTTTCCCATTATTAAAACCTATTTCTATCACAGTTGCTATTTTAAATACTGTTTGGATTTGGAATGATTTCTTATTACCTTCATTAGTTATAAATAAACCTGCAACTCAAACTATTCCATTGAGAACATTCTTTTTCTTTGGAGAATATACAAAGCAATGGCATTTAGCTTTAGCGGGATTAATTTTAGCTATAATTCCTGTAATAATCTTCTATTTCCTCGCACAAAAACATATTATAAAATCAATAACGGCAGGAAGTATAAAATAAGCATTTTGCATAGCAAAATGCTTATTTTTTCACATCATAAATTCATTTATACTATCGTCCTAACAAACCATTAGCTTTTAAAAACTCTTTTGCTACATCCTCAGCATCCATATTTTCATCACCATCTACTTTTTTATTAAGTTCCTTCATAACTTCAGTTGTTAGCAAACTAAAAAGAGCATTGAATTTTTTTTCTAACTGAGGATACTTTTCTAAAAGTTCATTTCTTACCACAGGTGCTGCATAATAAGAGGGCCAAATATTTTTATCATCTTCCAGTATAATCAAATTATACTTTTCTATCTGTCCATCAGTATTATTTCCAAGACAAACATCAAAAGCTCCATCAATTAAAGCTTTATACTGCAACCCCATATCCATTTTAACGGTTTCTCTAAAATCTTTAAAACCTCCGTAATTTTCATTTAAATACTCAATTCCATCTTTTCTTTCCCAAAACTCCCCTGGAGCGCAAAAAACTAAATCTTTACTCTTCGCTGATATATCCGAAAAATTTTTAAGGTTATATCTTTTGCTATTTTCAATGGTAGTAACTAACACGCTTTTATTATCAGCCTTTGATGGTTCAAGCCAAACCAATTCAAATTCTTTATATGATTCTTTTACAGTATTATAAACGTCCTCCCCATCTTCTAAAATATCTTTTTTCAAAATATACATCAACGCTGATCCAGTGTACTCCGGATATGTATCAATTCGTCCATTAACAAGAGAATCGTGAATGAGTTTAATTCCGTTCATTCCAAAAACTCTTTCTACACTTATCCCTTCATTCTCAACAACCTGTGCCATCAATTCTCCAAGTATATATTGTTCTGTAAATCCTTTAGAACCAATTTTCACAACATCTTTCTTTTCAATCATATCTCTAAAAGTGGAACAACTAATAAAACTAGTGCTAATCATTACTGAAAAAAATATTATAAGAATTTTTTTCATTTACTATCACTTCCGGTTTTTACCACCTTTTTATGGACTAAATCAAATAATAAAGTAGTAATAATTGCAATTATACTTATAGGAACAGCACCTAGTAATAGGTACTTAGGGTCAGCAATACTAAGTCCTGTAAGTATGTAATCCCCTAATCCACCTGCTCCAATTACAGCACTCAAAGCTGCTGCAGATACAATCTCTATGGAAGCTGTTTTTATTCCTCCTAAGATAATTGGTGCAGCTTGTGGCAATTCAACTTTAAAAAATAAGTTTTTCTCATCCATCCCCATCCCTTTAGCCGCCTCAATAATTGCTTCATCAATATTTTTAAATCCAGTATAGAAATTTATTAAAATAGGTGGAACCGCTAAAATAACTAAAGCTATAAAAGCTGGGAAAAATCCAATTCCAATGTATGGCAACATCAATGCCAAAACTAAAAGAGTAGGTATCATTCTAAGAAAATTCATCATAGTTATTAAAACAGCAGATAATATTTCACTTTTATATGCCAATATACCTAGAACCCCTCCAATAAAAATCGCAATTATTAAAGAAGAGAAACTAAGTTTTATGTGAATTAAAACAGAGCTAACAAAATCTGTGTACATTCTATACACTCCTTTTTAGTCGAATATCAACTATGGTTTACTTTGTTGTAAAAGTATTCCAAAATTCTATATCCACCTTCATTTATCAACATCAGTGCAATTAAAGCAATTGAACCGGCAGCAATTTTCCCACTGTTATCAGTTCTGATACCTTCTAAAATTATTTCGCCCAAGCCCCCGCCATTTATAAAAGCTGCTATAGAAGCTAAGCTAATCAAAGTTACAGTAGCAATTCTAATTCCTGCAAGAATAACAGGTAAAGCTATTGGAATCATAACTTTATACATTCTTTGCCATTTACTCATGCCCATACCTTTTGCTGCTTCAATAATTTCAGGTTTAATATCATCAATGGCAGTTGTAATATTTCTTACAAGTATCATTTGTGCGTAAAACACTAAAGCTATCAGTGAAGATTTAAAACCTAACCCAAAATACGGTACTAGTATTGAAAGCATTGCTATAGCAGGAATAGTATATATTATGTTTAATCCATTTAAGACTATTATTTTAACTTTTTTATTTTTTAGAATTAACAGACTTACTGGTAATGCTAAAGCTATTGCTACAAAAACCGAAAAATATGTTAGTATCATGTGTTGTAAAAAAAGCACTTTTAATTTATCAAAATGACTAAGTAAATATTTCATAGTATCTCCTCTTTTACTAATCAACAATATTCTTCTTTGAAAATTTTATAATCTCATCCCACGTTATTGTTTTGTTCATACTCCTTTTATTTTCTTTCACTTTAACTTCACGTAAATTTTTCTCTAACATTATTGATAATACATCTCGTAATTTATCTCCCGTATCTACAAATTCTTCTGTTATATTTTTTATGTTATTCTTATCATCACATTCGTTTTTTGTTAACCCATCACTTCCAATTGAAAGTAAATCTGCAACTTTTACAATACTCATCTTTTTTATAATGTCAGTACATCCAATAAAATTTCTAACAAATTCATCTTTTGGGCTTTGAACAAACTCTAACGGAGAGCCACATTGAACTATTTCTCCATCTTTAACTAAAACTATAGTATCTGCATACCGCATGGCCTCCTCAACATCATGAGTAACCATGAATAAAGTTTTATTCCCCTCATTTTGAATCTTAGCTAACTCATCTTTCATTTTTCTCTTAGTAATTATGTCTAAAGCAGAAAAAGGTTCATCCATTAATAGAACTTCTGGATTTCCCGCCAAAGCCCTTGCAATGCCTACTCTCTGTTTTTGTCCACCTGATAATTCTGAAGGATATTTTTCTGAATACTCATCGTATTCAAGTCCTACTAGATTCAAAAGTTCTTCAATTCTACATTTTATTTTTTTATCTTCCCAATTAAGAAGCTTAGGAACAACAGCTATATTTTCAAATACATTCATATGTGGAAACAAACCTGTTTGTTGAATTGCATACCCCATTTTTTGTCTTAACTTATTTACAGGTACCTTTTGAATATTTTCATTATCAATATATATTTCACCTTCTGTTGGTAAATACAATCTATTTATTAATTTTAAGAGAGTAGATTTACCACAACCAGATGGCCCTAAAAATGCTATATATTTTCTCATATCTAATTGTATATTTATATTTTTTAATGCTGGTTTACCTTTACTTCCTTTATAATACATGGTCACATTATCAAATTTTAATTTTTCCATGTCTTTCTCCTTTAATGGTTAGATGTTTCATGAATATATTTTAACCTTGTTAAAAAATTTAATTCTAAATTTCTTACAATCATATAAATATAGTAAAAAAGGGATATTAGGTGATACTATGAAAAAAAAATTGAGATTTCTTAATAATATACATATCATTCTTTTTATTTTAACAACTATGTTTCTAATTTCTGTTTGCGATAACTTGCGAGGACCATATTCAATTCAAATAAAAAATTATTTTCAAATAAATAATACTCAATTAAGCTTGATATTTATTGTAAGTTCTCTATCCTATATGTTTTTTTCAATGTTCAGTGGATTTCTTTGTCGTAGAATAGGTCACAAAAACTCTATTTGTATAGGTTTTGTACTTATAATTTTATCCATTGTAAAAATATTACTAAGTCTTTGTTATAGTGATTTTTTAATTGGACTTTTTATTACCAATGCTGGCGAAGCATTAATCTTAGTGGGCATAAATACAATTATTCCTACAATGAATATAAAGTATAAAGCTATAGTAATGAATTTACTACACTTTTCTTACGGAATTGGAGCTGCTTTTATTCAAAAAAAGTCAGCTTTTATGATAAAGCACAACTTTGATTTTATTCATGTTCATTTTGTACTAGGTATTATATTTATAATTTGGTTGTTCCAGCTCTTTAATATAAATTTAAGTCCAATACCTTCTAAAAATAAAACAAGTCAAAATATTTTACCTACAAATAAAAAATTATTATTAAGTTATTTACTAGCTTTAGGACTATATCTTTCTGCTGAGGTTAGTACAGCTAATTGGTTTACTAACTTCATTGGAGAGACCTACGGATACAATGAGTCTTTCAGTTCAAAATATTTATCTCTATTCTTTATTTTTATTGCCATTGGCAGAGTTCTTGGAGGATTCATAGTAGAAAAAGTAGGTTATCTAAAGTCTTCTTTATATGCACTTTTGACTTCAACAATTTTATTTACTTTTGGATATATTTTGGGTCTTTCAGGCTTCTTATTAATATCGCTATCAGGTTTGTTTTTTTCAATTTATTATCCTACAATGCTTTTAACTATTAAAGATAACTTTAAGGAAAACTATACATATATTACTAGCTTAGTATTTTCATTTGGCTCTCTTTGCTGCATTGCTATAAATTTTATAATAGGTTTCATTAGCGACCATTTTGGTGTTTTTAAATCTTTTTATATAATCCCTCTTTGCCTAATTATTAGTCTTTGTTCTACTCTTTACATTTACTCAGAAAAAGTAAATTAAAATAAACAATTTATTCATATTATTATTTTAAAAAAATATACATTAAGTATATTAATAGAAAGGAATGATAAGATGAGATGTCCTAAATGTAAGTACAAGCTCCCCAACTATAGTTTACATATTTGCCCAAATTGTAGTACCAAGTTAAATTTCAAAAACCAACAGAAAATGTATAAAACAAAAAAGTCGATTATTCTATTTGTTACTAACCCATTGAAACTATGTACTTCAATAGTAATAACTATTTTAAGTGTTTTTATTTTGTTTCAGTTATTAATGTACAATAAATCTAGAATGGCCTTATATAATGCTGAAAAATTAATAAAAGTATGTGATTACTCTACTGCCTATACTCAGCTCATTGATTTTAAAAAAGAAAACAAATATAAACATCTAGAAGAAAAAGCTGAAAAGCGAATTAATGAACTAATTACCTTATCCAATTCCCAATTTTTAGAAGGCATTGAAATTCTCAAAAATGACAGATCTAATAATTTTGTTGATACAGAAACATTTTTTATTAATTACAAAAAAGCTCACCCATATACGGAAAATTTGGATAAGGTTAATTCTATATTGAATCTTATAGAAGAGTACAGTGAAGTGAATATTAAAATAACTGAATTAAATACTTTAAATAACTACCTTGAAGCTAATGAAGATGTTATAGAAACTTTACAAACCTATCTTTATGACTCTAATGAACTCTATATTTTATCTAAAGACATAGTTTATAAGAATAATAAATCTTCACTTGCTAAACTCTTAACCCTTATCGATTCAAACTTATATTATTATAAAGATATGGTTTTAGAAATCTCTAGTTTAGAAGCTACAGATATTAAATATACTTTGTTCCAATATAACGAATATGAATCAATTAAAAATATAGTCAACAATAGTGTAATGCCAGCATTATCTCTATATGAAAAAATTGTGTTAAATAAAAGCAACAAATCTTTCTATGATTCTTTAAAACCTTCTTTTGCTAAATATGAGAAATTGCAACCTACTGTAACCAAAATAATTGATGATAAAAATAAATTTATTAAAATGATAAATACTGAAAAAGAAAAATATAAAAAAGAGTCTGATAGGCTTTACAAAGAAATACTTAGCAATAAAACCTTAAGTGTTATGCTTTAAAAATAGTATTATTACTATATTGCTATTTATGTATAGCTACATAGCAAATGAATCCTATATTGACAATTTAAAGCGATAAAGATATAATACCTTTGAATCATATTTAACTTCCGTCTTTATGAAATTCAAATTTCATAAATATGGAAGTTTTATATTGTCATGGTTATTTTGTAATATTTGACAAAATTGAGGGGGCAAAAAAATGAAAAGAGAAAATTTTGGGTCAAAGGTAGGAGTTTTAGCTGCTGCTGCTGGCTCAGCTATAGGATTAGGTAACATATGGAAATTTCCTTATATTACTGGCGAAAATGGAGGCGCAGCATTCATTTTAGTTTATTTAGCATGCATATTATTAGTTGGTCTTCCCGTAATGCTAGCAGAGTTTGTAATAGGAAGAAAAACACAAAAAAATGCAGTTGGATCATTTAAAGAATTAGCACCAAATACATCTTGGAATTTAGTGGGAGGTGTATCAGTAACAACTGCTTTTATTATTCTATCATTCTATGCAATAATAGCTGGTTGGGTATTTTCTTACATTGGCAGATCAGCTCTTGGCAAGCTAGTTAATATTCCAATAAATGAAATGGAAAGCAGTTTTAGTACTTTAACGTCAAGTGTATACGAGCCTATGCTTTTTACACTATTAGTTATTACTGTAACTTCATTTATTGTAATTTCAGGTGTTAAAACTGGTATTGAGAAATATAGTAAAATATTAATGCCATTATTATTATTATTACTTATCGCACTTATGATTAGATCTGTAACTCTTGAGGGATCATCTAAAGGATTAGAATTTTTATTCAAACCTGATTTTTCTCAACTAAGCAGAGATGGAATTTTAGAAGCTTTGGGACATGCTTTTTATTCATTAAGCTTAGCAATGGGTATTATTTTGACATATGGTAGTTACGTTAATAAAAAAGAAAATATACTTTCACTTGCTATACAAGTTACTATTGCAGATACTTTAATTGCACTTATGGCAGGAGTTGTTATCTTCCCAGCTGTATTTGCGTATGGATTTAAACCTGACCAAGGACCAGGATTAATATTTATTACTTTACCAGCTGTATTTAAATCTATGCCATTCGGTGCATTCTTTGAAACTTTATTCTTTTTATTGATTGGTATAGCGGCTATTACATCTACAATATCTTTAATGGAAGTTGTGGTGGCATTCGTTACAGAACAATTCAATATGGAGAGAAAAAAGGCTACTGTATTGATAGCTGCAGCATTATTCTTATTATCAATTCCAAGTAATTTAGCATGTGGACCTATGAGTGATACAACTATATTTTTCGGATATAATTTCTTTGATTTCCTTGATAAATTGACTGCTAATATTTTCTTACCATTAGGAGGAATATTAATTTGTTTATTCACTTCAAAAGTTTGGGGTGTTAAAAATGCTATAAAAGAAATCACTAGTGATGGATTATATGACTTCAGATGGGAAGGTTTATTCACTTTTGCTATTAGATTCCTAGCACCTGTATCAATATTTTTGATTTTCTTAAGTAAATTAGGTCTATTCACATTTATAGCTAATCTAATTAAATAATATTTTGCAAGTGACACTCTTTTTCCTTAGCTTGTCACTTGCAGCTTATCATTGTCGCTAAAAATTCTTAAGATTACTTCTATTAATATTTAGATTCAAATGCCTTCTTAACAGCATTTTTTACCAAATCATCATCGGCTACCATAGGTATTGTGATATGGTCTTTGCCTTTATTTATTTTATTGTATTCCATGCTTGTAGTGATGGAATTTTCATTTCTTGCCCATGCTCGTCTAGCAACTCCACCCATTACATCCCAAAGCATAGCAGATTTTATAACATCATCAATTCGTTCACTTCCATCAAGAACTAATCCAAAACCTCCATTGATAGCCTTTCCTATACCAACTCCACCGCCATTATGGAGAGCAAGTAAACTCATACCTCTTGCTGCATTTCCAGCGAAGCATTGAATAGCCATATCCGCCATTATATTACTTCCATCTTTTATATTTGAAGTTTCTCTAAAAGGAGAATCAGTACCACTTACATCATGATGGTCTCTTCCAATCATTATAGGTCCAATTTCTCTTTTGTGAACCATCTCATTAAACTTTAAAGCAATATTCATTCTACCATAAGCATCTTGATACAGTATTCTTGCTTGAGTTCCAACTACCAATTTATTCTTTTCTGCATCTCTTATCCAAACATAATTATCTCTATCTTGTGCTCTTCTATTAGGGTCAATACATTCCATGGCCGCAGCATCAGTTTTTACTAAGTCTTCCTTTTTACCACTTAAGCATACCCATCTAAAAGGCCCATAACCATAGTCGAATAACTCTGGTCCCATAATATCTTCAACATATGAAGGGAAAATAAAACCATCTTTTTCATCTACTCCATTTTTCCCAATTTCTTTTACACCAGCATCATAAACAGCCTTCATAAAAGAATTCCCATAGTCAAAAAAATACGTTCCTTTCCTTACAAGAATTTCTATAAGCTCAAAATGTTTTTGTAAACTTTTATCCACTAAAGTTTTAAATCCTTCTCTATCTTCTTTTAATTTTTCAGTTCTTTCTTTAAAACTTATGCCTTGTGGACAATACCCTCCATCATAAGGCGCATGGCAAGATGTTTGGTCTGATAGTAATTCAATCGTTTTATTTTCTTTAACTGCATACTCTAATAAATCTACAATATTTCCATGATATGCAATAGAAATTGGTTCTTTCTTACTTATATATTCATCAGAAATTCCGAAAATTTCATCTAGATCTGCTGATATCACCTTAACCCAACCTTGTTCATATCTAGTCTGAATTCTTGAATAATCAACTTCTGCAATTATTCCAACTGCACCTGCAATTTCAGCAGCTTTTGCTTGTGCTCCACTCATTCCTCCAAGTCCAGATGATACAAAAATATGTCCTGATAAATCTTCATTTTGCCCAATTCCAAGTTTTAATCTGCCAGCATTTAGAATAGTATTGAAAGTTCCATGTACAATTCCTTGAGGCCCTATATACATCCATCCTCCCGCTGTCATTTGTCCATAGTTAGCAACTCCAAGCTGCATGGCATAGTGCCAATCCTTTTGATTATCAAACATTCCAACCATTAAAGCATTCGTTATAATAACTCTCGGTGCACTTTCCCTTGATTTGAATAATCCTACTGGATGACCTGATTCTATTACTAATGTTTGATCATTTTTCATAATTTCTAAATATTTTTTTATTAGTCTATATTGCATCCAATTCTGAAATACTTGCCCTGTTTCACCGTAGGTCACGAGTTCATAAGGATATAGCGCTATTTCAAAACTTAAATTATTATCTATCATTACTTGAAAAGCTTTACCTTCTATACAATTTCCTTTATACTCATCAATTGGTTTTCCATAAATTTTTTTATTTGGTCTAAAACGATAACCATATATTCGTCCTCTTGTCATAAGTTCATCTAAAAATTCTGGTGCCAGTGTTTCATGAAATTCTTCTGGTATATATCTCAATGCATTTTTAAGTGCTAGCTCTGTTTGTTCTTTAGTTAATGTAAACCCTCTATCAGGTGCTCTTCTTATGCCGGTCTCAAATGCTGGCATTTCAGGCAATATCCTATCTAGTTTGATTGTCATAACCTCTGAAATTTCTTTATTACTTATCATTGAATCCCCCCTATTTCATCATAAACAACTTCTAATACATTATCTCTAAAAATTCTACCCTCGTTAACTAAAACGTTACATCGCTCTTCAGTTTTTCCTTTGTATTCTTTATCTTTTATACTTGCAACATTTATACGAGTATTCAAAACTGCGCTTTCAATTCCTGATTGAATCATAAGAGCGGCAACTCCTGCATCAGAAATAGCATTTTTATTTCCATATTTACAGGCAATTTTTATAACATCATAAAGTTCAAAAGCTTTTTCTGCCATCTCTAAAGGGACCTCTAGTGCATCTATTAGTCCTTTCTGGATTTTTGCTGAACGAATTACTTTTTCTTCTTCACTTTCTTTCGGTAACTTAAAAGCATCCATAAGTCCCATAAATGCTTCAGTATCTTTATCCATTAATTTTAAAAACTCTTCTTTACTCTCTTCTGCTTTTTTTAATGCATCATGAATAGATTCTTGAATTTCATCACTATACTCATCAAACATCTTCTTGCCAATAGTTAAATTAAAAACCATAGAACTAAGGGAACTTCCTAAAGAAGCTGCTAATGCAGCTGTACTCCCACCACCTGGAGCTGGGGATTTAGACGCCAATTCATCTAAAAATTCCTTAATAGTACAATTATTAAACATTCATGCCACTCCCTTTTTCAACAACTATATTTCCATCTTTTATTACAATATTTACCGAATTGCTACCAATATGATAAATTAAATAGTCAAGATTTTTACTATCAAATAATACTAAATCCGCTTTTTTACCTACTTCAATACTTCCAATTGATTTTTCTCTTCCTATAGCACAGGCAGCATTTATAGTCACAGCATTTATTATTTCTTCAGGCATCATTTTCATACCAAAACAGCCAAACATCATAGTAAGCTGAAGAGATTCATTAGGAGATGTTCCTGGATTACAATCTGTGGCCAATGCTACAATTACTCCATTATTTATCATTTTTCTCGCATTAGCATAGTGATTAAGCATTAGATAAAATGAAGTTGAAGGAAGTAATACTGCAACTACATTATTATCTGCCATAGCTTTAATACCTTTATCTGAAGCAGCAACCAAATGTTCTGCAGATATTGCTTTTAATTCACCTGATAACTCCGCTCCACCTATAGATTTTATTTCATCTGCATGAATTTTTGATTTTAAGCCTGCTCTTTTACCAGCTAATAAAACTCTACGTGATTCTTCAACGGTAAATACTCCTTCTTCACAAAATACATCAATAAATTCTGCCAGATTGTTTTCTACAACCCACGGTATATCTTTTTCAATAATACTCTCTAGATACGCTTCTCTATTATCTTTATATTCCATTGGCATTGCATGAGCTCCTAAATAAGTTGAAACAATATCAATTGGGTGTTTTGAATCTAATTCTCTATTTACCTCTAATATCTTTATTTCGCTTTGACGGTCTAATCCATATCCTGATTTACTTTCAATTGTTGTCGTTCCATGAAGTAACATTAAATCCAAACGCTCCGTGCTTTCCCGGACTAATTCATCAAAAGATGCATCTCTAGTATTTCTAACCGTATTTAAGATTCCGCCACCTTTGCTCAATATTTCTAAGTAACTCACTTTATTGAGTTTCATAGACAATTCTTTTTCCCTAGACCCACTATAAACAATATGGGTATGGCAATCTACAAGTCCAGGAGTTAAAGTTTTTCCGTTACCATCTATAATCTTATCTCCTTCTTCTAAAAATAGCTTATATCCACTTCCTTGTCCTATGGCTTTTATTTTATCCTTCTCAACAATAACATAGCCATTTTCAATTATTCCTGCATTTTTCATATCATCTTTTTTCTTAGGAAAACTTCCTTTACAGGTTACTAAGCAACTTATATTTTTAATTATCAATTTCATAGGCTAAAGTCTCTTTTCTAAGATTTGATCAGTAGAAAACTCTTCTATCTGTAAATAATACTCCGCAGCTCCAATTAATGCAGCCATAGGAACTAATCCAATTACTTCACTACCAATAACAGGTACTCCATATCGTTTTGCTTCCATCTTTACCATTTCAAAAGCTCTGTAAACTGCAGTTTTTTCATAATTCACCAAATTCATAGAAACTTGAACTATATTCCTATCTTGTAATGTTACTCCCATAGCTTTTACATATCTAAGTCCACCACCAATATGTCTTACTATCTTGGCAATTTTAGTAGCTATCTCAACGTTATCCGTTCCCAAATTTATATTGAAAGCTACTAATGGAACTCTAGCCCCTATAGCCACACACCCACTTTTGCTATTCATGTTTACTGGACCATAATCCGGTATCCATTTCTTTTCTTTAATCTTTTCAAAAAATCCTTCATATTGGCCTTTTCTAACTTTAGCTAAATTTTGTCTTTCAGGGGAACTTGCTGCTTCTTCATACAAATAAACTGGTACATTGTATTTTTCTCCAATAACCTTTCCTACTCTATTAGCAATATCAATACATTCTTCCATGGTAACTTCGCTAACAGGCACAAAAGGAACTACATCCAAAGCTCCCATTCTAGGATGTTCTCCCTCATGCTTTGTCATATCAATATTTTCATATACTTTATTAGCCATATCTAAAATCGCTTCTTTTACTAATTCAGGTTCACCAACAAAAGTAACTACAGTTCTATTGTGATCTTTATCAGAAGAATAATCTAATAGTTTGATACCTTCTCTATTCCTCACAGCATCAATAATTTTTTCAATAACTTTTTTATCTCTTCCTTCACTAAAGTTAGGAATACATTCAACTACTTTTGACATAATAAATCATCTCCTTTTTTAATAATTCAATTTAACATCTTTTTCAACTGATTTTAATAGTTTCTCATTTGTAATAAGCTGTGTAATATTTTCTAAATCCTCATACATAACCTTATCTTCAGTAATAAATTTCACAGTTTCCCTAATGGTTTTATATGCATTTGAGGTTCCTTTTCCTAATGTTAAACCATTTCTAAAATCTATTGCTTGACAAGCTGCCATTAATTCTGTTGCTAAAACTCTTTTAGAATTCTCAAGAATTTCTCTACTTTTTCTTGCTGCAATAGTGCCCATACTTACATGATCCTCTTGATTACCAGATGAAGGAATAGAATCAACAGATGCAGGATGAGCAATAACTTTATTTTCTGATACTAAAGAAGCTGCTGCATACTGAGTAATCATAAAACCAGAATTCAACCCTCCATTTTTAACAAGAAAAGCTGGTAAATCATTTAATTGATTATTTACAAGCCTCTCCAATCTTCTTTCAGATATATTCGCTAACTCCGCCAAAGCAATACCCAAAAAATCAAAACTTAAAGCCATTGGTTGGCCATGGAAATTTCCTCCTGAAATTACATCACCACTTTCAAGAATTGTGGGGTTATCTGTAACAGAATTCATTTCTATGATAACTTTTTCCTCCACATACCTAACCGCATCTTTACTTGCTCCATGTACCTGAGGAACACATCTTAGTGAATAAGCATCTTGCACTCTAAGTTCCCCTTGATTTGTAACAAATGTACTTCCTTGAATCAAAGCTAAAACATTCTCTGCAGTAGTTATTTGACCTTTATGCGGTCTAATAATATGAGTTCTAACATCAAAAGCATCCCTTATACCTCTTAATGCTTCTATTGTAAGAGCAGATGCAATATCACTTATTTTTATTAATTGTACACTATCATATATTGCCAAAGCTCCTACTGCAGTCATCACTTGTGTTCCATTAATAAGTGCTAACCCTTCCTTTGCAACTAATTTTATAGTTGGTATTTTTGCTAGATTCATAGTTTCGCTGCCATTCAATACTTTCCCTTTATATTCTGCTTTTCCCTCTCCAATCATAGGAAGTACCATATGAGCTAATGGCGCCAAATCCCCTGATGCTCCCAAAGAACCTTTTTCAGGTATAATAGGATGCACTCCTTTGTTTAACATTTCTATTAGTGTCTCTAAAGTACTAAGTCTTATTCCTGAAAATCCTTTTGCTAAAGCATTAACTCTAAGTAACATAGTTGCTCTTACAGCTTCTGTAGTTAGATTATTACCAGCACCACATGCATGTGATAAAATTAAATTCCTCTGTAAGGTTTTACTATCCTCTTTAGATATACTGACATTAGAAAATTTTCCAAAACCTGTAGTTATCCCATATACCACTTTATTATCTTCTACAATTTTATCTACAATCTCTCTTGATTTCATCACTTTCTTTTTAGCTTCCTTATCTAATACAACTTTATAATTATTTCTACATACATTTATTAATTTCTCCAATGTTAAACTTTCCCCATCAATAAAAACCATATTCATATAATATAATCAATCTCCCTTCTTATTTTAGTACACAGTTCATGGTAGATCGTGCTAAGATACAAAAGCAAAAAGGACAAAACTCAAATAACACTTGAGTTTTGCCCCCTATTTTCTAATTTCTTTAGGCTAAATTTCAAATTTCTTAATATATGGTTATAAACCACATTATATTGATTTTAAATCTTTTACTTCAATAAAAAGCTTTAGTATCATCAAAAGCTTTCTTTAACTGTATACTGTTAAATTTCAACTGTAAACTGCTTTGTATTTTATACTGGGTTTATACCTAATCCTATAACTTCATGCTCAAAACCTTTTATAGGTGCACCCATATTTCCGTACAGAACAATTGCTACCCATTCTCCATCTGAATTATCTCCTGAAATCCTCGGTCCCCTGACAATGCTAAATACCAATCCCGCAGTACGTAAGACATTACCCAAACCAACTTGGCCTCTACATATACCCGTATATGCTTCTAAAACAGAATGATAAATCGAATGTTCTTCTCTGTATTCTTTTTTTATAAGCCCTTCTTTTTTTGCTGCAGTCTCAATTGCCGCAAAAATCTTTGCTGAATCCATAGAACCTACTCTTCCTTTAAGCACTTTATACCCATGCTCCTCAGCACCTGTCCTAATCATCTCTTCATCTCTACCTGATGCCATACTAAGCAATAAAGCTGTTTTACCAATGCTTAAAGATTCAATCAAGGTTCTGCCTCCTTCAACTAAAAAATATCCTATGTTTATTCCACAAAAGTACTATAGTTGAACTTCAATCACAATATATAGCGTCAGAAATGTTCAATCTGCGGTAAATATTGAGTTTGATGTTAGTTCAACTTATTTTTTATGGTTTAAACATCCTATAGTATAAAATTAACATATATCTTATTTAGTGTCAATTAATTTTGAAAATTCAAAATATTATTTGTATAACTTTCTAGTTGAACAAAAACATTTTTAATTTCTGTATTTACAATCTACAATATTTAATATATAATAAAAAGTTAAATTCTTTTAGATATCACTCTCTATCTTCTAACATTATTCTAACTTTAAAGTAGCAAATATACAAGATTTAATAAGTAAATCTAAGCATATATTTGCTATATTCATAGCAATCAATGGCGATATATTAGAAATGGTAATATCATTTTATATAAAGTTTTGTCTTATTCATAAATAATGCTATAATATCCTTTGTTAGAGGCGTCTTTACACTAATCATATATAATTTTGGAGAGTGATTTTAATGCAAAAAATTTATGAAACAGAAAGACTTTTATTAAAAATATTGGACCAATCTTATGCAGAATTAGTTTTAGATTACTATTTAAGAAATAGAATTTTTTTAGAAGAGTGGGAATCTATAAAGTACGAAGAATTTTATACAAAGAAGTATCAACAAGAACAATTAGATAAAGAGTTATCTAATATTGAAAATAATAATTCGTTCAGATTATGGATTTTCAAAAAGCAAGATGCACGCAGAATAATAGGTTCCGTTGTCTTTAACAACATTGTAAGAGGTTCATTTCTATCCTGTCATCTTGGTTACAAATTAGATAAAGATGAAATTAATAAGGGTTATATAACTGAAACAATTCAGAAAGGAATTGACATTATGTTTAATGAATTTGGACTACATAGAATTGAAGCCAATATCATGCCTAAAAATAAACGTTCATTACGAATAGCCAAAAAGTTAGGTTTTTATAACGAAGGATTGGCATATAAATATTTAAAGATAAATGGAAAATGGGAAGACCATATACACATGGTTTTATTAAACGATAAGGTGTAATTAAGCCTCTTCTTCTTACCCTTAAAATACGAATTAATGGTACAACTTTCATATATAAAGCTGTACCATTTTATCATACAAATAAACAACACTATTTTAAAACATACCTTTGATTTCAAAAAATAATTAGAATTTCTTAGTGGTATAGAGCGCCTTTCTAACTGTATAATCCTTTATTTTTTAGTGGCAACAATATAATAAACGCAAATATACACAATGCAGATGATATCTGAAATGGAATTATATAACTACCAAAAATACTTTGTAAAAAACTAATACAAATAGGTCCCAGTAAACCAGCTATACCATAACTTGAAAATAAAATTCCATAAACGGCACTCAAGGATTCTATCCCAAAATACTCACTAGATACTATAGGATATAATACAAGCCATCCTCCAAAATTAAACCCAAATAGAATCACACTAATGTATAAAAGTATTGGTAGTTTGTAAGCTAATAAAAATAAAACAAACACTACTCCCTGTAAAAAATATAATATACTGAGCATTTTAGTTCCTGAAAAACGATCTCCTAATACACCAATAGTTATTCTTCCTAGCGCATTGAAAATAGCAATTATACTAATAAGTACAGCGCCTTTTGATGGATTGAAGCCTATCTCCTTAGCTATTGGTATGATATGCCCCATAATCATTAATCCTGTAGTTAGCGCAACTACATAAGATACCCATATTCTAATAAAAGTTTTATTCTTAAATAGATATGTTACAGTAATTTTATTTTCCTTATTTAAAACCTTATTGTTCTCCTCTTTAGGTCTTTCTAATATCAATGAACTAAGAACAATTATTAATAAGAATATTATTCCTTCGTATCTTAAGGTATTTCTCCAACCAATTTTATTCAGTAAGTTATTTGACAATGGTGATAGAAAAAATGATCCTAGACCAAAAGCACTAATTACTATTCCTGAAGTTAATCCTTTTTTATCAACAAACCATTGTGAAACGAGTGTAATTGGTGTTACATAAGCAAATGCTAATCCAAACCCGCTTAATAATCCATAAGTAATTGATAGTTGAAAAATATTTTGTGTAAAACTTGATAATATAAATCCTAAGGCAAAACATCCTCCACCTAAAAAAGTCAATATTCTTGGCGAGTATTTTGAATAAAGTTTTCCAGCTACCCCCATGCCCATTGCATAACAAAATAGAAATATTGAAAATGGAATAGATGCTACAGATTTAGAGATTCCAAAAGCCCCAGTAAAAGATTCTAAAAATACACTATAAGTATAAGTAGCCCCCAAAACTAATAAAATAAAAGTAGAAAAAAGTAAAATTAAGTATTTCTTCATATTATGTCCCCCATTATCTTTGTATATAAATTTTTGTTTAATAACTTGTGGTACTAAAAATACATTCGTGATAGAAATAAAAGACGAAGTGAATTAGTGACAAGTGATAAGTTACAAGTGACAAATTAATTATGATTTTCTTGCAGAAAATCTTTAACTAAGCCTTTATCATCTTCGATGATGCAACAATGAGCTTTTGCTACGCAAAAGGAATTTTTTTATCTTTTATTTAGTTAAAAGCTTTCGCTTGAGAAAGGTATCCTAAACTTGTCACTATAAATTTCGAACTTGTTCGCAATTTATAAATAACCTGCCTAACGTATTAAATCAACATAATCTTAAAACAAATATAAAAAAGGTCATTACAAAGCAACTATGCTTTATAATGACCTATTTATAACTGAAGTATACATTTCCTTTATAAAATCTGTCAAATATATAGATTATAATTTATTATTTAAGGTAAATATTATAATTCTTTCATCTTTCTCAACATCGATGTCAGTATGCAAGCTTAAAACCTGTTCTCCAACTATTTCAAAAACAATATTGGTTAAAATATCCCTAGCATTCTCAAGTAACTTCATTCTCGTTTGCTTAATTAAACTAATTCCATCTTCATGGGAAGCTAAATTTTGTTCTGCCGGAGTAAGTATTCCTCTAAGTCTAACTAATATCATATCTTCTAAAACAAATGTCTTTATATCTTGAGGGCCTCTTCCCATGTAATCTTTCTCAAAACTTTTGATAGCTGTACTTACATCCGAAGCAACCTCTTTACTATTCTTTTTCATCATTATCACCTGTCATTGAACAAAAACTTTATCATTATAATAAAAAATCTAATAAAATCTATTCTATCTCTTACCAAAATGAATTATTTATTGAAATTATAATAGTAACAAACAAAAATGTCAAGTTTAAGTTGTCTTTACCCTTACTCATGTTTTAAAAAACAAGCACAATAAGAATCACTACTAGCACAACAGCAAATACAAATATCGAATATGTTACACTATTAAAAGTTACTCGAAGTTTATTAAACCCTTCTTTAACATTAGTTATTAACTTTTCTTCTTCTTCAATTAAATGTGTTACAGTTTCTATATCTTTTTCGTTATAAAGATTCTTCGTCATATCCGAAAGATTTATTTTTACATCAAGTGCTTTTTTTACTTTTCTTCGAGTTCTAGTATAAGCAAATTTACCCACTTCAATTTCTTTTTTACCAAGCATCTCAACGGCAGTTGAAACTAATAAAACTAAAGTCGTCAAGCTTTCATCAACTACCTTTAGCAATTTTGATGAGCCATGTATTAAAGCTTTTCCAACTGGTCTATATATGTGTCTGTTAATATTAAACCAGTTCAATGCAATGTTCTCATAGCGCCAATGAATTCCTTCTCCTTTTCTGAGGAATTTTCTGATAAATCCTAAGTAAATTAATATTCCCAAAGCAATTGTATATAAAGAAGTTACTATATTCCCACTAGTAAAGAAGTGAGTTCCCTCTAAAGGATGTGTATGTGGAAAAGATTTTATAGCTTTTTCCAATATACCCATCATTGATTCTGGAAATACTCCAATATAAACTATCATAACTCCTAAAATCATCATTGGCAGTAATGCCCTTTTAGTAATTTTAGCTTTAACCATATGGATATTATGGTCGCTTTTTTCAACAAATACTGCAATAAATATTTTCAAAAGATACGCTACTGTAAATGCAGAACTCAATGTAAATATTATTTCTGCTACAGTCGCCCATCCATTATAATTGTGAAGTCCTTCTGTCAATGCATGATGAAGCAAAGTCTTACTTGCAAAGCCAGAAAATCCAGGCAAACCGATTATAGCACATAATCCCACAAAGAAAACAGTTTTTAGTACCTTTTCTTTTCTTCCAAAACCACCTATTTTATTGATACTTAATTCATGAAGTACCATATAAACCAATCCTGCTCCCATAAATAAAAGCACTTTAAAAATGACGTGATTAATTATATGATAAATAGTTCCATATAAAGCAATTGTTTTATGCTCTCCTAAGAATCCCATAAGAGCTATTCCCACTAGTATATATCCCATTTGACTCATAGAACTATATGCAAGTATTCTCTTAATATTTCTCTGAAACATTGCCAAAAATCCACCCATAAACATCGTAATGAATCCTAATACTAAAAGAACTGTAGAAACATATATATCTCCTTCAAGCATAAACTCAGTTGTAATAAGTATACCAAAAATACCTGTTTTTAATAGTATTCCTGATAATATTGCCGATGCTGGAGCTGGAGCTGCTGGATGAGCTTTTGGTAACCACACATGAAGTGGAAACATTCCTGCTTTAACTCCAAATCCTGTAATTATTAATCCTGTTATAACATATTTTACGCTCCCTAAATGCTCAAATTCATGATGCATTTCGCTCAAGATTAATGTTCCTGTATAATCGTACAGCAAAAATAATCCCATTAATAAAATCAAACCACCAGTAACAGCCATTGTAATATAAGTATCTCCTGCCTTATGTGCATATCTATCCTCATCATGAATAATCAACGGATAGGACGTAAGGGACATTATTTCAAAGAAAGTAAATAGATTCAAAAGGTTTTCTGACATAAAAATACCCATTGTACTCCATAGTGTCAACATAAAAAACAAATAGTATCTATTTCTATTCTTATAGCTAATCAAGTATTGTGTAGAATAGATAGTAACCAAAAACCATATAAAACTTGTTAGCCATACAAAAATATATCTAAAAACATCAATTTTTAAATATAATCCAGTACCCATTATACTATCAACTTTCAGTTCAACAGGTTCCAAAGAAACAAATTTCCATAAAAAAATAACCGCTAAAAAAGTTATTCCTGTCATTATTACATTAAACATATCTCTATATTTTTCACTCTTAAATCCAATAATAAACGATACTAATGAACCCAGAAATGGAAATATTAGAATAAAATAAATCAAGAAAATCGAACTCAAATAAATACCTCCTTTTATTTACATTACCATTTCCGCTATTTTAATAAAATAATTAATAAGCACATTAGGGAAAATTCCTAATAAAACTGTAATTGCAGTTATCGAAACGATTGGTATTAGCATTTTTATTGGAGCTTCTTCAACTCCTTCTTCAAAATCACCTTTTTTAAAAAAAGCAGCTGCCACGACTGGCATTAAATATAACGCTGTAAGTAGTGCACTAATTAATAGTATGATTGGGAAGATAACTTTGCCTACAGATAAACCACCTATTGCTAAAAACCATTTTGAAACAAAACCGTTTGTTGGCGGTATCCCTATAAGTGATATCGATGAAATCCCAAAGCACCACATAGTAATTGGCATTCTCTTTCCTATACCATTTATTTCACTTATCTTTGTTTTATGTGTAGTATACATTATTGCACCAGCACAGAAAAATAATGTTATCTTAATTACAGCATGATTTACCAAATGTAAAAGTCCACCTACTAAAGCATCTTCATTTAATAAGACAAGACCCAATAATATATATCCTAATTGTGAAATAGTTGAGTATGCTAATCTTTTCTTTAAATTATCCTGATGTAGTGCCAAGAAGGACCCCATCAAGATTGTAAGTGTTATAAATATACTCATATAAAATTGGCCTCCAGTGCTTTCAATAGCATTAGCACCAAAAATAAAATAACAAATTCTTGTTAACGCAAAAACTCCGGATTTTACAACCGCAACTGCATGAAGTAACGAACTTACAGGTGTTGGAGCAACCATTGCTGAAGGTAGCCATGAATGAAATGGTACAATTGCAGCTTTTACGCCAAACCCCATAAACATTACAATAAAAGCTACTAGAACCAGATTAGTATTGTAAGCAGCTAAATCAGTTAGTATCCCACCAGGTACAAAGTTCATATTCTGAGTCATGCTATATAAAAGCATCATTCCTAATAAAACTAATGTAGCTCCTCCAAACGAATATATTAAATATTTCTTTCCTGATTTAAGTGCCTTTTTATTCCCTTTATGAATTACTAAAGGAAATGTGCAAAGTGTTAAAAATTCATAAAAGAAATATAATGTAATTAAATTTCCTGAGAATGCAATTCCTAAAGTAACTCCTAATGTTATAGAAAAAAACATAAAAAATCGAGTTTCTTTTCCTTCATGTTTCATATATTCCATAGAGTATATAGTTGTAAATATCCAAAGAATAGAAACAAGTAAAGCAAATACAATCCCTAATTCATCAATATTAAAGTAAATATGAAGAAAATCATTAAATTTAAAAATGTGTAGTTCTCTTACTTTTAAAAACTTTATAACATACACTACAAATAATAAATTTACAGAAATACCCGTTCCCATAATGATATTTCTTTTTTTTCTTTCCGGTTTTAAATAAAACACTAGCATTGCTAATGCTACAGGGAATAGCACTGGAAGCATAATCCATAAATTTTTCAATCTTTTTTCCTCCTATAAGAGCCCTACACTGATTAAGTCAATTAAATTCTTAGAAACTAACCCTACAAGAATCATAGAAATAATCAATATGATTACAGGCATCATCTCTCTAATTTCCACCATTTTCGATTTATACACTTTATCTTTTAGATTATCTTCACCAAAAAATCCATTTATAACTATTGGAAAATAATAAACAGCATTTAGCAAACTTGATAACAAAATTACTGCAATCAAAATCAAATCTCCTGCCTCTATAGTTGCCAGGGATAAATACCATTTACTAACAAAACCTGGAAGTACAGGGATTCCCACCATTGAAAGTGCTCCAAATAAAAACAATGTAAGTGTTAAAGGCATTTCTTTTCCTATACCTTTTAAATCTTCAACTTTTTTGCTTCCTGTTTTATGAATCATCGTTCCTGATATCAAGAATAATGCTGATTTTGTTACAGCATGCCCTATCATATGGAATATTGCTATAGTAAAACCTAATTCTGTACCTAGACCAATACCAAAGAAAATATAACCCATTTGAGCTACACTTGAGTAAGCAATAACTCTTTTTAATTCCTTTTGGAAAATGGCAAATACTGATCCCATTATCATTCCTAAACTACCTAAAATCAGAATAATTCTAAGTATAGGAAAAGCATTAACTATTTGCAGTCCAAAAGCTCTATACAATATCTTAATCAATAGATATACATAGCCTTTCAAAACTAAAGATGATAATATTGCTGATGATGAAGTCGGTGCAGACGAATGAGCATCCGGTAACCATGAATGTAGCGGAAACATAGCTGATTTTACTCCTATACCAATTGTAAAAAGTCCTAAGGCTATTAAAATAGCATTTTCATAATCGCTATAAATTGGAGCTATAGCTTCATGAATATAGCTTATATTTAATTGTCCAGTAATTGAAAATATAAAAGCAATTCCCATTAACACAAGACCTGACCCTAACGTACTCATTATTAAATATTTCAAGGTAGCCTTAATATTTTCCTTTTTATCTTTTACAATTATTATTCCACAAGACGTAATCGTTCCTATTTCAATAAATACAAAAGCATTAAACAAATCATTTGTATACAATAAACCCAGTATTGATGCTATTAAGATATTTACCAGCAAAAAATATAGTGGAATTCTCTTTTCCTTTATATCACCATCTATACTATACACTGAAAACCAAGTTATCATTAAAGCTACAAAGGTAAATACTGTAGATAGTAAAGTTTCAATATTCCCAACAAAGAATTCTATTCCTATAGGCCCTTCAAAATGACCAACACTATATATATATGCTCCATTTTTTTGTACGTATATTAATGCCACAAGTGAAACTATAAATGCTGATGCCATTGAAAAAACACTTATCGCTTTTACAGTCCCTTTCTTCTTAAAAAGAGGCATTGGAAAAGACGCTAAAAATAATATTAATATTGATACAAGTGGTAAACTCTTCATCATATATATTATCCTCCCATTTTCATTATTTCATCTAATTCTATGGTGCCATATTTTTCATAAATTTTAATAGTAATTGCAAGGGCAAATGCTGTTACGCTCACTGCAACTACAATACCAGTAAGCATTAGTGCCGTTGGTATAGGATTTACATAAGATTTCACACCTTCATTTACATTAACAATAATTGGTGCTTCCATTCCTTTTATATATCCCTTTGCTATAAAAAATAAAAATACTGCTGTATCCATTATGTTCATACCGATTATTTTTTTTATTAAATTATTATGAAGTAGCAAAGTTGCAAAACCTACCCCAAATAGTATTACTGCTCCAACTTCATAATAGTTTGTTATCAATCTATCCATTCTAAATATCTCCTTCACTGAAAAGTGCATAAATAACATACATTGTTATAGCTACTATTATTCCAACTAAAATATTTAGCGGCAATAAATATTTTCCACTGATAATGTTTCCTATGGTCCCTATTGGTAATTCAGGTAAATCTAAATGACTTCCTCCAACAATGAAACTATAACCTTTAATTATTCCATACAGCATTATTGAAAAACATATAGTTCTCATCAATCGTTTATAGGATAATTTATTACTTGCAGCCTCTTTTCCAAAGACAACTCTATATAATATAAAGCTTGCACCTATTACCGTACCTCCAGCGAAGCCTCCTCCAGGGCTCAAATGACCATGAAAAATAATATAGATTCCGAATATTTGAATGAAAGGAATTATCATCTTACTAGTTTCTCTTAAAATTGTATCTTTCATATCAATTCTCCTTTTCATCCTTTTTTAGTACAATAATCACAGTAATCACTGCTGAAAATAAAACAGTAGCTTCTACAAATGTATCGAAAGCTCTATAGTCCAAAATAATACCTGTAACAATATTAGTTGCTCCAGTATCTTTCATAGTATTTTGAATATAGTATTCGTATACTTCATTATTAGCTGGATTATCCTTCTTACCAAACTCTGGCATATCCATTACACCAATCAATAAAACAGATATTAAACTCAACGTTATAATAATTGAAGCTATTTTCTTCATTTCTTTATCCCTCTAATTCTTTTTAGTGTTAACACAAATAGTAACGTGGTAATTCCTGCACCTACTGCCGCCTCAGTAATAGCTAAATCAGGGGCATTTAGTTGCTGCCATAGTATAGCCATAATTAAACTATATACCATAAAAACTATTATTGATCCTAATATATTTTTTATTGATGAAACTGCTATTGAAAATGCAATTAAAAATAAAAGCATTATTATACTAAACATTTTCATTAGACTTCACCTCTTTTATTTTCTTTTTTTTATCCCCTTTTAATGCAGCTTTTGCAATAAGATGAGTAGCTGTAGGATTTGTAATCCAAACAAACACTATAATTAGAATTAATTTAAAGCTTACCCAATTAAATCCATTGTATATAATTAACGCCGTTAACGAGAGGACAGCACCTAAAGTGTCGCACTTAGCAGCACTATGTGCTCTTGTGAAAATATCTTTGAATCTTAAAATTCCTACTGTACCTACAAAGAAGAAAAATAATCCACCTGCAAGGAATAAGGATGATAAAACTATTCTCATTAATCTTCTCCTCCTGAATTTTCTATAGATTTTGCAATAATTACAGATGCTATAAAACTTATAAGCGCATAAACTAATGCAACATCTACAAAATATGTTTCATGCATTATAAAAGATACTATTAATATCAAAACTATTGTTTTTGTTCCAACAACATTTATTGCAATTAACCTATCTTCCGCTGATGGTCCTTTTATTGCTCTATACATGCACATTAAGATTGTTATTGATAAAAATATGGTTGAAACTACTAATATTCTAATCATTTTACTTCCTCAACTTTCAACAATATTTTTTCAAACTTCGAATCAATAATTCCAGAAACATACTCTTGTTTCAAACAGTGTATTGTTAACTTATTGCCTACCATACTGACAGTCAAAGTTCCTGGTGTTAACGTTATTGAATTTGCCAAAATAGTTCGCCAAAACTCATTTGACAATTTTGTCTCATATGTTGTTATACAAGGATTAATCTTACTTTTTGGATTCAAAACAATTGCAGCTACTTCTATATTTGCTATTACAATTTCCTTCAATAAAACAAGGATATATAAACTCAAAATTTTTATCTTTTTAAAAGTTTTTAGCACTGGAATATTTTCATTATTTATTAGTTCTTTATTAAACCAAAACACCAATATACCTATTAGAAGTCCCAAGAATATTACTTCAATGGTTAACCTTTGTGACAAAATTAACCAAAATAATGAATAAAGTAATATAAGTAAATATGTCATTTTAACACCTCCGTAGCATTATTATAATTCACTTTATCTATATGCAATTTTCATGCCAATACTTATATCGTTTACATTATTCTTATCAATAAATTTTAATTAAGTAATAAAGCCATTCTAACCATATTATTGTGAAAAACTATTGCAAATATCCAAAAAAGATTGCTAAACATTTAGCAATCTTTTTTGATTTGTATCATTATGGTACATCTATTCTATAATGCGACATATTATATGTTCCATTTTGAATCATTGGTCCCATTTTGATACACACGTATTCAACTTAATCCATTATAAAATTGAAATTCAATTAAAATTATCTTCATTTATATTAAATTTACTCATTTTTCTATATAATGTACTTCTTCCAATGCCTAAAATCTTAGCTGTAGCAGCTACATTTCCCTTCATTTCTTTTAAAGTTCGCTTTATAGCATTTTTCTCCAATTCATCTAAAGTAATCAAAGGAGCTCCTTTAGTATTTTTTATAGAAGAATCCCCAGCACTAAGATTTAAAGGAAGATCTTTATAAGATAATACAGATTCATCATCCACTACATTAACAACTCTTTGCATTACATTTTGCAACTCCCTAACATTTCCAGGCCAATTGTATGAAATCATTGCTCTACTAAAACTATCGTCTACCCCCGCAATTATTTTTCCAGAGCTTGAAGAAAACTTTTTCAAGAAAAAATCTATCAAAATTTTTATATCCTCTCTTCTTTCTCTGAGAGCTGGTGTATGAATTGGCATTACATTTATCCTATAAAAAAGATCGTCTCTGAAATTTCCAAGCTCAACTTCTTTTTTTAAGTCTTTGTTAGTAGCTGCTATAACTCTTACATCAATTGGAATAACATCATGACCACCAACTCTTACTATATTCCTTTCCTCTAAAACTCTAAGTAAGTTAGCTTGAGTATCTAATGGCATATCTCCTATCTCATCAAGAAATATAGTACCTCCATCAGCCAACTCAAATTTTCCAGGATGACCACCTCGTTTTGCACCAGTAAAGGCACCTTCAATATATCCAAAAAGTTCAGAGGATACTAGTTCTCTAGGTATAGCACCACAATTAAGAAAAACAAAAGGATAGTCTCTTCTATCACTCTTATTATGTATAGCTTGCGCAAACATCTCTTTACCCGTACCACTCTCACCATTAAGAAATACCGTAGTATTAATATCCGCTGAAATAGTAGCTAGCTTTATAGCTTTCTTAATAGCCTCACTTTCTCCTAATATATCATCAAAAGTAAATCTTGCATTTGCACCAACAATTTTATTTACCAAATTATGAACAACTTTATTTTCTCTAAAAGTTAAAACAGATCCCCCACTACTTCTTCTATCTATAGTTTTTATTGGAAATACATTTATATTACACATTTTTTTTCTTCCTGTGCGAGTTCTAAATCTTATTTCTTCTTCTTCAAAACTTCTTCCTTTGAAAATACCTCTAATAAGTTCTAACCTATTATCATGGCTTAGGATTGTTTTGAAATCTTTTCCAAGTAAATCATTTTCTTTATATGAAAGGAGTCTTCTTGCAAATCTATTAACACTGATTATTTTTTCATTATTGTCTACTCTTATAATCCCCTCATTAATTGCTTCTGTTATTTGTTGAAAACCATCATTTATTGTTTTTAATTTTTCATTGGATTTTTCTATGCTAATTTCTTTTTCAATAGCTTCAGCTGCAGCAACTACCATACCTAAAGTATGTGGATGAACTAATTCACAACACCCTGTAATACTTAATACAGCCATTACTCTATTGTTATCATCTTTTATAGGTGCAGCTGAAGAGGTCCATCTATGATTGTATCTTGTGTAATGTTCAGCACCTAGTACTTGTATAGGATTACCCGTTCTCAATGTTATCCCAATAGCATTTGTGCCAATATACTCTTCTTTTACATTGTATCCATCACTATACCCTTTATCGACATAATGTTGTATTACATTTTCAGTCCCAATGTGCATAAGAACATAACCATCTTTATCTGTTAATCTAATGATGAATTCTGTATCTTTTAAAAATTTATATAAACTATCCATAAAGGGCTTTGCCATTTTCAATAGAGGCATAAGATCCCTATACTTCTTGTTTAATTCTTTTTGAGTTAGGTGATCTTTTGATTCCTCCCCAAAAGGATCTATCCCAAATTCCTTGCATCTTTTCCAAGATTCATATATTTCTGCTCTCAGACCTTCTTTTTCTAGAAAACCTTCATTTATAAACTTATACCATTTTTTATATATAATTTCGTTATTATACAATAAAGCTTGAACCGGCATTTTGTCCTCCTTTCTTTTTTAATTAACATCTCCCATATACACTTTATTTTTCATGTTACCTTTAGAATCAATAGAACCAATATACTTTAATATTTCTCTTGTCAATTTATTTCCCCCTGAATTTATTATATAACAAAATCATTATCCCCTTAATTATATATAATAAATATTAAAAATTGAACAATAAATGAAAAGATATTAAGGAAAATCCCCTAATATCTTTTTATTTCATTTTCTTTAGAAAAGATTTTTTTACTTTTAATTATAAATATAAGAGCCACAGCAGCACATACCATAGTATAGGCTTCAGAAATAAATATGCTTGCACCGTTTAATGACAATAGTGCTATAGGTGTATCAATAACTGCATGTAATAATATAGCTACCAATACCCAAATATTCTTTTTATTTTTAACACCGTATAAAACCACTAGTGTTAATGCTATTTGTATAATAACAGCAAATATTCTTTCTATCCCACCAACTAAAAAAACGTAGGTTTCCGTATCAATTAATTGAGATTTTACAAAAGCTGCTGTTTCCGGCGCTAAATTTGCCCCAATCATTTCATCAAATATTCCTGCATTTATCATAACAGACATAACTATATTATTAATGTAGGTTAAGCCAACTAAAATGATTGCTTCTATTCCTCCATGTCCAATTCCAAAAGCTATACCATTTTTATAATCATAAAATTTATTTTTACGCAAAAGCTTAAAACCAATAAATCTTCCAATTTCTTCAACTATTCCAGCTGTTAAACCTAGAAATAAACTTATAAGTATTTTGTTTTCATATAGTTTTTGATACCAATCCATCTTCCCAAACTTAGCAAGCAAAGGTATTCTAAAAAGTACTTGAAACACAATAAACACCCCAGCTCCTACAAGAATTGGTAAGAACGATGCTTTATATTTTTTTGTAATTATTATTGACAAGACAATAGGGCCTACTAACGCAATAATCAAAGAAATTACCATAAACATTATTTTTACATTTGACACCATAATATCAACCCCCATCCATTTCATCTGTTATATATATGATATAACAGATATTTTGATATTGCAATACAAATCTATGAAAATTTCTTATCACTAAAATCCTGAAGTATTACATTCTGGCTATAAATCAAACTGAATTTAATTTCTTAATATATTTTTTTGTAGCTTCCAATGAATTAAGTTGGGTTACCTTCTTTACAATAACATCAATATCGTCAAAATCCTTAATTCTATTTATTTCATTAACTAACTCATTATCTTTAATGGTACCGAACTTACTTTCAATTGCTTTTCTTACTATAATAGGGGTCGATTTTAACTTTTCTGTTAAAACAATTTTCAGAATTGCTTCTATCAAAATAGTAGATTCAATACCTTTCAGTATATTACATATTATTACATCAATTATATCCTGAGTTACTTCTTTTACCAAACCTTCATCAAGCAATTTTTCTACTGCCTTAACTAACCCCTTTTTCTACACCTTTTTCAATACTTTTTCGCATATCATCTTCAATACTCATATAATAACAACCCCACAAAACCTAATAATATATATTATTAACAAATACATGATTTTATTCTCTTAAGCATCCATAAACTAAATAACTCTTATTTTTAATTTACTCATAAATTCAAAATATTTTATTTTTATGAAATAATAAAAGTATAAAACTAAAATATTTTGTCAATAATTTAAATAACTTCACATATACTTTAGCTAAGAGTACCGGCTTTATGCTGGTGCTTTTTTCTTTTTTAATTATATCGAATTTCTATAGGTATCTTAAATTAAATCCTTTTCTATCATTGTACCCATACAATTGACTTTTTCATTTATAAGAATATAATTACAGTATCACCAAAACTTAGATTATATTTGAAAAGGAGTTTTATTATGAAAAAAAATTTTAATGTTTTTAGACTTGTTATTATTGGATTAATGGCAGCTATTTGTTTTGTATGTACTTGGATTCATATTCCAATTTCAATTGGAGGCTTTAACAGTATGATACATTTAGGAACCACTGCCATATTTATACTTGCAATAATCGTTGGAAAAGACGCAGGTATTGCCGCTGCAATTGGAATGAGTTTATTTGATATTATGGATCCTGCCTTTGCATATTGGGCACCATTTACATTTATTATAAAAGGACTGACTGGATATTTTGTTGGCTTGATTGCTTTTTCCAATGATAGCAATGGTAATAATTTATTAAAAAATGTGATTGCTTTTATTGCAGGGGGACTAATTTCTTTGGTTGGATATTTTTTAGCCGGGATATTCATATATCAAAGTGTTGCAGTCTCATTCGCTCATACATCAACATCAGTTATTTCCACAAGTATTGGAATTATAATTACTATACCAATTTCTAAAATCATTAAAAATCTTGTTCCTAGAAGCATTAATGCAAAAATTCAAGAGGGTTTTAATATGAAAAGAGGATTTTATGAGAATCACTAGTGAAAAAATCAAAAAAGTTGCAGCTATACACGCTTCATGTGGTTACGGAAGAGCTTCTTTAGGTATCGTCACCCCAATTTTATCTTCCATGGGTGTACAAGTATGTCCTGTACCTACATCAGTTCTTTCTTCTCATACAGGGTTCGAAAATGTGAGTTTTGTGGACTTAACAGAAACTTTAAAGGAATATTTCGAACAATGGAAGAACTTAAATTTAGAATTTAATTGTTTATATAGTGGATTTCTCTCTTCATCCAAACAAATAGATGCAATATCTCATTATATAAATCATATAAAAAATGACAATACTTTAATAGTTATAGATCCTGTAATGGGCGATTCAGGTAACCTTTATAGAACTATAAATGAAAAATTGTTAGAAAACATGAAAAATTATATAAAGTTAGCTGATATAATCACACCAAATTATACAGAAGCGGCTTTTCTACTAAACAAGGAATACAATAAAGATATTTCATTGGAAGAAATAAAAAAATGGACAATTGCTCTATCGGAGTTAGGTCCAAAATATGTAGTAATAACCTCAGTTCCAGATAACAACAATAACTACACAAATATAGTTTTGTATAATAAAATCAGCAATGAATTTTACAATAAAAGAATCAAAAAAATCCCTATTAGCTTTCCAGGTACCGGAGATGCATTCACCTCTATTCTTATAGGTTGTATTTTAAGAGGTATTAACTTTAAAGAAGCTATTATTATTAGTTCTGATTTTCTATCTAAGGTAATAAAAGAAAGTTATAAAGCTAATTTACCTACAAAAGAAGGAATTCTAATCGAAAAATATTTGCCTGAGTTAAATGAAAAAATCCAATGATTTTTCTAAAAACATAATATAACAAAAAATAACAACTCTTACATTATTATTTTTTGTTATATTAGTTATCATAAAAATATATACTAAGATAAATATATAAATTACCCCAAAATATTATTGAAGAATTTAATAAAAAATCATGTAATAAAAATGCTTTTATTAAACCATAATGGATTACTATGCTTTAACAAAATTATAATTATAGATCGAATTCTCTATAAATTTTCCAGCCATTATCATTCCATCTCATAATGGTTATATTATCAAATTTTGTTTCAAAACAATAGTCTTGTTTACTAACATATTCCCAAATTCCGATAAATTTTGTACTTATTCTCCTTGATACTATAGTACAATGATAATTTTTATTTTTTAATTCATTGTTTTGCCAAGTCAAATTGTTAATCTTTTTTAGTTCTTCAATGTATCTATCATTAATTAATCTGGCTTCTAAAGAAGGTTTTACATCCATAAAAATCACATTATCTCTAAAATGGCCATATCCTTTTAGTATAATTTTTTCACTAGATATTTTTCTACAAAATGAAAAAGTTAAATCCTCTATATTAGATATATCTTCTATTTCAAAAGGTGCTTTTATCGTAAAATGTGCTCCTAATTTTTGCGGCCTTACATTGAATTTATTACATACTTCCCCCACTAACTTGCTATGAAATTCTTTAACTTCATTTTTAAATAAGCATACAATCACATATCTATTCATTTAAAATCTCTCCACTGCAGACAATACATCCTCATCGTCAAAATTGTCCTTTATTTCTTGTACCTGTTTTTCAGTAACCAATTTTGCATCTATTAATTCCTCTATCTCTATTTCTATATCTGTTTTTAGACTATCAGTTTTCGCATTTTTATACTTTTCTAAGATTTCATATAAAAATTTATCTGATATCATTTTATTTTCTTTTTTTAAATCCTCTGATAACTCTTTTATTTCTTCACCCATACACATTTCATTGATTGTATTTTTTCGTTCCTCTATTGTCCATCCATTAAAAGTCATTTCCCAAAAACAATGGGCTGTAATTTCTGAATATGTCATATCTTCTAAATTTTTATTATCTATTTTATATCCAAGCCAATTTTCCCATTCATCAAAAACAAGACTATACAACTCTTCTTTCCCTATTTCAACGCCTGAAACATCATAGCTTTTCTCCCCTTCTTCTTCAAATGCTCTTATTAGTATAGTCATTTCTTCTTTATTATCAGAAGGTATCAAGCCACTAACATCCTCATACCCTTTTTTTATTTTTTCCATTGCAGATGGTTTAACATCATCATAATTATCAATTAAACATCTATACACTTCATCAAAATTTGATTTATTAAAAACTTCATTAAATAACATATTTATCACCTTTATTCTTGTAATGTTGTAAAATTATTATACTTCATTATAAGAATTAAGTCACATTAAATACTCTCAATACATTCCATTTTATTTTCTACAATTTGATTGGTACTCTAATAACAAAATTACTACCAATATTTTTTTTAGATTCTACTATTATTGTAGCATTAATTCTTTCTAAATTCTTTTTCACAATATATAATCCAATACCTTCTCCAGTTGTGTTCTTAACTAAATTACTTCTATAATAAGCATTAAATATTTTTTCAATATCCTTTTTATCAATGCCTATTCCAGTATCTCTAATTATTATTGTCATCATTTCATTATTTAATTTATAATTAACTTCTACACTACCACCATTATTAGTGTATTTATAAGCATTGGTTAATATATTATATATTACTTGACTTAATTTATATTTATCAGTTTCCATAATTATTTTTTTATTAGAAGTCACTTCTAAATTTATATTTTTTTTATTAAATTGTGCTTTTAATCCAGAAGTGATTTGTATTATTAGTTGATTTAATTCAAAAGATTCAATCCTTAACTCATCAATATCACTAGCAGCATCAATCATGCCGCTCATATTTGAAATAATTGAAGAAATATTACTTATCTGATTTTGACATATTCTAATTTCTTCATCATTCATTTCAACAATCCCATCTTCAATTGCTTCTAAATGAGTCTTCAATACAGTTAATGGGGTTCTAGATTGATGTACTAATTCATCAATAAGAGCTTTCCTACTTTTTTGTTTTAGTTTAAGACGTGTATTTAAGGATTCTAAACTTTCTCTTATTGTATTAATTTCCGTAATAGTAGTTCCCTTAGGTCTATTTCCACAGCCAAACTGAATATCCTGTGCCATATCAGCAGTATCTTTTAATGCCATACTCATTTTTTTACTTACAAAATAACCAATTATTATAGAAAGTATTATTGCAACTAGTGCAGCAAGTAAACTATTCATCAAAAGTGATGACTTAAACATACGGGCAACAAAAGAGTTCTCAGCTGAACTATATTTTGTAATATTTAATATCCCAACTATTTCGTTTCCACTTTTTACTGTATATTGTTCTACTTCATTCTGGAAGGAGTTCATCATCTCTCTCATCATTTTCCCATGCATCATCATGTCACCCATATAATTATCATCATCTACATCCATAAGTAATTCTCCCTCAGGATTATATACCCTAATTCGGATTATAGGATCTACTAAATGAGTTTCCAACTCTATCATCATTTGATTATAAGATATATCTTTTTCATTCAAAGCTTTTTCAGTGTATTGAACAATCTGAGATATATGGTCTTTATAACTTTCTGTCATGTAATCTTTAAAATATCTATCTGTCAATGAAGTTAATATAGTAGCATTAACTCCAACAGATATAATTACAACTAGGATAATAACATATAGCCATACTTTCCTTATTGTCAATTTTTCTCACCTCCAAAGACATACCCAGCTCCATATTTGGTAACAAGTAAAGTAGGTTTCTTCGGATTATCTTCAATCTTTTGTCTTATTCTTTTTATATAACTATCAATATTACGATCAATTCCCTCATATTCATTTCCAAATGACAAATAAATTAGTTGTTCTCTTGTTAACACCATCCCTTTATTTTTCATGAATGTGTGTAACAAATGAAATTCTGTAGATGTTATAGTGATTTCCTCATCATATTTGAAAAATCTCATACTTTTTACATATAATTTTAATCCCTCAACCTGCAATATTATTTCACTATTTTCATTATATAATCTTCTAAAAATAACTTTAACCCTACGCATTAATTCTCTTGGACTAAAAGGTTTTATAACATAATCATCTGCGCCAATGTCAAAACCTTTTAACCTATCCATCTCTTCTCCTTTTGCAGTTAACATAATTACAGGTATATCTGATATCTTTCTTATTTCACTTAATACTTCAAATCCATCAATTCCAGGCATCATTATGTCAAGCAAAACGAGGTGAAAGGATTTTTTATTAAATGCTTCTAGAGCTTCAAAACCATTTTGCGCTAAAGTGGAATTATAACCTTCATTTTGAAGATATTTAATAACTATACTACTTATGTCTTTTTGATCTTCAACTACTAATACATTAAACTCCATCCTTTTCACCTCATACATCAATTTAGTCCACAGTTCACAGTTAATGTTCGTTTAAAATCTCTTTTAATTCTCCATGCCAATCATGATACCACACATCTCCAGTAAATCCATTTACGCTTAACATCCCTACTGTAACTCCATCCTTTTCAAGATGGAATGTGTAATAACCATAGAACTCATGACTATCTTTTGAAATAGTTATATTTTCAAAAATTTTATCAACATACTTATTACCTATAGTATAGGCATCTTCTTTAGTTATGTCATTATTTTCATCAAAATCATTATTATAGTATCCGTAATTATAGTTGCCTCTCCTCATACCTCCATGACCCATCATACCTCTACCACTATTATAATGCATACCATATTTTAAGTTCCACATCATATTAGGTCCAAATTCTGGATAAACCACGCCTGTATAAGGATTAACTAGTAATTCCATAGCACCTCTACCTGTTTTCTCTTCAATAATTGAGTAATAATAGTCACTATTTTCATATACAAAAACATCACTGATTTTAAGTTTAGTATTATATTGAGAAACATATCGATTAATATTTTCTTCCAAATCCTTAAGTGTGAGTTTTTCTCCATCATAATCAACTTCATTATAATAATTACTTCTAAATTCTCCACTCATCATTCCTCTATAAGTATTTCCATTTCTATAGGCTTTATTATTAGTATTCGATATACTTCTTTCACCGTTATAAATTTTTTTACTACTATCATTATTTTTTGTTATTACTCCAAAAATTCCAGTAGCAATTAGAATGATACCCATACCAGTTATAATTCGAACAAATACTTTCAAAAAAACACCTACTTTCTATTTAAAACTCTTTTTCTATTTAAATATTCTTCTTCTGATACCTCTCCTTGTGCATATTTAATATTAAGTAAATATAGAGCCTGATTACTAGTGGATGATTTCTTTTTACTCAATGCCCATATAAATAATGCCACAATTAAAAGTATAACACCTCCCATCATTAAGTAATGCCAAACACCAAAATTTCCGTATCCAAAACAACCACCATTTCCATAAAATCCTCTATTCCACATCATATCTTTTTACCTCCTATCGTTTTAAAGTTTGCATCATTTTTTTATAAGTCTCTTCGTCAATCTCACCTTTTACAAATCGTTCACGTAAAATATCTTCAGGAGATTTGCTATCTGACCTGTACAAATTTTTTGAGTCATTGTTTGTAACCAAAGAATATACTAGAAAACCTACTGCTAACCAAATGAATATCATCATATTAACGCCTCCTTAACTATTTGTTACTATTATTATGAACTTAAAATATGGCACAAATATGACTATCATAAATAAAGTTATTTCTAAGAAAGATTCTTTCTTAGAAATCACTTTATTTAACTTATTTTATATTATACTTTTCCATTCTATAAAGAAGTGTATGTCTAGTAATTCCTAACAATTTTGCTGCTTTAGTTCTATTATTATCTGTTTTAACTAAAGCTTGCGTTATTAAACTTTTTTCAACTTCTTCTAAATTTATTCCGTCGTCAGTAAGTATAAAGTCTTGACTCTCTACTTCTTTTAAATACATATCCTTTGGAAGATCTTCTTTCATTATGCAACTGCCTTTTGATAAAATTACAAGCCTTTCAATAACATTTTCCAGTTCTCTAATATTGCCTTTCCATGTATACTGAATAAGAATATGCATAGCTTCTTCATTTAGTTCAATTAAATCCCTACCCATTTCTTTGCAATATTTAGCTATAAAATACTGGACTAAAAATGGTATATCATCTTTTCTTTCTCTTAAAGGCGGCAACTCTAAAGGAATTACATTTAATCTATAATATAGATCTTCTCTAAAAGTTCCTTCCTCAATCATTTTTTCTAAATTTCTATTGGTAGCAGCAAGAACTCGCACATCAATTTTTAAAACTTCTGATCCGCCAACTCTTTCAATTTCTTTTTCCTGTAGAACTCTTAAAAGTTTTACTTGAGTAGCTAAACTAAGCTCACCTACTTCATCAAGAAGTATTGTTCCTCCATCTGCCCTCTCAAACTTTCCAAGCTTTTTACTAATAGCACCAGTAAAGGCTCCTTTTTCATGACCAAAAAGTTCACTTTCTATTAAGTTTTCTGGAATAACACCACAATTAACTTTTATATAAGGATTTTCACTCCTATCACTATTATAATGAACTGCATTAGCAATCAGTTCTTTACCTGTTCCACTCTCACCTGTAATCAAAATACTTGCATTACTTTTTGCTACTCTATCTACGATTTGTAATACTTCTTTCATTTTAGGACTATCCCCTATAATTACTTTTCCAGTATTGTTTTTCAATTCCTCAGTTAAATATTCTATCTTTTTTTTCATTCCTTCTATATCAAGAGCTTTTCTAATATAAATTTTTAATTCTTCAACATCAAATGGTTTAGAAATATAATCCAAAGCACCAATTTTCATAGCTTCGATAGCAGATTCCATTGTTCCATGAGCAGTAATCATAATAACTGGTATGTTTTGATTTATGTCTTTAATTTCTTTTAAAGCTGTCATTCCATCTTTTTTTGGCATTCTTAAATCTAATAATACGAGATTTGGTTCCTCTGATTTGACTTTTTCTACAGCCTCTTCACCATTAGCTGCTGTGATAATTGTATATTGTTCATTCTTTAATGCCTTTTTTATTGCCCAAACCATGTTCTTTTCATCATCAGCAATTAATATTTTTTTATTCATTATTTTCTCCTTCCATAGAAATCATCGGAAGATAAACATCTAACTTTGTTCCTTTTCCAACTTCACTATCTATTTCTATATAACCCTTATGCTCTTCTATTATCCTATGAGTTATTGCTAATCCAAGTCCTGTACCTGTATCTTTTGTCGTATAAAAAGGTTCAAATATCTTCTCGATTTTTTCTTTAGAAATTCCTATGCCATTATCTACAAAAGATACTTTTGCCCAATTCTCTTCATCAAAAATATTAATATTCAAATTTCCTCCATTGGGCATTGCCTGTACTGAGTTAAATATAATATTAACAAATGCTTGTTTTAATGCTTCTGAATCCATATATAATCTTATACTTTTTTCAGATTCATAATTTATATCAACATTATTCTTCTGGGCATATTTATTAGTTATTAAACGAATATCATTAAGTAACTTATCAAGATAATCCATTTTCCTCTTATAAACATTAGGTTTAGCAAAATCCAATAAACTTCTGATTACTGCATTAGCTCTATCCACTTCTTGGATTACAATATCTAATGCTTCTTTTACTTCTTCATCCTCTGTATCTTCATTTATAGTTTGAGTAATTGTTTTGATAATTCCTAGTGGATTTCTTATCTCGTGTGCAACCCCGGAAGCTAATTCCCCAGCAGCAGATAACTTTTCAGCTCTTCTAACTTGATTTTCCAATTTTCTAATCTTTGATATATCTTCAAGTACAATTACTACTCCATTAATATTTTTGGGACTACTTCTCATCGGATATGCAAAAAGTTTAACATAAACAATAGTCCCATCTTTAGAAATACACTTAGTTTCAATATTTAATATTCTTTTGTTATACTTAAGTGTATCCATAAGAATTGATTCAACATACTCATGATCCACAAAAAAAGAATTTAATTCTTTATTAGTATTAGCTTTGTCTAAATTTAAAATCTTTTCCCCTTCAGAGTTAATAGCCTGCACCTTTAAATTCTTATCAAATGCAATAAATACATTAGTAATACTATCTAATATTGATTGAGTATAATTTTCTAGCTCTGTAAGCTTTTTTATTTGATTTTCTAACATATTTTTCTTTTTATAATCAGACTCTACTATATACCCTGTTATAGTCCCAACAATTAAAAACATTCCGATTTCAAAAAACTGATTGACAACTTCTATATTAATCTCACCAAAGTATTCTAATAAGTGAGGCGCATATAACATTGATACAATGTACGCTGCAATCACTCCACCTTTAAATCTAAATTTAAATGCTGCCCATATGATAGGTATGTAATATAATCTTCTATAGAAATCATGAACATCAAATTTTGTTCCAACTATGGTGTAATGGATTATTGTAATTATTAATATACTACTTACAATAAATATGAAGTTCTTATTTTTCAAAATAGTTTTCATTTTATACCTACTCTCTAAAAATTGGTATCTTTATGTTATTTCTTAATAACTAAAAATTGTGAAGAATACATAAAAAAAAAAAATGAATTCTTCACAATTCTACTCTCAGTAAACTATACTCATTCTTCTATGTTTAGTGCTTTTTTATGGTGCTTTCTATAACTGGACTATACGCTTATTAAGAACAAAATGTTTCACTGTTATGGTTTTTATAACTTCTGCTCTTCCCTTGCAAACAGGACATAGAATTTGCTTTTCTACTGACCCAGTAGAATTTGACTCCCTTACTCAACAATACCTATTAAAATTCTTATGCTCCATGTCTAAACCACCTCTAATAGTATTTATCAATTTTAACCATAATATTATAGATATCAGTATAATATTTATATAATATGTTTAAATATAAAATTTTTAATCTTATTGCCATTTACCTTATATCTGAATAAACTAATAGTTTCTAAATGAATTGAGTTAGAAATATGATTTTTTATTGAAATTTAAATAATTGACTCGCAAAACTCTCAAATTAAAATTATTTTTTCATGAAAAATAAAAAATAGAAATCGGGACAGTAGATAATTTATGTAAAAAACTTTATCTACTGCCCCTTCGCACTTTAAGTATTATCTGTCTTCAAAAACTTCAATGTAACTAGTGATCATACCCATCCAGCAGGTATAGGCAATTTTGCCTGTTTCATTCGGTGTAAATATAATTTCATTTTTACCTGGGTTTAGGGTCTTCTCTATATTCATTGAAGGAATTGTCACAGGATTATTACATCCATTTAAATCCTCTTGTTTGGCGTTAATGATAAACCTAACAGGGATATTCTTTTTTACTCGGATGGGTTCATAACTGTTAGAGCTTAAATGTATGACCACCTCCTGAAGTTGATTATCTGTAACCTGAGATTCAACGACATTTCCATTGTTTTGAAATGGTAAAATAATACCAGCTAAAGCAGCACCTCTTGTGAACATGGTAAGGCTTAAAATAAAAATCAGTAAACCACTATATTTCATGATATTTTTTGAAAATTTGTGATTAAGCAGTGTGCTGACAAACCCAAGACCAAACATCAGGGGGAAAGTTCCTATACTAAAATAGAACATGGATAGTGCACCTCTTATAATACTACCGGTTCCAAGAGCATAAAGCTGCATGGACTGAAGTGGTCCGCATGGCATAAAGCCATTAGCAAAACCTACAAAGAAAGGTCCCTTTGCAGACAGTTTAAGTAGTAATTTTCGAAAAGCTTTTGGTAGTTTGAATTTCGGCAACTGTACTTGAAAAATCTTTAACATTTTTACAGCCATTAACATCATAATTGCGCTGACAAAGATAGTTACATAACCTCTTGTTTGACCAGCGAAACTTAGGACAGTGCCTATGCCACCTATGATGCCACCAATAATTGTATAGGAAGTTACTCTACCAAGATTATATAGGAGGCTAGGAAAAGAAGTACTGGTCTCTTCATATTTATTGCATTGACTAATGTTGATACCACCACACATTGCTATACAATGAACGGAAGTAAGTAACCCCATTAGTAAGAGTGTACCGTAGCCCATATTTTGCCTGATATTAGGTAAGAAATCATATGATATACTATTGCCGTATTTCAATACGACAATGGCAACCAACAACAGAAAAAATACCATAGCAAGACTAGACAAAAAGGGATTGCTTTTGTTATTTACAACTGAATACCCTGTATTTTCAATGATTTGTATGATTTCTTCAATCGTTACCATTGAATGATCATATACCAAAGATACCCGATTTTGGGATGCTATGGCTTTTGCGGAAATAACACCTTCTATTAAAAGAAGATTTTTTATAATTTTGTTTTCACAATGAGAGCACGTCATTCCCTCAACATATAGTTTAGTTTCCATCATTATCTCTTCCAATTAGTAAAAAGTGGTTCAAAAGCTACAAGGTATTCGGGATCAATAGTAATTGTCTCTATATCCTCCGTTTTCATTTCATCAAGAATTGGCACAGGGTTACATCCGCCTTTAATACGTTCAATCTGGTCGATAGTGAATTGATTACCACAATTATTACAGATAAGTTTATCACCTAATTGTTCATAGTAGCCTCTACCAGAGTTATAACATACCTGACAAGTATTTAAGGCTGTTCTTACGGTATCATCATTAGCTCTTACAGCAATGATTTCCATATAAGTACCATTAGACTCATAAGGATAGAAGGAAGCTGTTTTGGTTATATCTGCTTTGTTGATAACCAGTTGTCCTGTAGCATTGGTTTCCACAGCTGTAGGTTCTGAGTTGTTACCTGTAGCCAATGTTAGTACAGCAATGATGACTATAACCACTGCACTTGTTCCGAACAATATCCACTTTTTCTTTTGATTTTTAAGTTTTGATTTTTTCATCATAATGACCTCCAAATTATTCTTTTCCATTTTAATTACCTTTTTTTGATTTAAACTTAAATAGCATCATTCCAACATGTATAAGCAGACATAATAAACAATCCATATTTCTTGTGATTCATCTTATTTTTATTTCCTTTAGAATTTTCATTTACTCCAACTTTTTTATAATCGTTAAAATTTTTCAATATATTTTCCTCCTTATGGTTTGTTAAAATACTTATTAGCAATAGCTATGCCAAAAATAAAGACCTCATATAGCCTAGTTAAATCCTACTTATTTTCAGTAAACTTTTTTACTTTTTGGTTTAGCTGTATCATATAACACATTTACTGTAGCATTTAGTTCTTTTATTGCAATTTGCATAACAATTTTTCTCCTTATTTAAATACATTAATATCTTAATGTTTTTCGAGTTTATTTTCATAATAAATTATTTAGTGTGTGAAACCTACATTTACTGAGGCATATCACAAAAATCTCTTCCATGAATTTATTCCTAGATATACCCACTTAAATGAAAGAATATTTTTATCAATATATAACCATAATACTCTCAAAATAATATATAGAAAGAGTGTATTACTATGATGGCAACAATAACTTCGAACCAAAAGTATTAAATTATACTGAAAATTTAATTACATTAAATAATCTAATGTGTAACTTCTTTTTTTGTATAAATCTATAGTTTAGTCGGAAACTATAAAATATATATAGTTTATCCAATTTGGAAAATAGAATTGACAAAGGATGTTTAAAATGAATAAGTTATTAAAAAAACTAATCATCATTACAATTATATCTTTCATCTTTCATTCTATATGGGAGTATTGGGCTTGTACAATTTTCTACGGAATGGATACAACAGTTTTAACTTCTCCACTAATGTGGAGCGCCATATTTGGTGATATTATGACAACTATCATATTATATTTATTACTCTCATTAACCAACAAAAGCTTCAATTGGATAATAAATAAATGGCAGTTAAAAGAGTATATAATTATAATTTTGTATTCTTTATTCTTAAGCTTTTATTTTGAAATAAGTGCCCTCTATACTGGTAGATGGTCTTATTCTAATAACATGCCTTTACTTCCAAGTACAAATATAGGTATAATTCCTGTGATACAATTTTTAATCTTATTACCATTAACCTTATACATTACCAAATTAATAGCCTTAAAATTATTGAGTAATGCTGAATAAGTAACACTCCATAAAGTCAGCAAAAGTCATGCCAATAATTTATAACACCATGATTGTTTTAACCCCCTTGTTTTATTTATGTCGGTTTAATTATTTTCTGTTTCAACACTTCCAAATCGTGTCATTTAACATAATTAATGCAGGAACTGCAAAGCCTTTATAGAAATAGTAGGGCTATATACAAAATTGTATACAGCCCTACTATTAGTTTGCTTAAGATTTTAATCTAATCTATCTGATCCAAAACCATTCATCATGTTAAATCCATTATTGAAAGTTCCACCATGCATACTCCCCATTGAGTTATGCATTTCTATCATTTCCTCTCTATCTATAGATTCCATCATCTCTGCCATATTACCATATCCGTATTCCTTCATAGAATCAATCATCCCTTGATAGTCCTCGTCTGATATATTATTCATGTAATCATCCATAGCTTCATAGTTACCGTCTTCCATGTATGTTACCATATCATCAAAATTGCCTTCAGTCATCATGTTTACCATATCTTCGTAAACATTATTCAAATAATTGGTATGTTTATCCATTTCTTTTTTGTCTAATTCTCCCATACTGACTACTGTTTTTAAAAGCTCATCATTGTTTTCTCTATCTTCAAAAGTTTGAATATCATTTACATTGCTAATTCTATTTATTGATTGTTTGTTTTTACTTTTAGTTGCATTGTTTGTATTAGTAGCAAATACAACTCCACCAATTGTTCCAACTGTAATTACCGCTGCTCCTAAAATAGGTATGATTTTATTTTTCATTTTTATCCTCCTAAGTTGTTTTATAATTTAAATTTTGACATTTCTTCTTGTAACTTTTGTGCTTCTAATTCTAAATCCTTTGCTTCTAATTCTTTTATACTTCGCTCAATTTCTTCTAATTGATTTTGAAGCTCTTTTTTTCGTCTATTTATATTTTGGATATTTTCCTCTAAATCCAGCTTTTTTATTATATATCTTTCAGCTGTTTCTTCATTTGATTTTAACATTACTTCAGCCATACTTTCCATTTTTGCTTTTTCTTTTTCCAATTCTTCTATACTATTTACAATTTTAGAAGTTAAATTTATAATCTTTTCTTTAGATTCTTTTAATTTCTTTATTTTTATATTGTATTTATTATTATAGTTTTTGTTTCTACTACTTGTTTCTTCATATTCTGAATAAGCAGCTTTAGTATTATTCTTTGAAGAACTTTAGGATTTATTTATTTTAATATTTACTAATTCATCAAATGAGATTCTTCTGGTATAGATATATTCACTATACTTTTCATACTCCCTATCATTGATTAAACCATCTTCATACATATGTTTTAATAGCATGAGTTTTTCATTTATGTCATTAGGTGTATTATATTCATAGTAATAATTCCTATTACTTCCATAATCATCTAAAATCCTAAATAAATTATGAAATCCACCTCCACAACCCATTATTAATTTACCTCCTTTTTAGATTTTTCTTTTAAAGCTTTCAATTCATTCTTGATTTTTTCTCTTCTTTGGATGTTTTTTAATTCAATTTCTAAAGTATTCATACTATCTAAGTTATCTAATTCACTTATTTCTATAAGCTCGTCCATTGCAGCTAACCTAGCATTTTTTTCTTTTATTTTAGTCTCTGCTCTCTCAATCCTCTCAGTTATATCATTAAAATCTTTAGAAATACCAGTTAAGATTTCTTTTGCTACCATTTGTGCATCTGCTGCTTTATCAATAGCAATCAACTCTTCTTTTTTAATCTTGAAATCATTAATACTAATTTCTAATTTTTCTTTATTTTCATTTATAACCATTATTTTTTCCTGTAACTCTTCAATTTCTAATCTTTTTCTATCTTTTTGTTGAATCAGTATCTCTTTCTTTTCTAACGCCCCTTGCGCTAAATCTTCTCTTTCTTCTTCCAAAGATAATTCAGCTTGCTTTTGTAATAGTTTTATTTTATCTTCAATTACTTCAGCTTCTTTTTCGATTTTTTTCTTAATCGTTGTAACTTCTAATAATGCTTTCTTAACCTGACTTACTTTTTCCTTCATTTCAGCTAAGGAAAGTTCCAAAGCTTCCTGAGGGTTTTCAATTTCACTTAATATTGTGTTTGCTTTTGCTTCAAAAATACTTTTAAATCTCCTTAGTATGTTAATTTCTATCTTCTCCTTTTGATTAACTTTAAAAATATTATATAAATGAATTGTGGTAGAAATATGACTTTTTATTCAAGTTCAAATAATTTACTCTCATAACCCACAATTCAAAGTAATTTTTATCAAAAATGAACCTCCCATTTACATAGAAGGTTCATTCATTAGTTTTTCATTTAACTGATATTAAGCAATATTACATTTCTTTTATACATTGTGTCAATTGAACACACAGAGATACCCCTTTATCCATTTTTTGAGCACATCGTGCTACATGTCTTCCACCTTTTGTAGTTGCTATTTTAGAAATGTGATTTGCTGCATATACTGGCTTTGAAGATGCTAATAAAGCCATTCCAAACACTGCAATAAGTAAGTATTTTTTCATATTAATTCCTCCTAAATTGTTTTTATTTTGTAAATTCTTATTATATTAAAGCATTAAACTTTTATAACAGGTTTAAACCCTTTTAACCTAAGAGCATTCAATAGTACTGATACTGAACTGAATGACATAGCTGCTGCTGCAAACATAGGATTTAATCTAGGTCCTCCAAATATATAGAAAATTCCTGCCGCCAATGGAATACCTGCAGTAGCTAATGCAGGTGCAGCATTTATACCATCACCAACCATTGCAACTATATCTCCACCTTCTTGAAGTTTTTTAACTTCATTAGCTTTATCTTCTGGTAAAACCTCAGCAAGAACTATATCAATTCCTACTTGTTTTGCTATTGCTTCAGCAGTTCTTCTATTATCACCTGTGATCATAGCAACCTTTATACCCATACCATGAAGTTTCTCTATTGCTGCCATACTATTTCTTTTAGTTACATCAGCTACAGCTATTATTCCTGCTAGCATATTATCTATGGCTATAAATATTAGTGTCTTTCCTTTATTTGCCAATCTATCCGATTCCTCTTGTAATGAAATATTTATATTTTTTAAATCCATAAATCTTCTATTTCCTAGAAGTATGTTCTTTTTATTAATTACAACTTCTATTCCATGCCCAGGAACTGCACTGAATTTTTCTATTTTCATGAAACTAAGTTTTTTTTCTTCCGCAGCTAAAACAATAGCTTCACCTAATGGATGTTCTGATCCTTTTTCTGCAGATGCAGCTAATTGTAATATTTTTTCTTTTTCAAAATCTTTTACATTAACAACGTCTGTAACAACAGGTTTTCCTTCTGTAATAGTTCCTGTTTTGTCAAAAACAATAGTTTTAATTTTATGGGCTGTTTCCAAAGAAACTCCCCCTTTAATTAAAACACCATATTCTGCACCTTTCCCTGTACCAACCATAATAGCAGTTGGTGTTGCTAATAAAGCAACTCCTATTACTATAGGAACATAATAACCGGATATAACATCTGCCATTTTAGCAATTGGTGCCTTTGAGCCTTGAGCTCGTTCTACTAACTCTATTATTTGAGCTAAAGCTATATCCTTTCCAACTCTAGTGGCTTTAAATTTTATCATTCCATTCTTATTTAAGCTTGCTCCTGTTACATTAGATCCTTTACTCTTTTCAACAGGTAAACTTTCACCTGTTAACATTGACTCATCTACAGATGTATTACCTTTGGACACTGCTTCTAAATATTTTCCTAAAAGAATTAGGGTAATTATAACTCCTGCAGTCTCAAAATATAAATCTTTAGCAAATTCAACATTACCAGAGGCTATTTCTTTCACAGCATATAACCCATATAGAATTGCTGCACTAGTTCCGATTGCAATAAGTGAATCCATATTGGGATTTTTTCTAAATAAAGCTTTAAATCCTACAGAATAAAATTTATTACCTGCTATAACAACTGGTATTGTTAATGCTAGCTGTATAAGAGCAAAATTTAGAGGATAGAATTCTGGACTTATTATCTTTGGTAAATATAGATTTAACATATGCCCCATTGCGATATACAATAGGGGAACCGAAAACACTTTGGATAAAACAAATTTTCTCCAAAGTGTTTTTATTTCTTTATTTCTTCTGTCTTTTTCCTCATCAACTTTTTCTCCATATTCAATCTCTAATGGCTTATATCCTGACTTTAGAATAGTTTCTTTTATATCTGAGATTCTAACTAAATTAGCATTGTATGTTACACTTGCTTTTTCCGTTGCTAAGTTAACATTTATTTTGCTAACCCCTTGGCGCTTCCCTAAAAATTTTTCAATATTTGCTGCACAAGAAGCACATGTCATACCTCTAATATTGAGTACTTCTGTTTTAACAGCCATCATTACACCTCTTTCGTGTTTAAATTAACACCTTTTATTATTGACCTATTCATAGGTATCAATGTGTTTTGGAGTTGTTTAAATTAGTGGTTTATCTCTCTTAATAAATCTTCCCTTTTTTATTATTTTCAGATTCGTCTATATTATGTCTCCTATGACCTCCACAACAACCTCCTCGTTTCACCATATTAATTACCTTTCTTTTGATTTAAACATAAATAGCATCATTCCAACATGCATGAGAGGACATAATAAGAATATCAAATATGAAAAAGATACTCCTTTAAAACCGAATAAAGGTAATCCCATAATTAATAATATAGGTAATAAACAACATAGCATCATTAGTACTCCATGTTTCTTGTGATTCATCTTATTTTCATTTCCTTTAGAATTTTCATTTACTCCAACTTCTTTATAATCGTTAAAATTTTTCATTATATTTTCCTCCTTATGGTTTTTACAATACATATAAGCAAAAACTATGCCAAAAATCAAAATTCATATAACTTAGATAAATCCAACTCATTTTCGCTAATCTCTTTAGTTTTTTTGTTTAGCTGTATCATATAACACAATTTCTGTAGCATTTAATCCAATTGTATTTATAACCCTTTATTCACTAATAAAATAAAGATAGTATCCTTTCAGACACTATCTTTTCGTATTTATAATTACAAGTTAAAGAGCTGACTAACCAAGTCAGCTCTAACTACTACATGAAGAAATAAAAAACTCCAGCTACAACAGCAACTAGTATTAAAATTGATAAAACACTCATAATCTTATCGCTTCTACTATCTACACTTACAGTCCCTCCATTTTTATTTCTTCTTACATGTTTATAATTTCCTCCACTACAGCACATTAATTACCATCTCCTTAATATGATTTTTTTAGTTTTTGATTTATTTAAATTTTTTTAATAAGCTATATTTACTTCTAAATTTTTCTCTGGATATAATGCAGCTTCAATTGAGGCCTCCTCAAGATTATTGTTTTTCCAAATACGACTTAGCCTTCTTTACAGCCTTTTGGTGATTAGGATCAACTCTATTGGTTCCATGCGTTTTACTAAGCAAAAAATGCACATCAAAGTGACCTTTCATATTATTACCACCTATAAAATCAGAACCATGGGGCATTCCTGCCATGGAACCTGAGAATTTCATACCATTAACTTCAACAATAATCGCTCTTCTCTTCCATGACCAAGTACCTCCATATATTGATTTCATGATTTCAGTGTCTTTTTTTGTTAATGTTTCTGAGTCCGCATGATTTGTGCCATATGTTCTTTTTACATTAAACTCTTTTCCTGTATCAATATCAAAAATTTTATAAACAGTACCTCGAGGTATGACCTTTGTTATATAACCAAACCAAGTTAAATCGGACTTCCCTATATTAGTTGTTCCTCTTGAAGGAACATATGCTTTACTATTACTAGCTTTTAACTTGTTCAAGGTATTCTTTCCTACAATTCCGTCTACTTTAAGTTTATTATTTTTCTGAAATTTCTTTACTGATGATTCTGTGATTCTTCCGAAATAACCAGTTATATTTGCATTAAAATATCCCATATCTTTTAACTTATTTTGAATTTGTGAAACACTCTTCCCTTTAGAGCCTCTAGCAATAGATTTTATTTTATTCTTGCTATTTGATGTTACAATATTATTCGATTTTTTAGCTATCTTTTGGATATTCATTTTTTTTAATGTAATAGGTCCTACTATACCATCCACTATACTACCATTATCTTTTTGAAATCTCTTTACTGATGATTCAGTTATATTGCCAAAATAACCTGTAGGTTTAACATTGAAATAACCTAATTCTTTTAATCTGTTTTGTACATCTCTAACAATACTATTTCTCGTACCATTCTTTAAAATACTTGTCCCATTAACATTATGAGCAGAAACTTTGTTACCCAAAACCGGTTGCATTATTATACTCAAACCTAAAGTTAATGCAATTATTCTTCTCTTGTTCATTTTTCCCTCCTAGTTTTTTTAAGTCTTATCTTCAAATATAAATATCTAATATATTAAGACTCTTTTTTCTATTTTTAATCTTTTCATTCATATCTTCTAGTATGAGACTATATCTAATTCATCTGATAATTCTTCAAATAAAATTACTAGCTTTTATTCATACACTCCACCACCTTCAAAAGTTATATTTGTATTTATATAAAGCAACATTTGTGCCAAATAAAATATAATAAAATACCCTGAAAAATCTATATTTTTAAGAAACTCTTCAAAAAAAATCACAGCAACTGTGTTATATAACACAATCGCTGTATCATTTGCTTTATTGTATCTTAGCAACATATAGATTTTTAGCATTGTCAATAGTGGCAATATAAACACTCTTTATATCATTAACGTTGAATCGTTTTAAGTTTTCTAGAAGCCACTCTTCATTTATTCCTAATTTTTGTAAATTTTCTTCAAATAGTTTACCATCATTAATAATTACTAAAGGTAATTCTACTTTTTTTACACTTTTGTTTAAATCCTTTGGAGTAACAGGTCTATTTTTTTCTTTTTTTATAACACTAAAATGTCCATTTGGCTCCAATACTGTGTATTTAACTTCTGATATGTCATAAATATTCTTAAGTCTTAATTGACTCATAAGAAGATCCACATTTATAAAGTGTTTCTTCATATTCTTTCTTATAATTTTGCCATTATGAATCAATATTACTGGTTTTCCATTTAAGAATAATGATATATTTCTATTTTTCTTTGATATTAAATTAAATATGTAATTCCATGCAAATAGAGTAATTAAAGGAACTAAAATGTAAGTAAAAGATATCGTCCCATCTAATAAAGGGGCAACAGTTAAAGCTCCCATTATCCAAGCTAATACAAAATCATAAGCAGTAAGTTGATTTTTAGTCCTTTTTGAAATAAATCTTCCAACCACAAAAACTATTATCCCCACTACTAAAGTTCTTATAACATATGCAAATAATGAAATGTCTTCTACAACACCAAAAATATCTGTCATTTAAACATCTCCTACTAGTTTATAAATAATTTTTTATCAGATGTTAAAATTCCTAGGAAAACATCATTCATGTTATTTATTTCTCTTAATTTCAATTCTTTATCAATCCAATTCTGATTTAATCCATTCTCTTTAAGAATTTTTTTATCAACTTTCCCCTCATATATAAGAATTTGTGGTAAAATATCTTGTTGTGTTTCAATCCCCATTTCTTGTTTAGTTATTGGCAAGCTGTTATTATCTATAGCCACACTATAGTCGCCTGTAGCTTCAGCAATTAAGTACTCTACTTTATCAATATTGGGAGAATTATTTTGTCTTAGAATAGAAAACAAATTATCTATTGTTAGTTGAACTTTTGATAAATTTTCTTTTATTAATTTTCCATTTTTTACAATTATGATAGGCTTCTGTGAAACAATAGTAGGCAACTTAAAATACATATATGAAATCACTAAATTGAGTAATGTATATACCGCAATAATAGCAGCAGCATCTACTACTCTACCATGAGGATTTATCATTCTTGATGCAGCTATATGACTTATGCCTGCAGCCATAAGAAAGTTATAAGGTGTCGTAATTCCTGGTTGCCTAAATCCCATTAGTTTTGCCGAAGCATATAAGATAAAATGTAATATAGTTGTCCTTAAAACCAATTCTAGAATTCCAAGTTCTTCAGCTTCAAAAAAAATAGCATTTATATCCATAACATCACCTTGTTTTAATTATTAAAAAGATAAGTTCAATTTCTTATATCAAACTTATCTTTTTTGAATATTTTTATTTTACATTATACATTCCATGACTATTCATATAATTGAAAAGTTCTTCGCCATGTCTTTGTTCATCTTGTTGAATATGTTGCATTGCCTGCCTAACTGTAGGATTAGCAGACTCGAATATATCTATATCATAAGTACCTGAAACGTACTTTTCTGTAGCAAGTAAGTCTGTACAAAGAACTTTATCTTTTTGATTATTCATTGCACCGTTGAAATTATTCTGAGTTGAAGCTTGCTGAGGTTGGTTTCCATGTTCCATATTGGGTTCTTTTCCCTGTAGCATTTCATCAAGCATGGTGTAATGATGATGCTCTTCGCCAGCTAGTTGTGTAAATAATTGTTTCAATTCTTGTTCTTGAGCTTGCTCTGAATAATTATTATATTTTTGTATACAAACCTCTTCTTGAACCTTTGCATCTTCTAAAAACATTTTTTCTTTTTGACTAAGTTGTAGTTGCATTTAATACACCTCCTAAAACTATTATTAACAAATAAACTAATAATATGTAACTAAAAAAGCCTCCATTTTAATGGAAGCTTTTTCTATTTAAACCTTCTAGCAGTATAATAATCTGATCTTCTTGATAAAGAAGATATCTTAACTACATCTCCAGTTTGCGGTGCATGAATCATTGAATTATTTCCTACATATATACCAACATGATGAACCGGTTTTCCTGGCTTTTTAAAAAACACCAAATCACCTGGTTTTAACTGAGATTTTGGTACATATTTACCTGCTCTTGCTTGATCTCTTGATACTCTAGGTATTTTTATACCAAAATGAGCAAAAACATATTTTGTGAAACCGGAGCAATCAAAAGAATTTGGTCCATTGCCACCCCATTTATACGGTGTCCCTAAAAAATTTGAAGCGTAAGCAATAATTGCATTTGAAGAAACATTTGAATTTCCTCTAGATACTGGATTACTATTTTTGTTAGCACTAGCTTCCTTGGCTTTTGCTTCTGCAATAAGCCTTTTAGTCTTATCTATCTGCTTTTTATCAGCTTTCACCACATTTGCATATGCCGTCATTTCTTTCTTAGCAGCATCTATATATTTCTTTTGTTCTTCTTTATCTTTCTGGAGCTTGGACATTTTTTTGTCAAGAATTTTTATGGTGTTTGTTAATTTTTCTGTTTCTTTCTCCATTTCAATATTACTATTTTCTAATTCATTTTGTTTTTCTTGTAAAGATGCCATCAATTTGTTATCAAGGTCTGTTAATTTCTTTATTGTCTGAATCCTAGTAAATAAATCACTTAAACTTCTTGACCCTAAAAGAACTTCAATAAAACTAGATTTTCCACTTATGTACATAGCAGACATTCTCTTATTATATAAATCTTTTTCATCTTTCATATCTAGTTTGATTTGTTCTATTTCTTTTTGAGTTTGCTCTATTTTTTCCTCAATGCCATCTATTTGATTATTTAATTCATCAATCTCATACATGGTATTTTCAATGTTATAGTCAAATTCCTCTATTTTCGAATTGAATTCTTCAACTATCTTCTGCGATTCAGCTAACTTACTTTGACTCAACTTTAATTCTTTATTTTGTTTTTCTAACTTTTGTTGTAAAGTATCAGCAAATACAACTATAGAAGAACTTGATGAAATTAAAATAGTAGCTGTTAAAACCATTGCTGTAATTTTTTTATGCATTAATATCTCCTTCCATACCGTAAAGTTTTAGTAATTTTAATTATACTTTTTTTATTATTGTCTATTCTTGAAAACTACTCCCTCCTCGCAAAATAACATTCAAATCCTTTTAATGCAATTTGCATACCAATCTTAATACTTGTTTAAATAAACTTACACCTTAGTGTTTTTTGAGTTCATTTTCATAATAAATTATTTTAGTGTGTGAAATCCTACATTTACTGTAGCATATCACAAAAATGTCTTTCATAAATTCATCCCATATATACCCATATAAATAAAAGAATAATTTCCCAATATATAACCATAATACTATCGGAATGATATCTATTAAAAGGAGTGATTTCCTATGATGACAACAATAACATCAAACCAAAAGTATCAAAAATGTATCGATATTTGTTTAGAATGTGCTCAAGTATGTGACTGGTGTGTAACTTCTTGTCTTAATGAACCAGACCCAAAATGATGACTCGTTGCATAAAACTAGATAGAGATTGTGCAAATATATGCGTTCTTGCTGCTCAATTTATGGGTAGGGATAGTGAATTTTCAAAACAACTTTGTTCTTTATGCGCTCAAATTTGCAAGGCTTGCGGTGAAGCATGTGCTAATTTCTCACAAGATCATTGTAAGAATTGTGCAGATATCTGTAATCGCTGTGCATCAGAATGTGAAACTATGTCAAGATAGTTCTCTAGTTTTAAAGGCTGTAGAATGTTTGATTTCTCAGCCTTTTTTATTTTTTGAAATTTTTCAAAATATTTTTCTTTTAAAACTTAATGTTTTATTGTAAAATTGAATCACAATTAATAATTTAACAATTTTTATATAGAAGGACGATTCTTGTGAGTATAATAAAAAAAATTTAGAGGAATTAAATTTGAATTAAAACCATTAATAGTATTCCTGTTGATGATAAAGACCTATATTTAGATTTGAAATTTGACAAATCTAGTGGGTATGCAATTTTAATATATAATAATTTAGCTGGTATTATTGAAATTGTAGATGATTTAAAAAATCAGGATACTGAAGAGATTAGAAATAAATATGTCCCTAAGTAAAAATATAAAGAAATAAAACAAGCTCCCTTTAAAAATTAAGGGAGCTTGTTTTATTTCTTCTTAACAGTTGTCAATGTTTGTACAGGACAAATTTTACACCAAGTTCTAGGTGCATATAAGATACCAAGAATTAGCCCTACAATTGTAGATGTAAACATCATAGAATAAGCTCTGTATCCTAGGTGAATCAGTCCATTTGGAACACTAAGATTTAAGAATTGTGGTAAATCAAAAGGTATAGTAAATAAAATCATAAATCGAATTTTATCCATAGGTGCCACCCTACCCTTTGAAACCATAATAGTAGACATGATAACAAAAAATATATTGATTGAAAAGTATATAACTACCCCTCTTTTGAATCCTTTAGTTTTAAAAAATTTAGGTAATTTTTTCTTTAAACTTATTTTACTTAAAAATCTCATAAAAAAACCTGCTCTTGGACAATAATATTTACACCAAATCTTATCTTTATATATACCAAATATAATAAACGGTATTATAAAACATAAAAATCCTAAAATTGAAAAAGAAATATGAAATATTCCAAGTATAAAAAATAAAATCGTTATTACAAATAAAGAATTTTGATAGTTAGTAAATTTTCTAGTCATAGTTGCTTCAACCTCCATTGAAAGAATATAATGCTCTTTTGAAAAAGTTAAGTGACAAAATCGCATAAGATTAATTTTAAAAATCAAAACTAATCTATTGACACCAAGGATAAAAAAGTTATAATTAATATTATAGTACCCCACTAGGGTAATGTGTGTCAACAGAAGAGGAGGATTTTATGATTAAAAAAATTAAACCATTTGTTCAAATCAGTTTCTTGTTATTATTTCTTTTATCAATGCTTAGCGGCAAAGCACAAATTTGGATGGCCTTTATATTTTTATCAATTGTTTTAGCTGGATTTTTCGGAAGATTTTATTGTGGATGGGCATGTCCTATAAATACATTTATAAGACCTGTTTCATTCTTAAAGAAAAAAATGAATATAGGCAAATCAAATATACCTACTTTCTTTAAGTCTCAAAAACCTAGAACAGTTACTTTTATAGCATTTATAATAGGCTTAGCTTATACAATCCACACAATTACTCAAGGCAGAAAGTTCCCGTTACCTTTGATAATAATTCCTATGGGTATATTAGCTACACTATTTATCAATGAACAGACATGGCATAGATATTTATGTCCTTGGGGCACTTTATTTAGCTTTACTTCAAGATTTTCAAAATATGGCATGAAAGCGGAAAAGTGTACTAGCTGTATCTCTTGTGTTAAGAGTTGTCCTACAGATGTAATTTCTGTCGACCAAACTGGTGTCAAAGTTGATAAAGCAAATTGCTTGTTATGTTTTGAATGTACTAATTCATGTCCTGTTAATACTATAAAATACTCAAAATTATAGAGAAGATATTTTAGTAACAAGTGACAAGTTGCTCCTATTCAAAACTTGTCACTTGCACTTAATTATATTTTTCACCTTTTGCCTTAGACAGAGCAATATTTATTGCTTCTTTTAGATTCTTGCTTGTGCTAGTTGAACCTGAAACTCCTTCAACATCTATTGATTGCTTTTCAATTATTTCTTTTGGAAGTCTTCTAAAAACTTCTTCGTAATACCCTTTAGTTTGTTTGTTCTTAGTGATTTCAATGTTGGATATTTTACTTTTTTCAATTGTAACATTTACTCCGATTGATTTATGCACTCCTTCATATACACCATCTTTATAGATACCCTTTTCCACATCATCAATAGAATCTTCACTATCTGAAGAGATTTCTTCATCAGTAGATTCTCCTGATTCAATAGTTTTATTTTCTTCTTGGAGAACTGTTTCATTTACTGGTTCTTCTTTATTCTCAGCTTTTTCCACTGTATTTTGTTGTGATGTACATCCAGCGCTCAGTAATATAAGAAAGGAAATTAAAAGACCTATTCTTTTTAACTTTTCCTTTGTCATTATGTAAAACACTCCTCTACAGTAATATTTGATCAGGTTCTCCCTCTTTCTCAATCACTCCATCTTTCAACACTATTACTTTATCAGCAATAGCTAAAGAATCCTCTTTATCATGAGTAACAAAAATTGATGTTGTGCCTGTTTTTTTGATAATACTCTTTAATTCGTCTCTTATCTTTATTTGCAAATCAGCATCTAAATTACTAAAAGGTTCATCTAATAATAGTAAAGATGGTTTTGGAGCTAAGGCTCTAGCTAAAGCAACTCTTTGTTGTTGTCCTCCACTTAATTCATATGGATATCTATCGCCATACTCTTTAAGATTTACAAGCTTTAAAAATTCTTTCACTCTATTTTCTTTTTCTTTTTTGTTTAATTTTTTTAAGCCAAATTTTATATTTTGAGAAACAGTCATATGTGGAAACAGCGCATAATCTTGAAAAACCATTCCAATTCCTCTGTTTTCAGGTAAAATGAATTCCTTGTCATCAACTATAATTTTATTATCAATCTGAATTTTTCCTTCAATTGGTTCCTCTAATCCTGATACTAATCTAAGTACAGTGCTTTTTCCACTTCCACTTTGTCCAAGTATTGAAAGAATTTTTCCTGTTTCTATCTCTATGCTAAAATCTTTTATAGTATCTACTTTTGCATTCCTATACCTAAACCGCAAATTATCTATAACAACAGACATTACTTTTCCCCCTTATCTCCAGCTTTATAAAAGAAATATATCAATATTGTACTTACAATAATTATTATTAATGAAGATATTGCTGCTTCATGAATCATTTCATCATTTGCATACTCAAAAGACTTAGTTGCCAAAGTATTAAAGTTAAAAGGTCTAAGTATAAGAGTTAATGGTAATTCTTTAAGCACATCAACAAAAACCAAAAGAAAAGCACTTATTACTGCTGGCTTAATCATCTTCAAATCAACTTTAAAGAAAGTTTCAGTTATATTCATACCCAAAGTTCTAGATGCTTCAAAAAATTTATTCCCTATTTTAGCATATCCAGCTTCTATGGAATTATAACCAATTGCTAAAAATCTTATGATATATGCAAAAATCAGCATCACAATACTTGTACTCAATACTAATTTACCCGTATTGACATTAATCATTTTGTACAAAGAATAAAGTTTGTTATCCAATGCCACAAAGAAAACTATAACTCCTATTGCTATAACAGCACCTGGAATAGAATATCCAATAACAGTAATTTTAGAATAAATTTTTGTAATGACAGTATCCTTAATGCGACAATAATTTGAAATTACTATTGCCATAAATATTATAAGTACTGATGAAACAAATGCAATCCCTATTGAATTGGCTAAAAGAGTTAAGAATCTCGTATTCAATATTTTTCTATAGGTTAATGAAGCCCAATAAATTAATTGTAAAAGAGGAATTAAAAAACCTAAGGCAAAAATAGTAAAAGCATAAATTGAAAGAATCATACCCTTTGTTCCTTTCAATTTAATCCGTGTAATAGGTTTTACCTTGGCCGTTGTAAAACTATATTTTCTTCTTCCTCTTAGAAACTTTTCCAGTGCCAATAAACTAAATACTAAAATCATTAAAATTGCTGATAATTTTACAGCAGATTGGAGATCACCCATGGCAAACCATGTTTGAAATATAGCAGTACTAAAAGTGGGTACTCCAAAATATTTTACTACTCCATAATCATTCAATACTTCAAGTATCACTAGACTAGCTCCACCAATTATTGATACTCTAGAAATAGGTAAAACAACCATAAAGAAAATTTCAGTGTAACTTCTTCCAAGAACTCTTGCATTATCAATTAAGGAAGAAGACTGTTTTTCTAAAAATGATTTTGTAATTATATAAACATAAGGGAATAGAAAAACTGTAAATATAAATATAGCTCCCTTAGCATTCATAATATTAAAATACTTTTGATTAACTAATATCCCAAAATTATTTCTGAAAAAGCTTTGAATAACTCCTGTATAGTTTAATAAACCATGATAAGTATAGGCACCAATGTAAGCAGGTATCGCCATAGGTAATACCAATGCCCATCTATAAAATTTTCTAAGCGGAAAATCATAAACAGATATTATCCAAGCTAAGCTCGTTCCAATAAGTATTGTAAAAAAGGCAGTAAATACTATTAATATAAGAGAGTTTATAACATAGTCTTTCAATAAATACTGCTGTATATGCACCCAATTTTCATTTTGAGGAGTAAATATGTTTATAAAAACATTAATATTAGGGATGAGAATAAGCAAAATAAAGATAAAACTCCCTACACTCCATAGATTTATCTTTTTTCTTAACCCTCTAACTTTTATCACGGTTCACACTCCCTTTGTAACTCTAATATCAAAACAGCAGCCCATTTGGGCTGCATTACTATATTATTTCCAACCTACTTCATTAAATATTTTTACAGCTTCTGTATTATACTTCCCAAGTAAAGATAAATCTATATTTTGAGTTTTAAATTCACCCCAAGATTTTAATAATTCAGATGGTTCAACTTCTGGGTTTACCGGATATTCGTAATTTGCTTCAGCGAATACTTTTTGAGCTTCTGCACTCGTTAAATACTCCATTAATGCTATTGCATTCTCTGTATTATTTGCATGTTTAGTAACACCAATACCACTTACATTTATATGAGTACCATTTCCCTCTTGATCTGGGAAGAAAACTCCAACATTTTCTGCAACTTTAACTTCTTCTGGCTCTGAAGAATTAAGCATTTTGCCTACATAGTAAGTGTTCATTATAGCTAAATCCCCTTCTCCTGCAACAACTGCTGTTGCCTGAGCTCTATCGTTTCCTTGAGGATCTCTTGCCATATTATTAACCACTCCTTTAGCCCATGTTTTAGCAGACTCTTCACCATTTATTGCAATGAAAGATGCTAAAAGAGATTGGTTATAAATATTATTTGATGCTCTTACTAAAATTTTTCCATTCCATTTTTCGCTTGTTAAATCTTCATAAGTAGATAATTCTGAAGGGTTTACTCTATCTTTTGAGTAAACAATTACTCTACCTCTTACTGTTAACCCATACCATTCTTTATCTTCATCTCGTAGATTCTCAGGTACATTTTTTTCTAAAACTTCACTTGTAGATGATTGAAGTAAACCTGAATCTTTAGCTCTAAACAATCTTCCAGCATCAGCAGTAATTAATAGGTCTGCTTCAGTATCAGCACCTTCTCTTGCAAGTCTTTCAATCAACTCATCTGACTTACCAGTAACCACATTAACTTTGATTCCTGTTTCTTTTTCGAATAAATCAAATAACTCTTGGTCTGTATCATAATGCCTGTCTGTATATAAATTTACTTGTCCTTCTTTTTTAGTTACTTTTTCATCACTTTCTTCTTTCTTATTAGTAGGAGTATTTTTCGTACATCCTGCTATTAATAAAATTGATAAAACTAAAACTAAACTTATTGATACCTTTGATAATATTTTCTTCATTTGTGTTCCTCCCATTTTTTACTTTGTGTGTTTGATAATGAATCTCATTAACAATTATTATTGTAATTGAAAATCATTATCATGTCAATACTTTAACAAAGATTTATATTAGTAAATTAATCATAAACCTTTCTTATTATACCCCTCTATGGTATGATATAAACAAATATATTTCAAAAGGAGAATTCCATGATAAAATTTATAAACCAAATTCCTACATCAACCCTAGTTATACTGGCTCTTTTTATGCTTTTAACTCCATTCACACCTATGCCTCATATAGTAGAAAAAATGATTATGTTGAAAAATGGAAATTTGACAAAAGGAATCGATATATTTGATGTATTTTTTCATTTAATTCCAACTATTTTACTACTATTAAAATTATCAAGATTTAAAGCTGTAGAAAACAAGAAATAATTTATTGAAAATCAATGCACAAACATCCTATATTATTCCAAATTTGTATTTATAGATAACTAATTTCATTTATTACATTATATTTTCATTTTACAAAAAAAATCTATATAAGTATAATTTAATTACGGAAGGTTTAGTTAAGGATAGGAGGTACAAAAATGATTGATATAAATAACCTAACTCAAGTTTATCCAAGTGGTAAAGGAATATTTAATATTAATTTTAGTGTAAAAGAAGGCGAAGTCTTTGGTTATCTTGGTCCTAATGGTGCTGGAAAAACTACTACAATTAGAAATTTACTTGGTTTTGCTAATGCCACTGAAGGTCAAGCGGCAATAAACGGTCTTGATTGTCGCAAAGTAGCTAAAGAACTACAGAATATAATTGGATATTTACCAGGTGAAATGGCTTTATTTGAAAACATGACAGGTATGGAATTTTTGAAGTTTATGACTAATATGAGAAAAACAAAAGATACATTGAGAAGGGGAAAATTAATAGAAAAATTTGAATTAGATACACATGTTAAAATCAAAAGAATGTCTAAAGGAATGAAACAAAAGGTTGGCATTATCACCGCTTTTATGCATGACCCAAAAGTATACATTTTAGATGAGCCTACAAGTGGTTTAGATCCATTTATGCAAAATATTTTTATGGATCTAATACAAGAAGAGAAGAAAAGAGGAAAAACTATACTTATGTCTTCGCATTTACTAGAAGAGGTTCAAAAAAGTTGTGACCGCGCTGGAATTATTAGAGATGGTAGATTAGTAGCTATTGAAGACATGAATGCTCTCCATAAGATGAAAACTAAATCCTATATTATTTCTTTTGGAACTGAAACTGATACAAAAATACTTCTTAATAGTGCTTATGATACTCAAAAAATATCAAATAATAAAGTTCAAGTATCAGTTAAATACCCATTCCAAGATTTCTTTAGTTTGTTATCTAAATGTGATGTTAAAGAACTGGAACTAAAACATGAATCCTTAGAGGATGTATTTATGAAATACTATGGTAAGGATGGTGATACAGATGAATAAAACCTTATTCAAAACAAATATTAAATCAAATTGGGGTATTTTTGTATTTGTTGCAGGTATGCTATTAATATACGTTACAACAAGTATTGGTATGTTTGATCCTAAAAGTGCTGAATCAATGCAAGCTATGATGGAAATGTTGCCAGAAGGCATGATGAAAGCTTTTGGATTTGATGGACTTGGTACCGATTTAACTTCCTATTTAGCAGGTTATCTTTATGGTTTTATATTTCTTGTATTTCCATTAATATATACCTCATACTTAGCAAACAAGCTTGTGGCAAAACACGTTGATAGCGGCTCAATGGCATATTTATTAGCAACTCCAAATTCAAGAGTAGAGATTATTTTAACACAAGCATTATACTTAATTTCAAGCTTATTTGTAATGATATTTGTTGAATTAGCAATCCTTATTTCAACGGCAGAAGTTATGTTTCCAGGTCATTTAAAAATAGGTAAATTTTTATCCCTTAATATTCTAAACTTTTTAGTGTTAGTAGTAGTTGGAGGTATTAGCTTCTTATTTTCTTGTATATTTAACGAAACAAAAAATTCAATTGCCTTTGGAACAGGTATACCTATAGTTTTCTTTCTTATAAAAATGTTAAGTGAAATCAGTGATAAAATTAAATTTCTAAAGTATTTTAGTATTTACACTCTTGTTGATCCAAATAAAGTTATGAATGACGGTTTTTATACTACAATTGTGTGCTTAATCCTTATAAGTTCAGCAGTTATTCTATATGGAAGTTCAATTTATATTTTTAATAAAAAAAGTTTAGCTATATAATGGTTATTCCATAAAAAGTAATTTAGTTGAACTTCAACCACAATATATAGCGTCAGAACCCACCAATCTACGGTAGATATTATGGTCGATTTTAGTTCAATTTACTTTTTGTGGTTTAACCATATAATAAAAATTGTTATCAAAAAATGGAATAGGCTATAAAAAAACCTCTTCCATTTTTTTAGATAATCCATTCCATGTAAGGTGTGTTAAGTCAATTTCCTCATAATATTTTCTATTATTAATATGATTTATATATTCTTCAATTTCTTTCTTAATGCTGTTTTGAAAATTTGGCAGATCTTTTTCCAATGGAACATCAACCTTTTTTAATCTAGGTAAGGATAGATACTTTATTCTACCTGAAGTATTTATTTTATCTCCTAGCCATTGTCTTACACCGGGTATATCAGTAGTTATAACATATAAACCTGATGCTAAAGCTTCTATTAGAACAAGTGGTAATCCCTCGTAAAAGGAAGGAAGTATAAATATATCTGATTTTCTAAACTCTTCAGCCAACTTTTTTTGCGGTAAATTTCCCATAAACTCAATATCAAAAGGTGATTTTTTTGAAATATTATGTATCTCTTTATATTCCTCACCACTACCCATACCCGCTAAGCTCAATTTTATTTTGTTCTTTGGAATTTCTAGAGAAGAATATGCATTAATAAAAGGAATCAATCCTTTTGCATAAGATATTTTACCAGCATATATTATCTTTATTAAACCTCTCTTATTAGAACAATTATTACTATAAAAAATCGAATTATCATATCCACTACCCATAACATGAATACTCTTTTCATCTATATCAAAACATTCTTTAATATCATTTTTTTGCTCATCATGAAGAGCAAAGATAGCATCTAACTTTTTAATATTATCTTTTATAAAATCTTTCTTCAAATTTATAGATTTTATTTGTCTTAAATCTGTACCATGACATACACCAATAATCTTTTTATCTTTAATAATTGAAGCAGCAAGTGCTGTTACAAGATAAAGGTGATGACTTATTATTATATCTGGATCAAATTTTCTCACAGCTTCCATTATTCTCACTCTAAATTCTCTAATAAAGCATTCTAACATATTTTCATCTAAATCCCTATATCTAGTACTTTCATAGGGCATTACATCACTCATTCCAACAACAGGAAAAGTTACCTGTTTTGAATTAAAATATACTGTATATTCTTCCAAAGGCATTTTAGTATCAACATCTACTTTTTCATTCTTAGAAATTCCTGAGACAATAGCTTGTTTATATCCTTTTTCATCAAACTCTTTTATAATATTTCTTGCATATATGCCACTTCCAGTTTGAAAAGGTTTTTGAGCAGTAATATGAAGAATTTTCATCTTTTGTATCACCTCATATGTATTATTACTTTTAATAATTGTAACAACCTAATAAGAAAAAAGCAATGGTACTAGCAGTTAATGCTACTTTACCATCGCTTGTTTTAATCCTTCCATATTCTTTAGTTCTACTCTCCCCAGTTTTATAGCCTTTATTAATTCCTTCTCATTAGTAATGTAGTCAATGAACTTTGTTGAATATTTCCCTATATTTTCAACCTTGTGTGAATCACTCCCCCCAGCACAAGAGATATTTAATTCTTTTGCTAATTCATAAGCCCTTGAGTTATTTTCATAAGTTGTATTCCCATTAAGTACTTCTATGGCTGATAAGCCTTTTAAATTTTTGATTTCATTTCCAAGACCTCTTCCATTGTTTCTAAAAGGATGGGCTGCTATTGTAACTCCACCTTTCTCATTAACTAAATCAATCAATTCCTGAGCATGAATCCTTTTTTCTGGCACTTTATCTAATCCAAAACAAAGGATATCACCTTCATAAGTATACACTTCTACTCCAACTATAACTAAAATTCCATATTTTTCTTCTAGTTCTTTTGCAAAACTTGCTGCATTTCTATTATCATGATCAGTAATACAAATTCCATCTAAACCAATTTCTTTAGCTTTTTTTATACCTTCTTCCATATTAATATGACTGCAGGGTGAATATTCTTTTGTATGAAAATGAATATCTATAATCACAAAATCCCTCTTTCTTAAATTAATCATTAATTATACATTATATAAACTGATTCCTCATCAAAATCAACATAAACAATATCATCTATCTCTAATGATTTTCTATTTCGCTTATTAAAAATATCTACTACTACTTCTTGTCCTAAAATTCCCATTTTACATCTACTAATTATTCCAAGATTTTCTTTCCATTTAACAAGAGCTTTAACACTTTTTTCACTGTCACTTATTATAAATTCTTCAGGTCTTAATAAAACAGTTACCTTATCCTTTTTAAATTCCTTAGGGATTTCAATTTCTAACTTTCTTCCTAACAAATCTATCATTGCTTTACTATTATTTCTGTTTTGTAAATTACAAGAAAATAAATTTGCCTTTCCAACAAAATTTGCAACAAAAGAGTTGGCAGGACTATAATATAAATCATCTGGTTTTGCAATCTGCTGAATTCTTCCTTTATTCATAACTATTATTCTATCAGCTATTGCTAAAGCCTCGCCTTGGTCATGAGTAACATACACACTTGTAATTCCAATTTCTTTTTGAATCTTTTTAATCTCTTCTCTCATAGTAACCCTTAATTTTTCATCTAAATTACTAAGAGGTTCATCAAACAATAATACATTAGGTTCTACAACTAATGCCCTAGCTAGAGCTACTCTTTGTTTTTGACCTCCACTTAATTGATTTATAGACCTTTTTTCAAAACCATCTAGCTCAACTCGTTTTAGTGCTAATCTTACCTTATCCGTTATTTTAGTTTTTGGTAACTTCCTAACTTTAAGACCATACCCAATATTCTGCTCTACATTTAGATGTGGAAATAATGCATAGTTTTGAAAAACCATTGCTGTATTTCTTTTTTGAGCAGACCAATTACTTATATCTTCTCCATTAAAATATATTTCTCCATCATCATTAGAAATAAGACCAGCAATAATACGAAGTAAAGTTGTTTTCCCACATCCTGATGGTCCAAGTAATGCAATTAACTCTCCTTGCTTTAAATCCAAAGAAACATTATCTACAGCTACTGAATCTTTATATTTCTTAGTTATATTTTTAAGAATTATATCCAACTTTATCTACTCTCCTTAATTTACGCCATATGGAACTACCATTTATAATTAAATAGAAAAATCCAAGCAGTATTAAACTTAAAAATGATAATAATAGGGACATTGCTGCTGCTTCCCCCATTACACTACTAGTTATTATTTGAAATATTTGCTGAACAGCTACCTTGTTCTTTGGCAATAGTAGAAATATTATAGCCCCAAGCGTAGTCATGGTAGTAGCAAAATTCTTAAAGAATGCAGTGAAAAATGCATCCTTCATTAAAGGCATCATTATAGTAAAAAAAGTTCTAATTTCACCTGCACCTAAATTATAAGAAGCTTTTTCAATATCAAGATTCAAATGTTTAAGCAAAGCATATCCTGCTCGCAATCCAATATTTAAGTACCTTGCTATACAAATTAAATAAATAATAATTCCAGTTCCAAGTAAAATTAATGGCCTAGAGTCCTTAAAGATAAATCGTCCAACTCCTAAAATAGGATACTTAAAAGTAACTAGATATCCTATGCCAAATAATATTCCTGGAACTGCAGCAGGTATAACTGCCATAAAATCCACCAAGGATTTCATAAAAAGGTTTTTGCTATGTAATAAATAAGATAGTAAAACTCCCATAAATGAGGCAATTAATGCAACAAAAAAAGCTAATTTCACGCTGTTTACAAAAGGATATAGATTTCTATTGAAAATTGATATAAAATGCGAAAGTGTAAAAGTATAATTATATCCCCATTGCTTTGTAAATGCACCAATTATTATAAATATATATTTTAAGAATACAAATCCTATAAAAATTGCTGTTATAAAAACTAAACTATATTTAGTAAAAGGTTTTATCTCGTTGTACTCAATGTCATCTAAACTTAAATTATCAGTAAAATAAACTTTTCTTTGAACATAGTATCTCTGTATAATAAATGCAAAAATACATGGAATCAGAAGAAATACTCCTGATATAGTAGCGGTTTCCATGTCATACAACCCGGTAATTTGGATATATAAATCTGATGCTAAGGTCTGAAAATTTCCTCCAATAATTAACGGAGTACTAAAATCAGCCATAGAAGCCAAAAATACTAATAGAGCTGCACTAGAAATTTCCGGAATCATTAAAGGTAATGTAACTGTGTAAAGTATACTTGACTCAGACGCTCCTAAATTACGTGCAGCTTCTTCTAAAGATATATCTATTTTTTTGATTGAGCTAGAAATTAATATGTATGCCAATGAACCCAATCCTAATGTTTGTATAAAAACTATTCCCTGCCATCCATAGGGGCTAATATTTAATCCTAAAAATTTATGAGTTATAAGTCCATTCCTACCAAAAAGCATTATAAATGCAATACTCCCTACAAATGGAGGATTGATAAGCGGAAGCAATGCTAAAACTTTTAGAATTCTACGCCCTTTAAATTTTATACGATTTAAAGTAAAGGATACAATAAGTCCGAAAGTAATAGCCAATATAGTTGTTAAAAGTGAAACTGCTAAACTATCTTTAAGATATGACATTGATCTTATAAAATCATTATAAGTAATCCCTATACTGTTACCAGAGGTAATCCCTTGCCATATCACACTTATTATTGGCAAAAATGCAAAATAAACTATAAATACAATCAACAAAGAGTATATTACATTAATAAATAGATTGTTTTTTTTCAATTTTATTCTCTCCTAAAGTAGAATAAAGCTGGCAAATAACTCTACCAGCTCTTATATAAATTACTCTACATGTTTTTTCCATTCTTCTATAGTTGCATCACGTTTTTCAGCATTTGCTTGGAAATCAGACATGAATAATTCTATCTCCTTGATATCTACTATACCTTCAGGTTTTTCTATATCAGTACGTGCTACAGCTGCATTACGAACATTTGCTATAGTTTCCATACCTGTTTTTGATAGTAACCAATCCACAAAAACTTTAGCAGCATCCAGATTCTTTGTCCCTTCTACTATTGCTACGGGTTGTGGCCACCAACCTGTTCCATCCTTAGGATAAACTAATTTAATATGAGCATTATTCTCTTCTAATTCTCTATCACCATTACTTGCATTAATACCAACAATAGCTTCTCCATTAACAACTAAACGTGCTGGATCACTTCCTCTTGCAGTAAAGAAAGGAACTTGCTCTATAAGACTGTCTAAATATTTCCAACCTTCTTCGTCCCCTTTTGTTTCTAATACAGAACTTACTACATTATAAGCAGTTCCAGAAGATGCTGGATTTGACATTGATACTTGTCCTTTAAGACCTTCTTGTAAAAGATCTTCCCATTTCTCTGGCATTTTCAATCCTTTTTCTTCAATTAATTGTTTATTTACTACCCAGTTAACTAATGTTAAAGATGTTCCGTGCCAATAACCATCTTTATCTTTCATAACATCTTCTAAAATTTCACCTTGTGGAGATTTATATGCAACTAACAGACCATTTTGCGCTGCATTGATAAATGTATCCGCTCCTCCAGTAAACCATATGTCTGCAATAGCTACTCCTGCTTCCTTTTCATTTTGTAATCTTTGCAGTATCTCACCATTTTTCATAGTTAAATTTTCTATTTTTATTCCAGTATCCTCTTGGAACTTGTCTAAAACAGGACGAATACTATCGGTTACACCATACATGTTCAAAGTTACATCCTTCATTGCTTCAGCATCATAGTATTCTGAAGACCATCCTAAATCCTCATTTGCGCTTGTTCCAGATGAATTATCTTGTTTTTCTGTAAAATTATCTTTCTTTTGTCCACATCCTGCAAAAGAAAAAATCATGAGCCCGATCATTAATGTAGTAATAATTCTTTTCATTTGTAATCCTCCTAAACTCTCTCTCTATTATTTGCTTGTTAGATTATAACACAATCAAATATTATAAAATACAATTATAAATATATTTAATAGGTCATATGGTAATTATTAATATTTTCTATTCATATTTCCATTTTGTCTAATTTGAATTCACAAATACATAAATTGTAATCGTTTTGTAACCTATTTGTTAGCTATTTGTAACTTTTACTTTTACATTCTAGTATATATTATATTTGGTGATGTAATTTTCATCCATATAATATACTTAAATTGAATAATTTCAGTATAAATACTATAAGTATAGGAGCTGTTAAATATGAAAAAAATAAAAATACTAATTGCTGTACTTGCAATTTCAGTTATGACTATTTGTTATATCAATCTGAAATCTAAAAATACTATTAGTTCAAAAAATGTGTCTATTGCCACAACATCAGAAAAAACTCAATACGATTTTGAAGACTATTTTGATCTGATAGGTCTAAACAAAGAAAATCTATTAGCTAAAATAGATGAAACACCCATATCCCTTGATGAAAATTTCCAAAGCTTTTCCAGGGAAACTTTTGGGTTAGGATTTCCAGAATTACAAGTAAGCGTATGGTTTGAGAATTTTGGTGATGGACCCGTAGACCAAGTATACATATATAATAAAAATATTGATATAAATGGAGTGAAAATTGGAAATAAGATAAGCAAGTTTAAAAAAGCATTTGAAAAGTCATTACCATCAGCTGAAAATTCACCATATGCGAACTTCGAATATAAAAATAAACTTATATCGGTATACTATAATATAAAAACAGAAGAGACTTATGGTGTATATGTTATGGAAAAATCTAAGATTGAAAGTAGCTATATTGAATATAAAGATAATAGATATGAAGTTGCAGGAATCAATGATCCTATTGAGTTCCAAAAAGTTTTTAATACTGTAAAAGAACTTGTGTCAAACGGAGATAAAGAAAGGGTAGCTGAATATATATTATATCCTTTAAATGTATATGCTTCTGCGGATAAACCTACATTAAAAATTGAAAATAAAGAAGAATTCATAAAAAACTATGATAAAATCTTTAATGAACAAGTCAAAACGGCACTTGCTAATCAAAAAGTTGAAGAAACATTCGTTAATTACCAAGGTGTTATGGTGAAAAATGGTGAGATATGGTTTGGTGCTATATCAGCTAATAACTCATCTCCTCAACAATATAAAATTATTGCAATAAATCATATATAAAAACTAATAGAAATAAATAAAATTATTGGCACTAATATTTTCTTGACTATATTTGTGTCAATAATTTTTTTGATAAACTTAATATATACATATACAAAATCTGAAGTACAAATAAGTTGTGACTTATATAATTATGTTTTGAATTGTTTGTCTATGTTTTATAACTTAACGTTAGAAATATAGATAATAACATCGTCCTTCTTAATTTTGCGATCATTGGTAGGATTTAAATGAACTTTTTCATCAGCAATTCCTAGAATGACTGCATGATGATAGGATATATATTTACTTGACAACTCCTTAAACGTAAGTCCTATATCATCATCTCTTACAGCGGATTCATAAAGTTCATTTCCATATGAATTTGTTAACAACTCTTTTAAAACAACACTAACATTTCTATAAACTGCGCTTCTCACCATAACTCGACTGCTCATTTGATTGCTAATTATAATGTCGTTAACATTAGCTCTTTCGAAATGAGGAACATTCTCTTCATTTAATACTTCTGCAATGATATGAATTGTTGGATTTAATTTATCAATTGCTAAACATATCAGTACAGATCTTGCATCAGCCATTCCGTTATTATCTTTCAATTTATCATCGGCAACAATCAAAGCAATATCCGCCTCAGATATATTAGCTCTGATTAATGTTTCGTCAAGAGTAGGGTCACCATGTACAAAATATGTGTTTTTTGTCTCAAATGTTAAACGTTCAATTTCTGATACTATAATAACTTTACGATCAGGATTATCACCTACTAATTCCTTTAACATGATTTCACTTTTTTTATTCCAGCCAATTATAACTATATGATTCTTAAATTTTAAGTCCATAAGCCCCATGCCTTCTTTCAATTTATTTTCAACCAAAAATGATGCAACAGCAGCTGTAAGAAAACCAAAGGTACTAATACCAATTAACATAAGAAGGCCTGCTATTAATCGACCACCTAAGGTTAAAGGAAAGTAATCACCATAACCAACAGTTGTCACCGTAACAAATCCCCACCAGAAAGCATCACCTAATGATAATTCAGTGTTTACTGCACCTTCAACATAATAAAACATAATAGAACATAGGAATAAAGAACTAAGTCCAATAAGGAGCAACTTATATATTTTTTCTTTTTCCATAGAAATATGAAGTGCTTTAATTGCATTTAATAGTACGGTTATCATGTTTTCTTCTCCCTTAATGATTAATAACTACTCCAAGCTTTTTGATAATAGCTGATAAGAACTGGATTAGTTAGACTGTTGACCTCAACAAGATCCTTTTTTTCCTCTTCATCACTACCAAATACAAATAAAGCTTGAACCATATCGTTGTTTAAATATTTTGTTGGTACAGTGATATCAATATCTTTTTCTTTAAACTCACGTTTAGAAGCTAATGTAAATCCCCAATCTCCAAATGCAGGAACATATACGTGATGACCTGAGACATTAAATCCTTCAGATTCAACAGTTTTTCGAATACACCAATAAGCTTCTTCAGCATAATACGGACTTGTTGATTGTATAGAGACCATACCTCCATCAGAAAGTCTTGCATAAATCAAGCGATAGAATAAATTGGTATAGAGTTTATTCAATGATTCATTATTAGGATCTGGTAAATCTACTATAATTACATCATATTCTTCATGAGTTTCTTCTAAGAATTTATAAGCATCTTGATTAACAACAGAAACCTTTTCATTATCTAATGCCCCTTGATTTAAATCTTGTATAAGTGGATTTGATCTACAAAATTTAATAACTTCAGGATCTAAATCTACCAAAGTTATTCTCTCTACATCTCCGTATTTTAATATTTCTCTAGCTGCTAATCCATCCCCACCACCAAGAATGAGTATGTTACTACGATTCTCAGCTAGTGACATGGCCGGATGAATCAGAGCCTCATGATATCTGTATTCATCCTGTGAACTAAATTGTATATTACCATTTAAAAATAAGCGCATGTCATCACGATGTTTTGTGACAACCATTTTTTGATAATTAGTTTGCTTACGATATATAATCTGATCTCTATACAAGTTGTCTTCAATTCGATTAGCTGTTTGATCAGCTGTAAAAAAGCCTACTAAAATAAGAAATGTAAATAAAAAAGCTAGCAATTTTAATAGCTTTATACGTTTGATATAGTCTGTATATTTATAAATGATAATATTGGCAACCATTATATTAATAAAACCAACAAAAAAAGACGTTTTAATATGTCCCAAATTTGGTAATAATATAAGTGGAAAAGCTACGGAACCAATCAAAGCACCAATATAATCAAAACTTAATACATTGGCAATTGTAATCCTAAGATTATTTTCATTTTCCTCAATAATTCGCGTTAATATAGGAATTTCTAGTCCTACTAAGATACCTATAATGATAATTGTCATATACATTACTATATAGTATGTATTGTAATATCCATAGGAAGCAAATAAAAATACAGCTGAGATACCACCCACAAGACCAATTAACAGTTCAATCATGACAAAAGTATCAAATAAATGACGTTGAAACCTTTTTGTGATGTAAGATCCAATTCCCATAGCACTCATAAAAAGCCCAATGGTTATAGAGTATTGTTTAACACTATCCCCTAATAAATATGAACTGATTGCTCCAATAATCAGTTCATAAATAATACCGCATATTGCAATAATAAAAACGGCAAAAAGCAGGGGCGTAGCATTAATTTTTTTTGTATTTTTTTCTTTATTAATGCTAATATCCGTCATATTGATCCCCTTAATATATAAATTATATTATCGCTGCACTTACAACAATAGCTACACCAATAAAAATTCCAGCAACAGCTAGTCCAGCAGCTACATTATGTTCATCAATTTCTTTGCTTAAATCAAAAGGCGTGATAATATCAAATACCTTATAACCTAAAGCACAAAAAAACATACCAATTGCAAAATAGATAATACTTGAAAGAATAGGATTCATTGAATAACCTCCTTTATTATAGATAAACCATACTGAAACTTAATCTATACATGTACAAAATCTCAGGTATTAATGAGTTATGGACTTGTATAGATTTATTGTTGAAGTTGTTTATCTTTTATTGCTTATTTCTAATAATGTTATTATACGATAGCTGCTTTGATGATGATGGCAACTGAAATAAATATAGCTGCAATCACTGCACCAACAGCTGGATTTTTTTCTTTTATTTCTTCTGCAAAATTATATGGTGTAATTATATCAAATATCTTATAACCAACAAACATTAATACTAATGCTAAAAGAGCATATATAATAGTTGCAATAAACTCATTGTTTAAAAATTCCATATAGTTTCTCCCTTCTATGATATACTTAACAAAACATTATTATTTCCCAAAACTTGTTCCTCCACCAACTCTTGATTTTGAGCCTGTGCTACCCATTCTAATAGAATTACTCTGTGTACTAGATGAGCTTGTAGTTGTTGTACTTTTAGATGACTGAGTTGATTTAGTAGTAGGTTTTGTAGTTGTCTTAGTAGTTGATTTTGTGGTTGATTTAGTATCAGTTGTTTTGTCACTGGCCTTCTGATTTTCAGTTCTTATCTTAGTTGATGCATTTTTATCTGTTTTAATTTTAGAAGAATCACTTGTTTTTGTATCTGTTTTTGTATCTGTTTTTGTATTTGTATTTGTATTTGATGTAGTAGTTTTTACTGTTTTTACAGGACGTACGTTGCTTTTTCCATATCGTTTAACATCTCGATTATAATATCTACTTGCTAAATAGTGAGCAGTATAGAAAGTACCAATATTGCTTCTATAAGGACGATATAAACCATGATATCCATTATTATGTACATATTTTCTAGAAGAAATTTGGATATAAGTATTCCCATCTTCACTTTCATATATTAATACATAATAATCATCATATGTTAACTGAATAGCATCATCATTATTAAGATCTGTATATTCCAAAGGTCTTTCTTGGTCAATCAAATATCTTGCTGCTTCTTCTACACTCATTGTTGTAGAATAAACTTTCGCCTTATCAGAGTGATCATAATTACTTGTAAGACTGGTTGTATATTTAAAATTAGAGTTATTATCAAGCTCTTTTGCAAATGATTTCTTTGAAAAAATTGAACCAAAACTTCCTAATAACGATAAAATAATAATTATACCCAAGATAACTGTAAACTTCTTTTTCATATCTTTAACCTCCTTTCTAAATAAACTATAGTAGATTAACCCTTAGGATAGATTTCTATATTAAAATCTTCTATTGGTCTACCCACGCTCATCTCAACTTCACCATTCCAGATTTCTATGGATAATAGATGTTCTCCATCTTCATCGGCATATTCATAGTAATCAACTTCTTCTCCTTTAACTACATTAATTTTTCCTTGAACTCTCTCAACGATAGCATCACTACCTTCTTGCATATAATAAGTTATACCCTTATATTCATAGGTTCTAGGAGCTTCAGTTGTAATAGCTACTACTTCTTCGTATAAACTTATTTCGATGTCATCATCTTGCTCCACGCTTAACCAATAGGTTTTTCGTGCATCTTTTATTTTATATTCTATCCATTTCCAGCCATGGTCGTTAAACGTTAATATGGCTTGTACTTCATAATCAACCTCTTCAATAGAAATAATATCACCTATACGCATGTTTAATACAGTTATAGAATTATCTTGCTGTTCCATTTTAGCTGTTTTATTAGCTCTAGATATTTTCTTGATTCTATCAATAAAACCCATTAATTGTACCTCCCTTCCCTTACTATCTTTTTTAATATTATCATATAATTTAGCAATATTAAAGTTGTTCTATGAAAAAAGTGGATTCTATACCACATGATGTGTATAATAAAGATAAAGTTGATTGACTAAAATAAATTTGGGTAAATTGATGTATATAATTTAGAGGAGGTTCACTATGGATATTAAGCGAAAAATAGAAGGATTTATGATTGATATGAACTTGTTGTTTGAAGAAATAGGAGAAGGTACATGGAGAATAGAAGATGACTTAACACATATAGATAATATTGTGGTAAAAGTTATCGATCCTATTGTTTTATTTAGAGTGAAAATAATGACATTACCTAATGAGAATAGAGAATCATTATATAGAACAGTATTAGAACTAAATGCTAATGACTTAGTGCATGGTGCATATGCTATTGAAAATAATAGTTTAGTTATTATTGATACTTTACAAGGAGAAAATCTAGATATGAATGAATTTCAATCAACTGTTGACAGTATCGGATTTGCTCTTTCGCAACATTATGATATATTAGCTAAATTTGCAAATTAATTATATATAAAAAAACTAGGAGGTAAATAAGTATGGGTATATTTAGTCGTATAAGTACAGTTTTTAAATCAAATGTGAATGATCTTATTTCAAAAGCAGAAGATCCTGAAAAAATGTTAAACCAACTTATTATTGATATGAGTGAGCAATACAATAAATCAAAAGGTGCAGTTGCCAAATCAATTGCCGACGAAAAGAGATTAAAAAAATCATTAGATGAGCAAGCCGCAAAGTCAGCTCAATGGGCTAGAAAAGCAGAATTAGCAGTAACCAGTGGTAATGATAGTCTCGCACTACAAGCTCTAAATAGAAAGAAAGAATATGATGAACTTGTGGAACAATATACAAAACAATGGCAGGGACAAAAACAAGCCTCTGATAATTTAAAAGCAAGTCTTAGAGACTTAAATAATAAAATTGAAGAAGCTAAACGTAAGAAATCCTTATTAATTGCAAGAGCTAAAAGGGCTGAAGCACAGAAATCTATTCAAGAAACTATGGCTAGTTTAAATGATAATAGTGTATTTGATTCATTCTCAAGAATAAGTGAAAAAGTAGATACCCTTGAAAGTGAAGCTGATGCCGAAGCTGAATTAAATGGATATATTGCTAATGATGATTTGAATAGTCAATTCGAAAAATTAGAAAATGGTGATGATGTTGTAATGGATGAATTAGCAGCTCTCAAGGCAAAACTTGGTAAATAAAACAAAATGATAAGAGGCTGCATTAAAGCAGCCCCTTTAGAATTCGGTCTTTTAAAATATATGAATGAGTATTTAAAGATTTATTAATAACTTCTTCATTTATAAATTCACCCTTATGTATATAGTCATAAGCGTCATATATGCAAATTAAAGATACATTTGTGTTTTTTAAAGCTTCACTTAAATTAATTTCCCAATCTAAAAAATCTTTTTGTGAAGTAGTTTGAATAGCATAGGTAGGTTGCCCAATCCATCGAACACCACTATATTTTATAACATCATTCTCTAAACAAATATTACCAATCTTCTCTTTTAGACCATCTAAACCACCATGTTTATTGCTCATAATCAATTCTTTTACAGGTCTAAATCTAATCATTTCAATAGAAACATTATTAGCTTTTAGAAAAGTCAATAATGGATTATAAAGTTTTTCCTCCATAGAAATATAAATAAGTTCATTATTCTTTATACCTTCATTAATGTAAAAATACATACTAGTAAAAAGGTGTTGCTTTCCATAGTAATAAAAAGTAGAGTGTGTTCCAAATAAATCTTTTAAATTTAATTTAGAATTTGATATAGCATTCAAACTCCTTTTACAAACAACACACTTGTACACTAAATCATCTAATTGCTGACTTAATTTAACTACTTCATCATTTACTAAATTATGATTTTTTTCTACTATTATATTGTTTAATTGTTCCTTACACTCTTGTATATTACAATTCAAATCACAATTGTTACATAAAAAACTCATCATCTCACATCCTTATTTTTAGCTTTAGTAAATTTCTTTTATCTGAATTATATCATACGTTATATGTAGAAATATGTATTATTTTGTAAGGCAATATTTTTTATACAACAATCCATCAAAATAAAATTAGAGCCAATAACTTATAATAATTTCTCATATAGTTTAAACCAATTTAAACCATAGTTTCCAAGTCCTAAGTCAACTGTACCAATATACTTAAAACCACATTTTTCATACAATCTAATAGCAGGTATATTTTCTTCATATACATCCAATCTAATTGCTTTTACTTGTGAGTTAATAGCATGTTCAATTGAAAAGTCTATCAATGCCTTACCTACACCACATTTCAAAGATTCTGGATGGACTACAAATGTATATACTACAAACACATCTGAATAGTCACTTTCAATTCCCCATTTTGCTTTATAATATGCAGGTTCAGGTTCATTACTTAAAATAATAGATCCTATGATTTTCTCATTATATTTTGCAACATAGAGATTGTTATTATTTATTCCATCAATTGCATTTTGACGAATAGGATAAATTCCTTTTTTCCATCCTGGATAATTTACTCCTTTTTCTAAATAGTCATTTAGATCGTTATAAAGCTGCTCCAGTTCATCAATATTATCCTCTTTTCCTAATTCAAAAATAATTTCCATAAATCCATCTCCCAACAAAACTAATACAAAATATATTAAATTATTAATCTATTAAAATTATTTTCAATAACTTTTAATATTTCATTAGTAGAAAGTTCTTTTATCTCCGCTACTTTTTTGATTACATCAATTATTGATCTTGGATAACCCCATTTTCCATTTACCCATTTTAAAGCTGTTGGTCCATCAGTTTCCACTAGTAGTCTATCGATAGGAATTCTAGACAATATTTCTTCTGTTAGTTTAGAATATCCTATATCAACACTTATAGTAAAATAACAGCCCAACTCTATAAATTTTTCTAAGGTTTTGATTTCACCACTAAACCAATGAATAATTACTTTATTATAGTTATGACTCTTTAAAATATTGTAGATTTCTTCCTCTGCACCTTTTGTATGTATTGTTACAACTTTGTTTCTTTTAATACTCTCTTCTAATATAAAATTGAAAATCTTTCTTTGCGTCTCATATGTACTTTTATCCTCTACCCAAAAAAAATCTAATCCAATTTCTCCTATAAGCTCACTTTCTTGGATATATGGAATTAACTCTTCAAGATTCCCCTTATATTCAGCAGCCTTCCACGGATGAATTCCAAAAGTAGCTTTGATATATTGACTCTTTTGACTAAATTCTTTATTCTTTTTGTAACTTTCTACATCCATAGCAGAAGAAATACTTAGAATTTTATATCTATTTATTTCATTTATAGCATTATCAATCTTATCATCAAAAAAATCCAAATGAGTATGTGCATCAATATACATTTAAAAACTCCTTGTTTCTTTATTAAAATAATTGGTTACTTATAAATTATATATCTGTGTTTTTTCACAATTATACCATGAATTATAGCAAGTTTCATAATAAATACCACTTACAACAAAAGCAAATGAGGTATGCTCAAAATTGTGCATACCTCATTTGCTTTTATGTATAATCATTTACTTCTTAAATTTATGGTTAGAAAACCTTATTTTATAATATTTCTAATTGTCTCCTCATTGGGCATAGCAGGAATTGCACCTTTTTTTGTAGTTGTAATTCCTCCTGCTGCATTAGCAAATAATAGAATATCATCTAACTCATCTTTTTTCATAGTTTTTATTTCTTTTAATGTTTTACATCTTAATCTATAAAGTATAGCTCCTAAAAAAGCATCTCCTGCTCCAGTTGTATCAATTGAATTCATTTTAAATGCATCTATGAATCCAGACCCTTTTTCATTTGAATAATATGAACCTTTATCTCCCATAGAGATCAAAACAAGTGAAGCACCCATATTCTTAATAAACTTAACACATTTCTCTACATCAGTTTCATCAAAAAGGAATTCCATTTCCTCTTCAGATATTTTCACAATATCCGCCAAAGGCATTATTTTCAAAATTTCTTCTTTTGCTACTGAAGAATCCTTCCAAAGAGCTGGACGATAATTTGGATCATAACTAATGATTCTGTCATTATCTTTAGCATATATCACTGCATCAATTGTAGCACTTTTGCAAGGTTCATCTGTTAATGATACTGAACCGAAATGGAATACTTTACAATTTTCTATTAAATCCTTATTGATTTCTTCCTTTGTAAGCATCATATCCGCACCTGGTTTTCGATAAAAACTAAAAGATCGTTCTCCTTGCTCACTTAAGTGTACAAATGCCAATGTTGTATGTACATCTTTTGCCATAACAAGGCCTTTAGAATCTATATTGCTTTCTTCGATAACACTCTTCAAAAAATATCCAAATTTATCATGGCCCACTTTTCCAATGAATGCCGTTTTACCACCAAGTTTAGAATGCATTGCTAATACATTAGCAGGTGCTCCTCCTGGATTTTGTTCAAACATAGGATTTTGCACATTATTACACTTAACAGGAGTAAAGTCTATAAGAAGTTCTCCAATTGCAACTACATCATACATAACATATCCATCGTATAATGAAATCTCTAAAGACTCATCATACATTTTCCTTTCTTAATTATTTCCTACACAAATTACAGTTTAACTAATATGAACAACTGCCTTAACAATATCAGCCTTATTCTTTACACTACTATCCATCGCATTTTGGATATCATCAAATTCAAAAATATCTGTAACAATATCTTCAAGATCAATGTTTCCACTTGCAACAGCATCAATTGCCATAGGGTAAATATGTCTATAACGGAACACAGTCTTAAATGTCACTTCTTTATCCAATGCCAAACTCATTTCTAAATTCATCATCCCTGTTTTACCATATCCAACTAAAACTATATTTGAACCTTTTTTCACCATATGTATTATCTGATTTGTAGTAATTTCAGTTCCCGCTGTTTCTATTGCTAAATCACAGCCTTTTCCATTTGTAATCTCCATTACTTTTTCAATCGGATTTGTCTCATTAGCATTAATTACGTGTGTAGCTCCTAACTTAAGAGCTTTATCTAAGCGTTTTTGCATTATATCTACAACAATAATATTTGATACACCTTGAACTTTAAGAGCTAAAATAGTAACCAAACCTATAGCCCCAGCACCTGTAACAACAGCTGTTTGACCTGCATGTGCTTCTCCTTGATTAGCTGCATGTACTCCAACAGCTAAAGGCTCAATTAACGCTCCTGCCAATGTACTAACATTTTCAGGTAATTTGAAGCATAAGTCAGCATCATGGGCAACATATTCTTGAAATACTCCATCATATGGTGGTGTTGCAAAAAAAACTACGTCAGGACACAAATTATATCTCCCTGTTTTGCAAAATTCACATTTTCCACATGTCTTCCCTGGTTCTAATGCAACACGATCTCCAACTTTTAAATCTGTCACTTCTGAACCTACTTCAATAACAACACCACCTGGTTCATGTCCTAGTACAAAAGGTGGCTCTACAATATAATTCCCAATACGACCAGTTTCATAATAATGTAAATCAGAACCGCATATTCCTACATACTCTAATTTAACTAATACTTCTTTTTCGCTTACTTTAGGAATTTCACGTTCTTCATATCCCATCTTTCCTATCCCATTCATTACAGCTACTTTCATTTTTCCTTCCATATTCAAACCTCTTCAACTTTCTATATTTTTAATACTCCTCATCTTACTCTCTTCAAAATATATTTACGCCTTAATACCTTTAAATTTACGATTTTTCTGCAGACAATCAAAAGCTACTGCTAATAATAACACTAAACCTTTAGTTAACATTTGTACGTATTGGCTTACGTCAAGAAGAACCAATCCATTACTAAGTACTCCAATTATTAGAACACCCGCAACAACATTCGAAATCTTTCCATATCCACCATTAACACTAACACCACCAAGAACAACCGCTGTTAATACATCAAATTCAAAACCTTTACCTGCAAGAACTTGACCAGAATTGGTTCTTGAAAGCATTACAATACCTGCAATACCTGCAAAAAATCCTGAAAGTGTATACACTAAATATTTAACTCTATTTACATTAATACCAGACAACTTTGCAGCTTCTTCATTGCCTCCAACAGCATAAAAGTACCTTCCAAAATACGTTTTGTTCAATATAAATGCACCGATTGCTAAGATTACAATCATGATGATAACTGGTATAGGTATAGGTCCTATATAACCTTGACCTAACACAGTAAAAGCTTTTGGAAAACCAAAGATCGGCATCCCCTTACATATAATGTAAGCAAGCCCTTCAATTACTGTCATTGTAGCCAATGTTACAATCAGTGGTGGCATTTTTATATTAGCAATGATCCATCCATTTATAAAACCAATAGATGTACTCATAATAATCGCTATTATACTTGCTATAACAGGATTTACACCTGCATTAACCATTAACCATGCAGTAACAATGTTTACTAATGTTATTTGAGATCCTATTGAAAGGTCTATACCTCCAAGTAATAATACAAAAGCCATACCAACTGCAGCAATACCTAACATAGACACTTGTCGTGCAATATTAAATAAATTTGATGGAGCAAGGAAAACCTTTGATGTTATTGAGAAAAAAATAATCAACAATAATAGTACGACAAAGATTCCATATTTCTTAAATCCAGCTATAAAATTCATAACATTATCCCTTTCCTTTTACAATGACGCAAAGCTCATAATAGTTTCTTGATCAAAATCATTTTTTTTGAGCATGCCACTTATTTTACCTTCAGATAAAACAATGATTCTATCTGACATTCCCATAATTTCTTCCATTTCTGATGAAATCATTAAAATAGTTTTTCCTGACTCAACTAATGTATTAATCAATTTATAAATTTCATATTTTGCTCCTACATCAATACCTCTAGTAGGTTCATCCAATATGATTAAATCAGGATTAGAAGCAAGCCATTTCCCAATAATAACCTTTTGTTGGTTACCACCACTTAGATTTTTCACTAATTGTTCTAAATTAGGTGTTTTAATTTTCAATTTCTCTTTGTAATCCTTCGCTATCCTGTTTTCTTCTTTTTTATTTACAACAGATGCCTTTGAAATCCTGTTAAGAATTGCCATACTAATATTACTTCTAATATCAATATGGAGTAATGCACCTTGTTTTTTTCTATCTTCTGGAACTAGTGCTATCCCATGATCAATAGCTTGTCTTGGTGTTCTTGGAGATATTTCTACTCCTTTAAAAATAATTTGACCACTAGTTTTAGGTTTAGCACCAAATATTAACTCAGCAAGCTCTGTTCTTCCCGAACCAATTAGACCTGCAAATCCCAAAACCTCTCCTCTTCTAATTTTAAAAGAAATATCAGTAAGACCATTACCACATAAATTCTTTACCTCTAATAATGTCTCATTAGAAACTGATGATTCACGAGAAGGATATGTTTCTTTCAATTCACGTCCAACCATTAATTTTACAATTTCATCAATGTTTGTTTCATTTGTATTCAATGTCTTTACTTTTTCACCATCTCGCATAATAGTAATCCTATCAGTCAATCTAAAAATTTCATCTAATCTATGGGATATATAAATAATGGTTACTCCAGCTTCTTTCAATTTATCAACAATGGAGAACATAGACTCAACTTCTGACTTTGTTAAAGGTGCTGAAGGTTCGTCCATAATAAGTATCTTAGCTTTTTGTGATATAGCCTTAGCTATTTCAACAATTTGTTGATAGCCTACGGTTAAATTACTTACCAGTTCATTAGGATTAATATTAATATCGAATTGTTTAAATATCTCCTTTGACTGTTCAACCATTGCCTTTCTATCAATAACCATTCCTTTTCTTATGGCTCTGCCTAAAAAAATGTTTTCAGCTACTGATAATTCTCCAACAAGATTAAACTCCTGATATATAACAGCAATTCCATTTTCTTCAGATACTTTTGGTGTCATAGATGTAAATTCTTTTCCATCAACAATAATTTTTCCACTATCAGGAACAACTGCTCCTGTACATGTTTTAATTAACGTTGATTTTCCTGCACCATTTTCCCCTACTAACGCATGTGTTTCGCCTTTTGCAACCTTGATTGTAACATCGTTTAATGCCACTACTCCAGGATATGTTTTTATAATATTATTAAGTTCTAAAATCGTATTTGAAATATCCATAATATCTACCTCACGTAGCCTCTTAATATTTAATTGACTTGTGATAGTTAGATATGCTCTCCATCACAAGTCATTGTATAAATTCTTAATTAAATCTGCTTATGGTTTATTTATAATATTGGTCAAGATTTTCAGCTGTTACTGGAATAGTAGTACGATATACTTCTTTCTCTACTGATTCCCCTGCAACAAGTTTTTCTAACCATCCATATATTTCTGTAGCAATTGCATTTGCATCACCTGTAATAAGTACAGACATTCTGTTTGCTTCGTTGTTCTTAATAGCTTCTAGTTCTTGTTCTGTAGCATCCGCAGCAAAAACACCAATATTATCTGTTAGTTTACCTGCAGCCTTGATTGCTTCATTGGCACCAACTGCTCCACCACCACCGATACAAGCAATTACTTGTACATCTGGGTTAGCTTGGAAAACAGTTTCCATTTTTGTCATACCTTCAGTTGGATTAATTGCACTTGTTTGTGCAACAATTGTTGCATTAGGTGCTTTTTCTTTAATTGCATCAACAATACCATTTCCTCTTTCCAAAAGAATTGGAATTTGAGGATAGTCTAATACTGCAACCTCACAAGATCCATCATGCTTTTCATTAATCCAATTAGCAGCTTGCTCACCAATAATTTTTCCTAATTCATAGTTGTCAATCAACCAAACTATATCTGCATTTTCTAAGTTTTCATCCCAGCTATATACTTTGATACCAGCTTTTCTAGCTTCACCAAGAACTTGCTCAACTGCATTTGCATCAACAGGATGAATAACAATTGCATCAACACCACTTGCTATAAAATTTTCAACTTGTTCAATTTGTTTTGCTGCATTGTTTTTACAATCTAAATATGTCATGCTACCGCCATCTGCTTCAACTAAACCTTTTAATTCTTCACAAGAGCTTGACCAAATTTGATTACTAAGGTCTTGAACTGTCATTCCTACTACCATACCAGCTTTTTCGCCGCCATCAGTACTTGCAGCAGTATTCTTTTCTTTCTCACTACACCCAACCATCATTGGTAGCGCTAGTACTACAATTAATAACATACTTAAAAACTTTTTCATTTTACTCCCCCTGGCTTGTACTTTATCCTTATAACAAACCAGCTATATACCAGTTTATTAAAATTCAAAAAGTACATTTGTTTTTTCTTTATTAAACTCTTTAATAAAGTATTTGCATTAATAATATCACCCTAATGAATGCATGTCAATACTTAAAATGTATTTTTTTAAACGATTTCATATTTTTTCTTTAAATTGATAAATTAAACAAATAAAAAAGCAAACATCTCATAGGATTGTCGCTTTTCCATAATTATTTTCATTATATTGTAGCTATAAATCTTTCAATATGTTGTAGTGCAGCTCCAAGTGCAGATGCTTCTACTCTATATCGACATGATTGAATATATGACGCATCAACTTCAAAGGTATTTAATACTTCCACTTCTTCTTTCAATCTTGATAAATAAGGTTCAATATAACCACCTACATAACCACCTATTATTATAGAGCAATCAAATATCATACGTAAATTATTAACTTCAATTGCTAAGTGAGAAATATACCTATTCCAGATTTCTCTAAATTCTTCATTTCCATTTTCCATTTCTTTAAAAAACTTTTCTAATTTTCCATCTGTATGTTTTGCTAATATTTTAGCTGAGCAATAAGCATCAACACAACCGTTTTTACCACAATAGCACTTATCTCCATCAGGTATAAGTGTCATGTGACCAAACTCTCCGCCTCTTAAATTATCTCCTAAATACAATTTATCAGTAATAGAACTATCACATAAATATGACTTTCTATCCTCTAAAATAGCTCCACCTACACTATTACTTAGAGAAAGATATACTGCATTATCACATTTTTCAAAATGATACACTTCAGCCACCCCAGCAGCATTAGCATCATTCATAAAAATACATTGATAAGGTATAAATTCTGTAATTCTTTCACTCTGAATATTTGTTAAATTAAGTGCATGAGAATATAATATTTTATTATTCATCGTATCAACAATACCAGGAATTGAAATACCTACTCCCAGAAATTCTTTATCTGAATCTATTATATTACTTTTAAATTCAAGTGCTATATCGGCCATTTCTTTATAGTATTCTCTATTATTTGAAAATGGCTTATAAACTCTTTTATGTTTAAGTACATCACCTGATAAATCTGTAAGTACAAGACCAATATGGTTTTGAGTAATATCAATTCCCAAGGCATGATATGTGTTTCTAACAGGTGCAATTGCTGTTGCCTTCCTACCACCAGTAGATTTAAACTCACCAACTTCATGCACTAATCCCTGTTTTAATAGTTCATTTATATTTTGTAAAACTGTTGGCATACTGATACCTAACTCCAATGATATATCTGGCTTTGATACCCTTTTGTGTTTGTTGACATATCTAAAAATTCGATTTCTATTTATTTTTTTTACGTGTATATTACTTGCTCCTTTTCTCTCCATATCAGTCCTCTTTCTAACTTTATTAAAGTGTTTACATTAGTATTATTATATCACTTTGTTAAATCATATACAAGAAGGAACTTTTTATAGACAAATCCAGTCTTACTAAAAATCATCAAAGTACTTGTTTAATATTTCCGTTCCATATAGGACAAACCTACCATTTCTTATTAAATCCACTTCACTTTTATCCTTTTTCACAATTTTTACATATTCAATTTCTTCATAGGGAAATATAATATCTGTATGAGTATTAAAATAAGCTTTCATAGGATTTTCTTTTAAAACATAATAAACTCATTATAAATTATTTGCAAAATAAGGGTTTATAAAGCAAATATTTATAACGAGTTTATATTTAAAGCATCCATTATAATTTTATCATAATTTCTATAACGGTAATTATCTATATATACCTAAAGATGACTCTTTATTATTCAATAAAACATTATATAAACCAAGATATAATTCTTCATTTGAAGCCGTATCCTTTGCTCTTACTAATTTATTATTTACTTGAATCAGTCCTAGTCCATCTGCTAAAGCAACATAACCAATAAGATCTTTGTTAATCTTTTTTGAATCTTTATAATTCACAGCAAATATACCTTTACATTCTGCAATGTTATCATAATTTAAGAATTTAATAAAAGCTTTCGCCATTTCCTCTCTAGTAACAGCTTCCTTTTCATTAAAATTCTTTGTATCACCATCGAAGAATCCATAGTACTTTGCCATCTTTAAGTAGTCATCTTTTGATAATTTCTTTTCTCCTGTATTTTCACTGCTATCTTCTTTTGCTTCATTCAAATTATCTGCTCTAAAACTACTTTTCTCTTCAACTACATATGGTCTATATCCTAAAGCATCAACTAATACCTTTATCAAATCCATCTTTTGAACATCTTTTTTAAGAACAAAATCTTTTGTATCTATTATGCCGTTATAGGCTAATATACTTAATTCCTTTTCAGCTTTACTTCCTTTAATTTCTTTCTTAAAATCTTCAATATTATCATTAATTTCTTCTCCATCATAATTTAAAAAATCACCTGTAAAAGCATCAATATTATTAAAACTGTAATATGGTTTTTCCCCTTTTAACTGATAAACAAGTTCTACTTTCCACTGTGGCTTATCCTTATCATTACTAAGATTCATAATCTTATATCCAAGGTCTGCACTGTATTTACCGAATAATATTTCCTTTGTCTTATCTTTTCCTATATTTCCTTTTGGATTTTGAAAAACAACATCTTCTTCCCAGTTAACATTTATGTTGCAAATTTCTCCTGTTTTAGCATCAATCTGTACTCTTATATTGTTGTTATTATAAGGAATATCATTTTCAATCCTAGTAAATGAATAGTTATATCTTCTCTCAGGTATATCATCTTTTTCTATATCTATGTTTATTTCATGATTTTGCTTTAGTTCTATGTTTTTTATCTTGTCTGGTAAATATTCTGCTAATGCAGTTATTGCTTCATAATATCCTTCTTTCCAATTCATTGCAGGTTTAAATTTTTCATCATATCTATAATCATTATAATCTTTGTAAATAGAAATTATTTGTCCGGTTAAAGCATCGATACTTATACTACCTGATTCTACTACCTTCTTATCTTTACCTTCTTTTTTAAAATAAGCCCTCCAGCTACTTTTTTCTTGGAATTCATTATCATTATATTGGTACTCTTCAATAATATATCCTTTACCAAACATCCCTATAATAATATTCTCCATTATTACTTTAACTTCACTTTTTTCCAAAGGTTTTGATCTTTTACTTATCGTTTTAGCTTTTTTATAAAATTCCTTTTGTTCATTCTCGTTTAATTGTGCTGTTTCTGTTTTTACGTTATCCTTATTATCTTCATTTAGGTATTTCCCTGCTCCATTAATAATAGTCCCCTTTTCAAAGCTATTATCAAATACTAATTTAACATTTTTCTTATTTTCATTATCCTGATATTGATATTTATTTCTAAAACGTTCATATACTATTTGAGATGTTAAATCATTCTTAAAAATATTATTAGCTTTAGTTTTGCTTATCACATTATTCGTTGATGATGGAAATTGTAAATCATCATCCCATGTAAAATTATAGTTAACTACTTTTCCTGATACTCCATCCACTGTGATTTTTATATTATTGTCCTCAAACTTTATTCCATTTACTATTCTAGAATATGTGAACTCATAGCTATTTGAATATTGAGTACTTTTTGACCAATTATCATTATCTAATTTACTTTCTTTAATCTTCTTGGAATTAATCTTATTTGCAAATTTTCCACTAATTTCTTTTGCCTCATCAAAGGTAATAGTGGGAACTTTTGATTTTCCCTCTGCATTTTGATCATTCATTGAAATGGATTTTATTGTACCGTCTTCAGCATTTATGGATGCATGTAAATAAATATTTGAGTCATAGGTATTTAAATTCCAATTTACATTCCAATAAACATTTGTTTTTCCATATCTTTCATAATTGTCCTGAGTTATATTACATTTAAAATTTTCATTTATTTCTGTTCCAAAATACTTCTTTATAGCATCTTTTGCAATTGTTTTTGCTTTTTCTTTACTAATTTTTATATTTGCCTTTCCTGATTCAATAGATATTGCCACCGGAGTTTCCCCTTTTAGAGTACCAGCTAAAGCAAATGTGCTACTTCCTAATATAATCGAAGTACATAATAACATTGAAACTATTTTATTTTTATTCATACTATCTCTTCCTTCCACCAAAATTATTTTGCTTTTACTTTATATACGACAAAATAATAAAAAAGTTACCTTTAGAAGAAATTTTTAGTTGATTTATCTGAAATTTATAAATTTTACTCAAAACCAATGCATATATAGCTAGAAAATCACTCCAATTCACTAAGAAATTCTAAAGTTTGTTACGATGACTTTTACGCTATATATTCTTCTTCTCACCACTGAAGGATGGAATTTATAAATCGATGTGAATATTTTACATAATGTCGCAATGTATTGATATAACTGCATTTAACATATATGAAATTCCTGAAATAATTTATAAATTCCTTTACAAAAATAAATGGCTGCCGAGAATACGGCAACCATTTAAATTTTTTGTTGTTTCTATCTACGAATTTTACAATTCTTCTTCAACACTTTTAATAATAACTTCATATCCGTCCATGATTCTTTCAAAAACTCTTTCTGCTTTCTTTACTTCCTTTTTCTTGATACATTCATAGAGTTCTTTATGTAAATTTATTCGCTCATTAAATGCTAACCCTATACCGAGAGGATTTTCCCAGAACACTGTAATAGCATCATTTATATCATTAACAACATTCATTAATAATGGATTTTTTGTTGCTTTGTAAATTGCAAAATGAAAAGCCTTATCTTCTTCGGGACAATTTTCACCATTATTAGCTTTTTCAAGCATAACAACTAAATTTTTTTCCATTTCTTTTAAATCATCCTCTTCAGCTCTTTCAGCAGCCAATTTAACAGCTAGACTTTCAATTGCTCTTCTAACTTCCATAATATGAAATAAAGATTGTTTTTTATTTTCTAAATTCAAAATAGGAATATGATTTTCTTTTTCTTTAACAAATATTCCTCGACCGTTAATTATTTCTACTACATTTAAAGCTTGTAAGGTTCTTAAAGCTTCTCTAAGAGATGTTCTACTTACACCGAATAATTCAGATAATTTTAATTGATTGGGAAGCTTATCTCCTGGTTCTAGATTATTTGTTTTTATATATTTTTTCACTTCATTTACTATAGATTCGTGTAACTCAACTCTCTTAATCATAATACCCTCACTTTTCCTCAAAATCGTAAATTACTATATAATATATTCTACAACATATAGTATACAGATTCCACAGTTAAATCCTATCCCTTTACTGCTCCACTTGTTAACCCTTGAACCAAATATTTTTGAATCATTGCGAACATTATAAATACTGGTATCAAGGCTAATATTGTAGCAGCAGACATAGTTCCCCAGTCTATTTCGTACTTTCCAATAAATGTGTTTATTCCTACTGGTATTGTTTTAATAGCTTCTGAATTTATAAACATAATACTAAAGAACAGATCATTCCATGCACCTATAAAAGCAAATACAAAAGCTGCAACCATGCCTGGCAGCATAACTGGAAGTATTATTTTGAATAATGATTCCACCCTTGAGCATCCGTCAATCATTGCTGATTCTTCAAGGGCAATGGGAATTCTCTCAAAAAATCCTTTTATGAGCATAGTACAAAATGGAATATTTAATACTATATAAATTAGTATTAGCCCAATAAGCGTATCAAATAAATTGATTTTAGCAAATACTATGAACAACGGTATTATTATTACCACTATAGGAATCATTTGTGTAGCTAAAAAAACAAGTAAAGTAATTTGTTTACCTTTAAATTTAAATCTGGACATAGAATATCCTGCAAAAATTGAAACCATTGTAGTGAAAAAAGCACAACTCATGGAAACGACCATACTATTTTTAAAATAAATTGGAAAATCAGTTGCTTTCCACAACTTTTGATAATTACTAAATGTAATTTTGGTTGGCAAATATTTTAATGGTACTGTTACTATCTCATCAACAGGTTTTAATGAGGTCAAAAACATCCAGAGAATTGGAGTAAACATAAATATAAAAAACATAATCAATAACACAACTCTTAAAATAGATATCTTTGAATTTTTCTTCATTAAAAATCACCTGCCTTATCAAATTTGGTCATTACTGTATAAAATGCTACATATACGAGCAATATCAACATAAAAATAACACCTAAAGCTGATGCTTGCCCAAAGTCAAGTCCTGTATATGCCTTGAAAATTATAAATGTTGAAAGTATCTGTGATGAATTGGCTGGTCCTCCGTTTGTTATTGTATATATAATATCTGCAAAATTAAATATCCATATAACTCTAAGTAATATAGTTACTAATAAAGTTGGCTTTATATAGGGCAGAGTTATATTGAATAGAGTCTGTACAGATGATGCTCCATCTATGCTACCAGCTTCATAAACTTCTGCTGGTATTGATTGTAATGCGGCTAAAGTCATAATTGCAAAGAAAGGTATTCCATACCATACATTTGCAATTATTGTTGATACCAAAGCAAGTCCTTCAGTTGAAAGAAAAGCAATAGGTTCTTTTATAATATGTAGTTTCATAAAAATATCATTAACTAAACCATACTGACCATTTAATAACCATTTCCATATTAATCCTATTAAAAAACCAGATACCGCCCAAGGAGCAAGAACTACAGCTTGGTATATGGCTCTACCCTTAAAGGGTTTATTTAAACAAAGAGCTAGTGTTACTCCAAGAATAACCTGAAATACTAAAGATATCGCTACCCACCAAAAAGAATTCTTTAGAGCTATTAGAAAGATTTTATTTTTTATGACATTTATATAGTTTTCAAAGCCACAGAAGTATTGTTCTATTTCATTTAATTTATAGTGATAAAAAGATGTTTTAATACCAATAATCATTGGTACACCAATAAAAATAATTATAAGTACAAGTGCTGGAATGATATACATGTATGGTTCAAGTTTTTTCATTCTATTATTTGTTTTTTTCTTCAATAGAAACACCTTCCTTCAATTATAAAATAGCACTCAAGGATTGATAGAAACTAACTGATAATCCTTGAGTGGTTTTTAATATTTCACTTTATTATTTAGAATTATATTTTTCATAAGCATCTTCAAGAGAATCTGCCCATTCATTCATAGTCTCTTCAGCTGTCTTCTTACCTAAAAGATAATTTTGAAGCCCTGCAACACTTTCATTTGCAAAGAATTCTCCCCATTCTGGCAAAAATTGAGGGTGAGTAAAAAATACTGTTTTAGGATCAGCTGCTGTATCTGTCCATGCTTTTATATCACCTTTTGAGAAGTATTCATTTTCTAATGCTGCTTTCATAACAGGCATAGTATTTGTTCTTATATTCCAATCAGCATTTATTTCTGGGTTCATCATATATGATATAAACTTCCATGAAGCTTCCTTGTTTTTTGATGTTGAGAACATTGAGAAACCTATATTACCAGATATTAAATATCTGTTTCCATCTTTTCCATATGGTAGAGGTGCTGTTTTATATGTTCCTTCATCCATAGTTTTTTGACAAGAACCAATAACCTCTGAATCTTGCATCAAGAATCCAGTTACATTTGAAGTAAAGGCATTAACTTTTTCATTATAACCCCAGTTAAGAGCATCTTTTGGCGCTGCATCTGTATATAGTTCACAGTAATCTTTAAATGCCTGAATAGCTTTAGGATCTCTTAATACTGACTTTCCGTTTTCATCAAAGTAATTGTCTTTTCCAGCCTGTGACATTAAAATATTAATGAGTTGTGTCCATGCTCCTTTTCCACCCCTAAATGAGTAACCATATTTATTACTTGATGAGTCAGTAATTTTCTTTGCAGTTTGGAATAATTCATCATATGTTTTTGGAACTGGGAGATTACTTTCTTCTAACCAGTCTGCTCTATAGAACATTCCTCTTATAAATAACCCGTATGGTAAAATATATTGAGTATCCTTATACTGTCTGCCTAATTTTAAAGAAGATGGTGTAATATCATCTTTATGTTCCCATTTATCAACATATGGACCAAGGTCTTCGATAGCACCAGTAGCCCCCATTTCAGCTAACCAGTTATCTGCCATTTCAACAACATCAGGCAATTTCTTACTAGCTATTTGAGTAATAATCTTATCGTGAGCTTGTTCCCATGGAGCAGATATAAGTTCAACTTTTATGTCAGGGTTTTTGCTTTCAAAGTCAGATATAAGTTCTTTTACATATTCGGTTCTTTCAGGACTAGTTAGAGTTTCCATAAACTGAATCGTTACTGCTTCTCCTTTTTTGTCCACATCCGTTGTTTTTTGACCACCGCATCCTGCGAGTAAACCTACAGTTAATGTCATTCCTGTTAGTAATGAAATAATTCTTGACTTTTTCATAATAATTCCTCCCCTAAATAATAATTATTTAAAACCAATTGAATGGTTCTTATACTTATTAACCTTTTAGAGCATTTTTCAAATCATCAATTAATGAATCTACATCTTCAAGTCCAACAGAAATTCTAATCAGCCCTGGATCAATACATTGTTTTTGAAGCTCATCTACATTATCTCCATGATTAGCAGGTAAAATCAGACTTTCATATCCTCCCCAACTAACTCCTAATTTAAATATTTTACATGCATCAACTACTTTTTTAACACTTTCAAATTTTTTGGATTTTAATTCAAAACTGAATAATCCTGAGTAACCTTTTAGTTGCTCTACACCAAGTTCAAAATATTGATTAGATTTTAAAGCAGGATAATTCACTTTAGAAACGTTTTCATTCTTTTCAAGATACTCAGCTATTTTTATTGCATTTTCTTGATGTTGTTTCATTCTTGTAGAAAGTGTTCTTATTCCCCTAGTTAAAAGCCATGCCTCAAAAGGTCCTAGACATCCACCATGAAGTTGAAATTCGTTATAAAATATTTTATCTATTATCTCTTTTGAAGATATTATAACTCCAGCAACTACATCACTATGCCCTCCAATATATTTTGTACATGAATGAACTGATACATCTATATCCATATCAAGAGGTTTTTGAAAAATAGGTGTTGCCCATGTATTATCAATTATTGTTTTTATTCCTTTTGATTTTGCTAAGTCAGCAATTTCTTTTAAATTTAACATGTTAAAAGTCATTGTTCCTGGACTTTCAACATATATAATTTTTGTATTAGGTTTTATTGCCGCTGCTACACTTTCTAGATCACCATTTACTAATATGTCGTGCTCAATTCCATACTTCTCTATGTATTTAGCATATTTAAGTGCAGGTCCATAAACATTATTTACAAATAAAATGTGATCTCCATTACCTGTAAAAGCATCTATAGATGCAGATATTGCTGCCATTCCTGAGCTGAAACACTTTGCTGATTCTCCATGTTCAAGTGCTGCTAATTTTTTCTCTAAAATTTCAACTGTTGGGTTTGTCCCTCTTGTATATAAATAACTTTCTTTTTCGTTACGAAAAGCTTTACATAACTCGTCATAATTATTAAATATAAATAATGAATTTTGAAATATTGGTGGAACTACAGCCCCATAAAATCTATCATAGTCATCTCCTAGATGTGTAGAAATATTTTTTTCTTCCTCAAAGTTGTATTTCATAACATAAAGTCTCCTTTCGTTTCGATTTCTAAAAATTCTAATATAATTACAGTTGCTTTACAATTTATATAATATCATAATACTGTATTGTTGTCTACCTGTAATACAGGTATATTTTGTATATTGTTTTATCTAATAGAAGTTTTGAAGACTTTTATTTTCTTAACCTAAAGAAAGCTCTACAAAAGAGCTTTCTTTTAAAAGGTATCCAGATCTATTTAGTTATTATCTAACATAAGTCCCCTTATTAGATAATGCATCATCCAACCAATTAGGATGCATTTTTAATATATTTGATGGTAATTTGTTTATAGGGAAAAATTTAACTTCTAAAGTTTCTGGAGAACTAGTAGAAATTTTTCCTCCAGTTATTTTACCTTGAAAACAACAAGTCACAAAATGTGTTATTCGTCCGTCTGGATATTCAAAAATTTGAGACTTTGGATCAGAATACACTCCTATTAAACGCATTATTTCAACCTGAAGGCCTGTCTCTTCAAATACTTCTCTTTTCGCTGCTTCAGTTACTGTTTCACCTGGTTCAACATGACCTGAAGGTATACCCCAAAGATTAACATCAGCTCTTTTTTGTAATAAAATATTGTTTCCATTATCAAAAATTATAATAGCTACACCTGGACAAATTTCTTTAACTTTTTCCATAATATCTCCTCCTTAAGAATCTCAATTTTTAGTAATAAAAAAATAACTGTGTTTTAAAAATAATGTTGATACTAATTTAAAAGTTCACAATTGAAATAAATTACGAACTAAAAAAGTGACAAGTGATAAGTTACAAGTGACAAGTTAAGGTTGATTTTCTTTTAGAAAATCTTTAACTAAGCCTTTGTTAGCTTCGCTAACTGGAATAAGGAACTTTTGCTACGCAAAAGGAAGTCATTTTATCTTTTGTATAATTAAAAGCTTTCGCTTGCGAAAGGTATCCATAACTTGTCACTATAAATTGCGAAGCTTGTTCGCAATTTATAATTATTGCCTACAAAATCAACAACATCTTAAAACAAAGCTAAAAAAATATAAAAATAAGCCCGAGTAGATAAGAATTCAGCGTATAAAAAATACACTGAACCTTCCCCCTCGGGCATTTTATTCCAGTAGGTGCCTCTTGTAAAACAAGAGATGTAGCGCTTGGTCACAGCCTTTAATAATTTAAAGAGGAACCCTAGCTACCTAATCCCAGTTCAATTGAAACAATTATATTATTTAGTAATTTTAGCATATATATCTGGAAAAGTCTAATCTTAAGTCTTTATGAAGAACATAAAATAAAATGATAAATATTTCAAACTTTAGGATTTCTTAATATTTGCTATGCTATTATAAGTACAACAGATAATATTGAGGTGAAATTATGATATTTAAAATATTAAAAAAAGATATTACTCGTAAGAAAATTATTACAGTTGCTGTTTTTATATTTATTATGTTATCATCTATGCTTCTTGCAAGCGGAACGAATATGATTATTGATTTGACTAATTCGTTAGATTATTTATTTGAAAAAGCTGATGCACCGCATTTTGTCCAATATCACTCTGGAGAAATTGATGAAGAGGTTATTGATAAGTGGTCAAAAGACAATGAATTGGTGAAACAGTATCAAATAGACAAGATGATAAATATTGAGGGCTCTAAAATATATTTTGGAGATAGTGAAAAATCACAGGTTGATACAGTAATGGAAATGGGATTTGTTAAACAAAGTCAATCCTTCGACTTTTTGCTAAACCTTCAAAATGAAAAGATAGTTGTAAAAAAAGGTGAAATTGCTGTTCCTATATTTTTTATGGAAAAAGAAAATTTGAAGATAGGCGATAAAGTTGTTATAAAACATGGAAATAGAGAGTTTATTTTTATTATTAGTGATTTTATTAGAGATGCTCAAATGAATCCTTCTATCGTTAATTCTAAAAGATTTGTTGTAAATGAAACTGATTATAATAGTTTAAGCAATGGAGTTGGAGAGATTGAATATATTATTAGCTTCAAACTCAATAATATTGACAAAATTACAGAGTTTAGTAACCAATATAGTTTTTCAGATCTACCAAAAAAAGGTCCAGCAATCCAATATGAATTGCTAAAATTATTGAATAGTGTTACAGATGGTTTAATAGCAGCAGTTATTATATTAATTGCATTATTGATTAATATGATTGCATTATTATGTTTGAGATTTACCATTATTGCAACTATTGAAGAGGATTATAGAGAAATCGGAATAATGAAAGCTATTGGAATACGGCCGAAAGATATTAGGACAATTCATATAGCTAAATACTTTTTTATTGCTTCCTTAGCAAGCATTATTGGTTATATAATATCTATTTTCTTTAACAATATAGTTTCGAATAATATTTTACTTTATGTAGGTCTTGCTCCTAAAAATATAATTCAACGGTTATTACCGTTTTTTATGACTTTATTAATTTTTGTAGTCGTAATAGCATTTTGTAGCTTGGTTTTAAGGAAATTGAATAAAATTTCAGCTATTGAAGCTATACGATTAGGCAATACTGGTGTAACTTACAAAAATACAAATGGTTTAGCATTATATAAAAGTATAGGAATTTGTTCAAATGTTTTTATAGGTATTCGAGATGTATTTTTAAGATTTAAATTATATGCTCTTTTGTTTATTGTTTTTATAGTTTGTACCTTTATAATGATTGTACCAATTAACTTTTTCAATACTATTCAATCTCCTGGTTTTGTTTCCTATATGGGTATGGCTAGAAGTGATATTTTTATTGATCTAAGGCAATCAAGTAATACAGTAGAACGATATAATGAAATGATTCAGTATATAAAAAACGACCCCAATGTAGAAAGATATTCTCCACTTATAACATGCAAATATGAAATTTTAAACAATGAAGGTTATGAGGAAGGTATTGCGGTTCAAACTGGAGATTTTTCAATTCTATCTTTAGAGTATTTAGATGGAGTTTCTCCAATTTTAGATAATGAGATAGCACTGTCATATCTGCGTGCAAAAGAGCTTCAAAAAGAAGTTGGAGATACAGTAGAACTAAAAATTAATGATGAGTTTAGGACCATGATTATTAGTGGAATTTATCAAGATATAACTAATGGTGGACGCACTGCTAAAGCCAATATAGCTCCAAATCATAGTACAGCTTTATGGTACAATGTGTGTCTTGATGTAGATAGCAATATTTCTTTAAAAATCAAGGAATATGAAAAGATTTTTAATGATGCCAAAATTACTGATATAAAAGGATATTTTCAACAGACATTTGGAAATATCATCGATCAATTGTGGTTATTGTTAATTATAGCAATTAGTATCTCTATTCTAATAGCAATACTAATCACTTCATTGTTCATAAAAATGTTAATTACAAAAGATTCATCACAAATAGCCATCATGAGAAGTATTGGTATAGGATTAATAGATATTCAAAAACAATATATGACAAGATCCTTAATCATATTAAATGGTGGAATCATTTTAGGAACTGTAATTTCAAATACTTTTGGACAAAGCATTTTAAGTATAGTATTGTCTAATTTAGGTGCTTCAAGAATTCAGTTTATTATTAATCCAATCCAAGCATATGTTTTATGTCCATTGCTATTAATAGTGGTTGTAACTATCACAACATTTGCAAGTATTAGATCTATCAATAAGTTTAATATATCAGATATTAATGTAGAATAGTGGAGGTATAGAATGAATAATATTTTAGAAGTAAAGAATTTATGTAAAACTTATGTAGTAAATAAAAGACAAAATCATGTTCTTAAAAATATAAATTTGGAAATTAAAGAAAGGGAATTTGTGTCAATTATGGGTCCATCAGGCTCCGGAAAATCAACCCTTTTATATAATGTAAGTGGTATGGATAAGATGACCGCAGGAAGTGTAATTTTTGATAATGAAGAAATTTCTGATTTAGACGAAAAAGAACTTTCAAAATTACGTTTAAGAAAAATGGGTTTTGTATTTCAACAAATTAACCTATTAAAAAATCTTGGCATTATGGATAACATCATAGTGTCAGCATATATGGCACGTGATAGAAACAAAAAAGATATAAATAATCAAGCTATTGAATTGATGAAACGGACAGGAATTATCGAATTAGCAGATAATGAAATTACTCAAGCCTCAGGAGGCCAATTGCAAAGAGTCGCAATATGCAGAGCATTAATAAATAATCCTAAAATGATTTTTGGTGACGAGCCTACAGGTGCCTTAAATTCAAAATCTGCAGATGAAATTATGGAAATTTTTTACGATATAAATAATAGAGGTACTTCAATAATGTTGGTTACCCACGATGTTAAGGTTGCTGCAAAAACTGAACGTGTATTGTTTATGATTGATGGTAAAATTGAAGGAGAATACCAATTGGGTAAATTCATACCTAATAAGGATGATAACAAAAAAAGAGAGTTAGCGTTATCAAAGTGGTTATTTGATATGGGTTGGTAATAAGGAGGCATAGTATGAATCAAATCTTATTAGTGGAAGATGAGAAAGAACTAGCTAAAGTAACTAAAGACTATTTTAATAAAAAGGGCTATGAAATAAAAATTATTAATGATGGAAAAGAAGCTTTGAATTACTTGATGATTAATAAGGTAAAATTATTAGTATTAGATATTATGCTACCTGGTATTGATGGGCTTACTATTTGTGAGGAGGTTAGAAAAAAATCCAATATACCAATTATAATAATTAGTGCAAAGACTGGTGAGGATGCAAGAATTATTGGGATTGAACTAGGGGCAGATGATTATTTAGAAAAGCCTTATTCTATAAGAGAATTATTTGTACGTGTGAAGTCTCAACTTCGTCGCAGTTATGAATTGAATATTGAAACTGAAAAGCTTGTAGATGGTGCATTAACTATCGATACAATTGCAAGGAAAGCTTATATAAATGATAAACCATTGTCATTAGCCTTAAAAGAATTTGAATTATTAAAGATATTAGTTCAGAACAAAGGACGTGCAATGAGTAAAGAAAAACTTTTTAATATGGTATGGGGTGAAGAGAGTTTTAGCGAATTCTCTACCCTAACTGTTCATATAAACAAATTAAGAGAGAAGATAGAAAAGAACCCTAAAAAGCCTAAATCAATTGTCACAGTATGGGGAGTGGGTTACAGATTTGAGGGTATGATATGAAAAAATGGATTCGTATTCTTACATTAGTTTGGCTTATATCATTAGTAGCTATTAAATTTATTAATCCTAATCATGCTTATTACGACAAATCTTATAAAGTTACTATTAATAGGATTCATAGTCGGTTTACTAAAGATATTCAAAAAAATTTACTAATAATAAATTCTTTAAATACTGAGGAATCAATGGCAATCCAAAGCATTGAAATAGTTCAAAAAATTTCTAGTGATATAGAAGATATTTGGCAAAGTCCTGTTGTTTATATGCCAATTGAAGGCAGTAAATATATCGTAAAATACAGCATCTTTCCAATGAAATATAGACAAAATGAAGAGAAGGTAATTGTTGCGTTCATAATTACTCTTGCCTATCTCTTTATAATGACTTACTTATATATTTTGCACAGGAACATTATAAAACCTATGAAAAAACTTTCTAGAATTACAAAAGCCCTTGCAGCAGGTAACGTTGTTGAAAATAATTATTTATACAAAAATACTTACTTTAAAGATTTTATTTGGGGATTGGATATGTTAAAAGAGAAACTATCTTATGAACGTAATAAAAATGATGAGCTAGAAATGCAAAGAAAAACCTTAGTAGCAAGTTTATCTCATGATATAAAAACCCCTCTCTCCTCTATTAAAAATTATTCTATTGCTATGCTTGAAAATGTATATGAAACAGAAAATGAAAAGAATATGGCACTAAATATTATTTTAGAAAACACAGATGTGATAGATAGATTAACTAAAGAATTACTCCAGTGCTCAAGCCGTACTATGAAAGAAATTAATGTTCAATCAAAAGAGGTTTATTTAGAAGAAATTCATAAAAGATTAAATAAGCTTATTTATCATAAAATTGAGCTTCTTCATATGGAATATGTGGAACTTAATTTGGATAAGAACTTAATGGTTATAGCAGATATTGAACGACTACTAGAAGTATTTGAAAACTTATTGAATAACGCCTTAAAATATGGGGATTTAAAAACCTTAACAGTTAAATTTTCAACAGAAGAAAATTATTCACTTATTGAAATTTATAATAGTGGTAAGCTTATTCCAGACCCGGAAATAAAACATGTTTTCACAAGCTATTATAGAGGATCAAATACAGGAGATAAACCAGGTTATGGGCTAGGTTTATATATTTCAAAACAAATAATGAAATTAATGGATGGAGATATTTATATAAAAAATACTAATACGGGAGTTAGTGCTGTTGTTGTTATAAAACATGCTGGCTAGAAAGGAAAGGTAAACAACGTGGAATTAAAATTATTTAATAGAAATTTCATTATGGTTGTAATTGGACAGATGATTTCTATCTTTGGTAATGCAATTTTAAGATTTGCTCTGCCATTATATATACTAGATAAAACAGGATCTACTACAATTTTTGGAACTATACTTGCTGTATCTACTATTCCGACTATTTTATTTTCTCCTCTTGGAGGTATATTAGCAGATAGAGTGAACAAAAAAAATATGATGGTCATTTTAGATATGATAACTGCAGTTATTATTATTGTTTTTTGTTTACTACTTACTATAGGGCTTGAAGTTATTTTGATAGCTATACTAATGATAATATTTTCTCTTATACAATCTTTTTACCAACCGGTGGTGCAAGCCAGTATGCCAGCAATTACTGCAAAGGATAATTTGGAAAAAGCTAATGGAATTGTAAGCCTAGTTAATGCCTTATCAAATTTAATTGGTCCATTGCTTGCTGGAATTTTATATGGCTTATATGGTATATGGCCAATTATGATAACTAGTAGCATTTGCTTTTTTCTTGCTTCAATTATGGAGATGTTTATAAAGATGGCATTTGTAAAACAAACACGACATAATTCACCTTTAGATATGATTAAAGCTGATTTTAAAGAGAGTATTCATTTTATAGTTAAAGATAATCCAATTATGTTAAAAGTAATGATTATTATATCCTGTATAAATTTATTTTTAACCTCTATGATTTTAATTGGATTGCCCGCTATGATTAAAGTTAAACTAGGATTAAGCAGTCAATTATATGGATTTACTCAAGGTGCTATGGCAGCTGGCATGATTACTGGAGGCATACTTATTAGTATATTAGGTAAAAAAGTAAGTGCTAATTGTGCATATATATTTTTGTTCTTAGCCTCTTTGTCTTTGTTACCAATAGGTTTTGCTTTTAGCTTGTCCCTAGATGTAATGCTTACTTATATTATTATATCTCTAAGTTGCTTTTTAATGATGATAATTATTACTATGTTCAATATTACAATGATGTCATTCGCTCAAAGAGAAACTCCAAGTCACCTTATTGGTAAAATCATTTCATATATTCTTGTGTTGGCCCAATGCACCCTACCAATTGGGCAGGCTGCCTATGGATACATTTTTGAGGTAGGTATGAATTCTATTAGTACTATTATCTTTGTGACAGCATTTTTTAGTACTCTAGTAAGTGTATATTCTAGGGCTGTGTTCAAAGAATTATATATAAATGTAAGTGAATTTCAGTAATTCTCATTACTATTTACTTAAAAAAGCAAAAAAGATCGTGCAGTTTTTGCTGAACGGTCTTTTTTCTTTAGAAAAATCTATCTGTAAGTTTAGATGGATTTAGGCAAGTCATTGCTTCTGACATTATACATACCCCACTTGCCCCTGTATTTTTTATATCATCTATTTTATCATTAGTTATGCCACCTATAGCAAATACGGGAATTGATATAGATTCACAAATTTCTTTTAAGAATCCTAGTCCTCTAGGTGGAACTCCTTTTTTACAATCTGTTGTAAATATATGTCCAGCTATTACATATGATGCTCCCAATTCTTCTGCTTCCTTTGCTTCAATAATTGAGTGGACTGAAGCACCAACATTAACAAATTCATTTAGCTTATTCTTATGTTTTCTTAGGTTTGACATTGATAAGTGAATATTAGAAATCTTAAGTTTTAAGGCTACTTCAATGTTTTGATTGATAATAAGTGGTACACCATTTATTTGGGTGATTTCTTTTATTTTTAAGGCCAAATCTTCATATTCACTTATATTTAAATCTTTTTCTCTTAACATAATAGCATAAGGTTTAGCTTTAGATATTTCCTTTACTCTATTAAAAAAATCATCTTCACAAAGTTTTCGGTTAGTTACACAAATTAACATACTTTTCTCCTAAACATTAATATAATCTGTATAAACGGGCTGTAACCCTCTATCTAGAATCATTTGGTGTACTTCATCAACACTTCTAGGATCGGAAATTTCAAATTGTTCATCGCCTTTTCCTTCTTCGCTATGACCACCAACGCCCACTTTAACACCTGCTGAAATTTTTGTTGCTACCATTCCTACTACATTATTACGAAATCCCGCTCTCTCTCTTGTTGAAATTGTTATTCCAGCAAATGGCATAAACAATCGATAAGCAAGCATTACTTGTAATAGTTGCTTTTCGTGAACATCGTTTGGGTTATTATCTTTATTGTTGATGAAAGGTCTTAACCGTGGTGTTGAGAATGAGATTTCAGCGTGAGGATACTTCTGCTGTATAAAAAATGCATGTAAACCTGCTGCCAAGGCATCCTTTCGGAAATCGTCTAATCCTAAAAGTGCTCCAAAAGATACACCACGTAAGCCTCCTAATATAGCACGTTCTTGAGAATAAAAACGGTATGGGAAAACTCTTTTAGGACCAGATAAATGAACTGTTTCATACTTGTCACTATTATAAGTTTCTTGATAAACAGAAACAAAATCTGCACCACATTTATTTAAGTAAGTGTATTCTTCTGTGTTTAGCGGATAAATTTCAATTCCAATTGTAGAAAAATATTTTGTAGCTAGTTTAACTGCTTCTCCGATATATTCTACTCCAGAGGCATTACGTGATTCACCAGTCAAAATTAATATTTCTTTTAAACCTGTTGCTGCAATCTCTTTCATTTCTTTATCCATTTCCTCTAAAGAAAGTTTTCCACGGTGAATCTTATTTTTGCAATTAAAACCACAATAAGTGCAATGGTTTTCGCAGTAGTTAGAAATATATAATGGAGTAAACATAGTAATTGAATTACCAAATTGCTTTCTAGTTTTTAACTTAGCGATTCTTGCCATTTCTTCTAAATGTGGAAGAGCTGCTGGAGACAAGATAGCGGCATAATCCTCTATTGAAAGATAGTCTTTTGCCAGAGCTTTTTTTACATCATTACTGTTATAGTTTTTATAATCATATTTTTCTACTAGTTCTAATACCTTGTCCATAATTTCAGAATGAATAATATCCATATCATTTAAATATTCCATATGATTTGTTTTACTAGAATCCATAATTAATCCTCCAAAAATCCAGTCAAAGGACTAGATGCTTCTGCCACATTATTTAATACTCTTCCAAGTCCAGCAAGGTAAGCTGAACGTCCCGCTTCAACAGCATGTTTGAATGCTTTTGACATCATTGCAATATCATTTGCTGTTGCAATTGCTGTATTACACATAACAGCAGCAGCACCCATTTCCATTGCTTCACAGGCTTGAGATGGACGACCGATACCAGCATCTACAATAATAGGCAAATCTATTTCATCTATTAATATTTTTATAAAATCTTTTGTACAAAGACCTTTATTGCTACCAATAGGTGAGCCTAGAGGCATTATTGTTGCAGCACCAGCACTAACTAATGCTCTTGCTACATTTAAATCAGGATACATGTATGGCATAACCACAAAGCCTTCTTTTGCAAGTATTTCTGTAGCTTTTATTGTTTCGTAATTATCTGGAAATAAATATTTAGAATCTTTAATGACCTCAACTTTTACAAAATCTCCACATCCAATTTCTCTTGATAGTCGTGCTATTCTTACAGCTTCTTCTGCAGTCCTTGCACCAGAAGTGTTTGGCAATAATGTAATTCCTTTTGGTATAAAATCTAAAATATTTTCCTCTCCACCAACATTTGCACGACGTAATGCAAGGGTTATGATTTCTGTTTCTCCATTTTCAATAACTGCTTTTATCAAATCCAAAGAAAACTTACCTGAACCTAATATAAATCTTGATTTAAACTTATGTCCTTTAATTATCAAATTATCATTCATTTTACTCATCCTTTTTATGTATTTTAAAATTTGTTTAATTTCTATACTTCTTCTATTCCAAGTAATAATCGTAAGACCATATTTGCTTGATGGCCTGCACAAATTTGTACTCTTGGAGCCATTAGCCCTTGTCCAATTTTCGCTTCATTTTTCATATCTCCACACACATATAAACCTTTCATTGGTTTTGTGGTTTTGATTAAATTTGAACTACCATAGCCAGCCATACCAGATGCTGCTACAATTTTAGTACCAGTAAGTTCTTCTAATGCTACATTGACAAGCATTGATTTTGCCTCAGGATTATCAAAAGCCTCACAAATAATGTGATAACCATTAAGTAATGTACTAACATTCTCCTTAGTTACTTTTATATTATGAGTATACACATTAATAAAAGGGTTAATTTCTTCTATCTGTTTTTTTAGTGCTAATGTTTTTGGCATACCTATATGGCTAATGTTGTAGCATTGCCTATTTAAATTGCTCAGTTCAACAACATCAAAATCTACAAGAAGTAATTCTCCGACACCTATTCTTGCAAGCATAACTGCAATATTAGACCCAAGTCCACCTAGACCAGCAACGGCTACTTTACTTTTTTTTATTTTATTATGTACATTAGGAGTATGCCTTGCCATCATCATACTCTCAAGCTCATCCTCACTAGGCATAGAATCTTTAATCTCTTTTTCGTTCAAAGTTATTTTCATAAATCAACCGCCTCCCACAAAAGTAACAACTTCTATCGTGTCATCATAATTAAGCATAATACTTTTATACATTAATTTTGGAACAATTTCACCATTGCGTTCTACTGCAATTCTAGTAATGTCATAGTTTTGATCTTTTAAAAAATCATATAAACTTTTGCTTTCACCTAAGGTAATAATAGATCCATTTACTTTCATATTTTCACTCCTTTACCATTTTATTTAAATAAACAAAAAAAGCACAAAATGAATCTACACCCGCGGTGGTGTACCCCATTTTGTGCTTAGCACGTCAAAACAAAACTATATTAATGATATTCACTTTTGATAAAGCAATTGTACATTGTTTTATTATTCTTGTCAAGTATATCAGTAAATGCTCTAACATTTCTTCTAAAGCTTATTCTTTATCTCCACATAATTGTAAATAGAATACTTTGAAATACCAAAGAAATTTGCTATTCTATCGCCAGCCTTAGTAATTAAAAAAGCGCCAGCATCATTAAGAAACTCAATAGCTTGAATTTTTTCTTCTTTATTCATTAGTTGAACAGGCTTTCCTATTTTTTTTACAGACTCCTCTAATAAATCATCAAGCAATTGATTTACATTCTGTGGAATTTTACTTGCAGCTTGAACTCCATCTTTATGACTAATTAATGATTCTATACAATTGCTAGCTATAGTAAGTTCAGTAATATCATAGTTAATACTAAATATTCCTATAGGCTTGTCATCGTCATCACGAATGTATATAGTACTGGATTTTAAAATTTTACCATCTTGCGTCTTGGTTATATAGCTCAACTTATCTTCAACTCCGCTTGAAGCATGTTGCAACGCATCTAAAACAACACGAGAAGGTCCGTCACTGTTTGTTCTATGTGTAACATGTCCATTTTCGATAAAGATTATTGGGTAATCTACATAACCAGAAGATAAATCATGAATAACAACTTCGCAATTACGCCCAAATTGTGATGAAATACCTTTTGCCAATCTTTTCAAAAATTCTAAATTAGATATATCCCCCATAATAAACCTCTCTATTCTATATTTAATAAAAACTTATTTTAAGTTATTTATTTTCATCCCAAATTAATTATATCATAATTTCGAGAAAATTATAAAAACTATAAAAAAAAATGTCTCCGTTATAACATATTGGATTTTTACTTAGGTCTTACTTCCATAATATATATCATTGTTTATTATTACAGATGAACCAATTTCAGGGCCATATTTAATATAAATCACATTACTCATATCTTCCTGGGTGTTATAATCAATTTCTCTCAATGCCATGGTTCTAACATTATTATCAACAATAACTTCAAGATCTAAAGCGTCCTCTAGTATCTTTTTTACATTGACTTTCTCTTGCCCTAACCCATATGCATGTTTGCTTATACCTGCTGATGCATCAACTGTGCCGATAATTCCAACTCCAATAATATCTTGTTTAAAAATATTTGCTTTCCATAAAATACTCATGCACTCATTAGCAATTTTCATAAGCAATTCTTTGGGTTGCACACCTTTATCCGTTTCCATATTACTAAAAGATACAATTTCCCTATCTATATTTGAAACACCAATATTTATTGAAAATGCTTCTATATTTATTCCAATAACATATTTATAATTATAATCAATATCATTAAGAACTTTTTTTCTTCCTGACCTTGTATCCTCTTCTTCAAATTGACCAACTTCTTTAACAATACCTTCTTTAACCATTTCATTTACAATAATAGTTATTGCAACTGAAGTAAGTTGAAGAATTTTAGCAATGTCCTATCTAGAAAGTGCACCATTTTTTCTCAATGTATTTAGAATTAAGCTTCGGTTTCTAATCTTAACTGTTGTCATATGATATTTTTGTTTCAAATATGGCATTTTTGCAACTTCCCCAAAATGATCTTGAACTCCTACAGCTTTTACTAGAGTTAAACACCCTCCCATATGCCCTACTCCCAAAGTTCCTATTTCATCAACTATGAGTCGACGAATTTTAGACTTTTTTCAATTAGAAATTCCTGTTCTTGTTTATTCATACGTCTCCCCCTCATTTATTAAACCTTTTAATTAATTAAAGTCTAAAATCAATATATCATTATATTATCACCTACTATACCAACATATGCACCTTTATCAAAATAATAAGTATTACTTTGTATATCTTGAACCTTTCCAAGCAAAAGTATCAAGTCTGTTGTAGCTACATCAATTTCATTGCATTTATGATATTCAAGGCCAATTAAAGTAGAATTAGTATAATTATATATCTAGATTACCTTCGAAAATTATAAGACCGACCCCAGCTAAAATAAATATAAGTCCTGCCAATTGCATTTTAGTCATTGCTTCTCCAAGAAAAATAAAAACTAATGCAATTGCGCTCACAGGAATTAGACTGTTAAAAACGCCAGCTGTAGTTCCACTCACATGAGAAATTCCTCTAAACCATAAAACATATGCCATCACTGTTAATACCACGCCTGTATACAGCGTTAATATCCAGAAATTTAAATTCATCAAAAATGAGTATCCTTGCGTTAGTTCATATATGCTCAAAGGAAAGAATAAAAAAATTCCACAAATACAAATCATTAAACTTCTAGTTAAAGGTGAAATCTTAACAGAAGCTTTTTTACTAAAAATCACAAATGATGATTCACCTAATACAGCCATCAGAATCATAGCATTACCAAGAAGTCTCATGTTTCCTTCAGTAGATTCTTGAATTCCATTTAAATTAATAATAAGCACTCCAACAAAAGCACAAAGTAACGCTATTATTTCTCGTTTTCCCAATTTGTCTTTAAGAAATATAACTGATAATATAACTGTCGTCACAGGGGTTAAGCTCAAAATTACTCCTGCATCCATAGCCTTCGTCAATCCTACTCCATAAACAATAAAAATACGAAACAAAACTACTCCTGATAAAGTTTGAAGAAAAAAAATTATAAAATCCTTTCGTGTTGTATTTTTTAGTTCTTTTTTTATATTATCTTTTCCAATTAAAAAGAATAAAATTATGCTAGCAATAAACATACTGAATAACTGAATGCAATATATAGATTCGCCACCTGATATAATACGACTTACTACTAATGTGCTGCCAACAATTATCGATGCGCCAGTTAAGGATATCAACGCTTGAAATCTAGACATAAGAACACCTCCATAAAATTTAGTTTTAAGTTTAAAGTATGTTATAATTATAGTCTGATAATGTGGTTCTATTAAGTACCAATTTACACTGTTTTTTATAGTACCAATCGAGGTGATTATATGTATTTACAAATAGACCGTAATAGTTTTATACCAATGATTAAACAAATCTATACTCAATTAAAAGACATGATTTTAAAAGGTGATCTTGAATCAAATCACCGTCTTCCTTCATCAAGAAGGCTAGCTGAAACCTTACAAGTTTCTCGTAATGTTGTTATAGAAGCATATGAAATGTTAACTTCTGAAGGATACACCAAAAGTGTTCAAGGTTCCGGAATATATGTGAATGAGGCAATATCTATATCTCGTCCAACAATAAAAGGTCCCAAACTTAAACTCTCAGGAATGAAAGACTCAAACAATTGCATTAGTTTCAAATCAGGACTTCCTGCTTTAGATAAGTTCCCACGAAGTAAGTGGCTACAATGTTACCGGGAATCTATTTTTAATATACCTGATAAAGAACTGGGGTACGATCTTCCAAACGGCTATTTGCCTTTTCGAAAGACTCTATCAGAATATCTTTTTAGATCTCATGGTATCCGATGTCATGAAGATCAAATCATTATTACATCTGGAGCTGTTCAAGCGCTTTATCTAATATCTAAGTATTTTAGTCAATTATCTGGCTCTATACTTTTGGAAGAACCTACCGCAAAAGGCATTAGAAATATAGTTACATCAAATCATTCAAATGTAATTTATCACTCAATTAATCATAAAGGAATAGATGCATCTACACTTCCAAAAGAAATAGATTTAACATGTATTATAACAACGCCATCTCATCAATATCCTCTAGGAGGATCACTTTCTATTTCAAAACGAGTGGAGCTTATTCGATATGCCCGTGACAATAATTGCTATGTAGTTGAAGATGATTACGACAGTGAATATCGCTATGGTAATTCACCTGTTGAATCTTTATATGAACTGGATTCTGACCATGTTATTTACATAGGATCATTCAGCAAAATCTTATTGCCAAGTATTCGTATTGGTTATATGGTTTTACCTGTGAATCTTATTGAGCCAATTTATCAAATTAAAAGTTTGATTGACATTCATTGCCCAACTCTTAATCAAGCTACTATGGATAAATTTATTGCATATGGATACCTAGAACAACATATAGCAAAAACAAAAAAAATCTATAAGAAGCGTCGTTTGATATTAATTAACGCTTTAATAGATACATTCGGGAAAAATGTTACCATCTTAGGAAAGGAAACAGGTATACATCTAGTTGCTGAATTTAGTAATATTACTTTTACTAAGGAACTTATGAATAGAATAATGGACGCAGGTGTATATATTATGCCTGTTAGTTACCATGCCGTCATTCCTGAAAAGCATGATTCTCAACTTATTTTTGGATATGGAAATCTTACAGAAGATGATATATTGAAAGGTATTAATATTCTTTATAAGTGTGTTAAAAATTAGTGAAACAATTTTTCAGAGAACTCAATTTTGAGTTCTCTGAAGTTACAGCAAGCACTAAATACACAAATCCTAACTTTGTTATTAATAAATAGAAATTTTATTAATAAATTTACTTAAGAAAATCAATTGTTATGATTATAGTTAAGCCCCCAGTAGAACTCATGATAATTTCACTATATTTAGGAGTTTTTTTAATAATTCACAACTAAATCCTCAATTATATCTGATTTGTAATTAAATTTTTAATTCATCTAACAACTTATCATTGAAATATGCTGGGAATTTATTATTTTTTTGAACCTCTTAATTTTAACATTTTTTATAAAGATTACAAATAAAATATCTGTAGAAAAAATCTAAAGAAAAACAATTATTATTTACCCCAAAATCAGGAGTATATTTAAATGGACAAAAGTATATACTAAAAAAAACATTATTTTTGTGAAAAACTCCATAACTAAATAATATAATAAAATATTTAATACTATATAAAAATGATAGTATTATATTAAATAAAATTTGAGAAGGAGATATTATGAAAGATAGAAAAAGAGTGCTTGAACTAGGATGGAATTTCGATAATAGTTATGCTCGCCTCCCTAAACCGTTATTTAGTACTATTAATCTAAATCCTGTATCTTCACCAAAGTTAATCATTCTCAATGACCCTTTAGCATCATCTTTAGGTTTAAATGTTCAAGCTTTGAAAAGTAATGATGGCGTAGCAGTATTTAGTGGTAATGAACTTCCTGAAGAATCTTTACCTATCGCTCAAGCTTATGCAGGACATCAATTCGGATATTTTACTATGCTAGGAGATGGAAGAGCCTTGCTCATTGGTGAACAAATCACTCCTCAAAACAGACGTTTTGATATTCAACTAAAAGGGTCTGGTAGAACCCCTTATTCACGAAGAGGTGATGGTCGTGCATCACTTGGACCAATGTTACGAGAATATATCATCAGTGAAGCTATGCATGGACTTGGTATTCCTACTACCCGGAGTCTAGCAGTAGTGACAACAGGTGAGTCAATAATTCGTGAAACTCTTCTACCTGGTGCAATTCTAACCCGTGTAGCTGATAGTCATTTACGAGTGGGTACTTTTGAATATGCTTCACATTGGGGCACTATTGACGAACTTCAAGTCCTTGCTGATTACACATTGCAAAGACACTTTCCTGAAGTTAAAAGTGATGAGGATAAATATCTTCTCTTACTAAAAGAAGTGATTAAACGTCAGGCAAGTCTCATTGCTAAATGGCAGCTGGTTGGTTTTATTCATGGCGTAATGAATACTGATAACATGACAATTAGTGGAGAAACTATTGATTATGGTCCCTGCGCTTTCATGGATAAATACGATCCCACAACAGTATTCAGTTCCATCGATACTCATGGCCGCTATGCATATGGCAATCAACCCCCAATTGGTGCATGGAATCTAGCAAGATTTGCTGAAACCTTATTGCCACTACTCCATGATAACCAGGATCAGGCTATGATACTTGCTGAAGATGCAGTATCACATTTTACTGAGTTGTATCGTTGTAATTTTATCAATGGAATGAGAGTAAAACTAGGATTATTTAATGAAGAGTCTCAAGATGAGGTCCTTATTGAAGGGCTCCTCAGTATAATGAAAAAATATAATGCTGACTATACTAATACCTTCCGAGCACTAACTTTTGATAATCTTGAGAATTTTGGTGTATTTGGTACTACGGAATTTAGTAATTGGTACGAAATGTGGCAAGTGCGACTAGGTAGACAACAGGAATCAAAGGACTCCTGTCTCCAGTTAATGAGAAAAAGTAATCCTGGAGTAATCCCTAGAAATCACAGAGTAGAAGAAGCATTAGAAGCAGCGGTGAAAAACGGTGATTATAGCGTGATGGAACGACTTCTAGCTGTTCTTTCTAACCCTTATGCTCATACTCCAGAACAAGCTAAATATACCACACCACCTCCACAGTCAGATCGTCCTTATCAAACTTTTTGTGGTACTTAATATAAAATTTTTGTAAAGTTTAATTTACGGTCAAATAATAAGATAACTCCAGTTGAATGTATTTTCAACCGGAGTTATCTTATATAAAAAACAAAAACTATTTCTATTATAGAACTGTACTTAACGCACCATTCCATACAATATCTTCGTAAACTCCTGGATCTGTATCACCTTCAGTACTGATAACTAAAATTACACTGTTTTCATCAATGCCCATTTTATTCTGTATGTCTTTGTATTCTGCTGATTGACAAATCATTGATAGTAATCCAAGTCCTAAGGCTCCTGATTCTCCAGAAATTATTCTTTGATCATTTTCTATAGGGCTTGAAAGAATCCTCATCCCTCTTGCTGTTATTACATCTGAACAACTTGCATATCCTTCAACAATAGTTCGTAAATATTCCCATGCAACTATGTTAGCTTCACCAACTGATAATCCTGCCATAACTGTTTTTAGCTCTCCAGGAACTATGCTGTATTTACCATTAATTACAGAATCATAATAGCAAGCAGCATTTTCAGGTTCTGCTAGACACATATATGGCTTGCTGTTTTTTAAAGCATTCGCATAGTATCCCATAATACCAAATGCAAAAGATCCAGCTCCTGCTTGAAGAATAATATGTGTTGGTTGTTTTGTACCATCTTCATTCATTTGCTTTAAAGTTTCATCTGCGATAATAGTGTAACCTTCAGAAATAAGATTCGTAACCTTTGTATAACCTTCCCACGCTTGATCTTGAACGTGTATCCAGTCATTTTCAGCGGCTTTTTCAATAACAACGCGTAGGGTTTCGTCATAGTTGCCGTCTGTAACTGTTACATTTGCTCCTAAATTTTCGATAGCTTTCACTCGTGCATCAGTAGTGTTTTTAGGCATATAAATATTACATTCACAGCCAAGTTTACTTAATATCCATGCAAGCCCTTTACCATGATTCCCGTCAGTAGCAGCAACAAACACAAGCTCTTGAATTTTACTATTTAACTTTGGCTCCATCAAATCATCAAAGCTAATTTTTTCAATATCTAAATCAAACTTTTCGCATATCAAGCGTGCCACACCGTAGAATACACCAACACCTTTGAAAGCATTTAACCCCATACGTTTTGATTCATCTTTTACATAAATTTTACTAACTCCAAATCGTTTTGCAAGACAATTAAGACTCACCAATGGAGTAGGTTTATAATCTTCTTGTGTCTGTACAAATCTTAGAGCTTTTTCAGCATTTTCTTTAGTTAAAAAATCACAAAAATTGTAATCCCCTAACTTCACATCTATAAATTTGCAACTATTCGCATTGTTTGTATTCATAAGATCCTCCTGTCAATTTATATGCTAAATTTTTATGATATCCCAAGGAGTCTGCCCTGCGATTATAGCTTTATCCTCATAAAATACAAGTGTATCAATTACCCAAAAACCTGTTTCAAAATTAACCGCTGTTCCCGGAACAAATCTCATATCTTTTTTATCCATATCAGAATCATATACAGTTGTACCGCCACAACAATCGCCAGGCCATAAAATTCCCATATCGTAACCACCAAGCCAGAATTGCTTACCCCAAATACCTAACTCTTGATAAAATTCTCTTAGCTCACCAGTAAAGTCATTTATCAACATATTAGGTTTCAAAATACTTGTAACTTTTTCTCTAATGATTGGGTGGTATTGCTGTGCAATTTTACAGAAATCAAGCATACCATCTTTGTACTTATTATAATCTGGATCACCAATTGTAAAAATACGACTCAAATCTGCAGAATATCTTTGATGCGAACCAAAAAGATCAACGATTACAGCATCACCTTTTTCGAGTTTTTCATGGGATGGAAAATTATGTCCTCTAGCAGCTCTTGAACCACCATGAATAAAGGAAACACCTTCTTTTTCTCCACCTGCACATGCCATTTTATAATTAGCGTAGGCAAATAATTCATTTTCTGTAACTCCTGGCTTAAGGTATTCTCTTACTGCCTCCATGCCAACATCTATTATATGTGCTGATTTTACAATGTAGTCTAATTCTGCTTTTGATTTAACTTGTCTTACACTATCTACAAGGTCTGAAGCATTAAATGTTTCACAGCTAACCTTTGCAAAACTATCTTTTATCATTTTACCGATATGGAAGCCATGTTTTTCTGTTTCTATGCCGACTTTACTAGTAAGCAAACCGGATTCTTTCAGATTTCCAACGATAGAATCAATAAGTTGACCTCCATGAGGTATAGTACCTGCATTACCGTTAATTCCATAAGTAGGTCTACCTGCATGAGTAAAGATTCTTATATCTCTTGAAATAGTATCTTCACGTACATCAGCTTCTTCACCTGCTACATCAAAGAAAATAAAATCTTCTTTATCAACATGTATTGCGATACTTGCCGGAACATAGTAATTCCATTGTTTTTTGGAATTTACACGATACCAGCAGAGCTTATATCCCGAAAAATAATATAAGCTTTCTGGTGAAGTTAAATAAAGTGTTTCTACTCCATTAGCTCTCATAATTGCTTTTGCCTTTTTCAATCTATTGTCGTATTCTTCGATTGAAAATGGAACATTTCTTTCTGTTCCGTTAACCATAACTTTCATAATAAGCCTCCTGTATAGTCTATATTAGTTTTAAAATTAAAATTTATTCATCACCATTATATTTACTCTTAGTCATTTTCCAAATAATTAAACCCATTACTCCCCAGTTAATTGCCATTATAAGTATCATAGATATAGTACCATTCACTGTCATATTATTAATCCTCTCCTTAAGTTTATAATTATACTTTACAAAAGATTATCCGGAATATCAGGGTAACCGTTATCCTCAAAATATTTTATCTTGATGCTGTCAGCCATTTTATTATTAAACAACTTCAATATAATAAACCACAAACCTAATTGAAATACTACTGTACCAACACTGTAAACACTGAAGGGATTCCACCAACCGCTAGGGTCTGCCTTAACTGCATCTATAATATACCAAGACATCATTACAAAAACTAATATTGGTGAAGTATATTTTACGCCATAATTAAAATATTTACCGATAGTGATATCTCTTGTTGGTATATTGAGATATTTTTGACGGAATTTTTCCACGCCAAATTTATATACAATAAAGCATGTAATTAATGATCCAATTAATATTGCTATACCACAAACCCAGTCTTGATTTCCTAGGAAGTTAATACTCCATGCAGAAGGTAAGCCTAAAGCTAGTGTAATAACTGTAGCAACTATAACAGATTTTTTCTTTGACCATCCAAAATCCATTAAAGCTTGAATTGGTCCTATTAACATAGAAATACATGATGACAATGCTGCTGCGTAAAGTGCAAAGAAGAAAAGAGCAAGTAATACTGCACCACCAGGAATTTTTGAAGCAATTTCAATCATTGATATAAAAGTTAACCCATAGTTTCCTGAAGCACAAATTTCTAAAGCTGCTTCTGTAGTTGGAACACTAGCAAATAGTGCAGGAAGAACCATACATCCAGCTAAAAGTGCGATACTATTATCACCAAAACCTTGTGCTGTTTGTGTTAATGCAACGTCTTGTTTTTTAGGAGAATAGATAGCATATGTAAGTATGAATCCCCACCCAGGACCTACTGACCATGCAGCTTGTGACAAAGCAGCAAGCCATGTTTCAGATTTTGCATAATAACTTGGATCAATTGAAAACAATCTATTTAATCCTGACATACCGCCAGGAAGCATAATACATTTAATAGCAAGAAATGCTAATATTATTACGATTGTAGGGAGAAGGATTTTATTTGCTCTTTCAATACCCTTGCTCACACCTCTGTAAATAACAACTGCAGTTATAATTACGCTAAATGCAAAGAATATAACTGTGTATATATTACCATTTGAAACACTTTCAAACATCGCTGCCGAGTCACTTCCAATAAGCTGTCCACTAATTGCCTTAATAAAATAGAATAATACCCAACCCATAATTGCACAATAATATGCTGTTATTGCAGTTAGTGAGAAAACAAGCCAACCACCCATCCAAGTAAATTTTTTGCTAACAAAATCTTTAAATGCTCCAGGTGGAGCGTGTCTTGTAGCTCGTCCCAATACTACTTCTGAAATTGTCGCAGGTAAGCATAAAAGAACTAAAAATAATGTCCATAATAATACGAATGCGCCACCTCCGTGAAGTGCTGCCATACGTGGAAAACGCCATACATTTCCAAGCCCAGCACTACCAGCTATCATACTTACGATAAGCCCATAGCGTGAAGTAAATCCTTTAGGTTTATTAAGTGTTTTTTTTGTGCTCTTCATAATAATCTCCTTTTCATGTAAGATTTATTTACAGTATTGCTAATTTAATCGTTTTCTCAACAATTAAATTAGATTAGAACAATTAATTTAGAACCGTTAAAGTAGCTAATGTCACTTACTTTTTAAACCAACCTTTCTATACATCCAGTATATATTGCACAAGCTTCTATAATATCATCCACCTTGCAATTTTCATCTCTCATATGACAATATTTAATTTCACCAGGACCTATTCCTATGGTCGGTATTTTTCTAGCGGTAGATGCAAAACCATTAGTACTGAAATTCCATTTAAAAAATTCAGGTTTTTTACCTGTTTGCTCTAAATATGCCTCTGCCATTGCCTTAGGTAAAGGATGATTCTCCGCCGTACTCCATGCTTCCATAAAACTATTCATTCTAACATCTTTTCCTGTAAAACTTTTTCCTTTGGCAACATAAACATTCCAATCAGAATTGAGACCTTCAACAAGCAAATCCATCTCAGTTCCTAGAACATCGTATGTTTCCCCTATAGTTAATCTTCTGTCTAAATAAATAGTACATTCATCTGGCACAGCATTAAGGGAAACTGAAGAACTTTCTATTTTGCTTAGTGCAACTGAGCCATGCTCTCCACTTTTCTTATATAATTTTCTATTTACTTCTTTTACTCTTGAGATTACTTCATTCATTATGTATACTGCATTTTCACCATTTTCCGGAGCACTTCCATGACACGAAACTCCATGTGTATGAACTTCAAAAAGAGCTCTACCTCTATGACCAATAGCAATTTTATTTTCACTAGGCTCGCAAATCACAACGTAGTCAAGTTTCAAATTAAGTTCATCTATAATGCCACCAAGTGCGTTACCATCAAAGTCTTCTTCCATAACAGAAGCACTTACATAAATGGTTCTTCCTTTATCAAAACCCAACTTCTTTGCCAAATACCCTGCATACACACTTGAAGCGATTGCGCTTTTCATATCAACAGTGCCACGACCATAGATTCTCCCGTCAGCAATCTCTCCACCAAAGGGTGGATATGTCCAATTTTCTTCGTCATTCACTTCTACTGTATCCATATGTGAATCAAACAATATCTTTATTGGACCACTTCCCATTACTCCTACAACATCGCCAAGTTCAGTTTCAATAACTCTGTCATATCCAAGCTCAATCATCTTTTTCTTTACACATTCTGCAATTTCTTTTTCTGCTCCTGTAAAGCTTTTAATTCTTATAAGTTGTTGTAAAAAACTAAGCATCTCATCTTTGATTTTTAGGCATTCATTTTGTATTTCTGCCATTATTTTTTTCACCTCCCTATTATTTCTTGATATTTTAATAAGCAAAATTTATGCCAACGTTAACGTTTTCAAAAAAATATATATAATTCTACGTTTTATAAAAAATTTTTAGAATTATATACTATTAACCGATTAATATATAAACTTTTATACCATCAAATATACCATCAAATAATGAAACTAAGCTTAATATCAACAATATGTAATTATATGGTTATTATTAAAAGAAAACAAATTGTCAAAATGATAATTCGTTTCCCAAAATGACAAATGCCATAATCCCCTTTATTCTTAGTGTCTTTTCCTAGAACATAAACAAATACAATTCTCATTATGACAATTTATATTGAGCCATTTTTCTGTATAAAGTTGAAAGTCCTATTCCAAGTTCTTCTGCAATTTTCTTTTTTGATTCTGTAGAATTTCCATATAAATCTAAAGCTTTTGAAATTTCTCTTTTTTCCAATTCGTTTAATGGAATAACTCCACTTGTGGTTTTAGGAATGTTTTCAATACTTGCTATATACTTAGGGAGATGTTGAATATTTATCAAAAGTTCATTCTCTGACATCGCAACCATATACTCAACAACATTTTGAAGTTCTCGAACATTACCTGGCCAGCTATAGCTTTTTAAAATTCCCATAACCGATTCGTCTATTTCTGGTAACTGCTTATCGAAATTTTTAGAATATTTTTCAAGAAAATATCTGGTTAAAATTTCTATATCTACCCTTCTTCGCCGTAATGGTTCAATTTCTATTGGAATTACATTTAAACGATAATATAAATCCTTTCTGAAAGTACCATTTTCAACCATATCCTTTAGGTTTTTGTTCGTTGCTGCAATCACTCTAACATCTACAGAAATTTCCGTGTTAGATCCAACTCTCGTAATTTTTTTCTCTTGAAGAACTCTTAGAAGCTTAGCTTGCAAAAACAAGGGCAAATCTCCCATTTCATCCAAAAATAGAGTTCCCTTATCAGCATATTCAAATTTACCCATTTGACCTGAAGAATTAGCTCCTGTAAAACTTCCTTTTGCATAACCAAATAACTCGCTTTCCATAAGTGCTTCAGGAATTGTTGCACAATTTATAGCAACAAATCTCTTATTTTTTCTATTACTTCTTTCCCATAAAGCTTTTGCAACAACTTCTTTACCCACTCCGCTTTCACCTACTATCAAAATAGTTGAGGAAACATCGGCTAAACGCTCAATTTTGGACTTAATATCAATTATATTTTTTGATGCTCCTAAAATTAAATCTCTATTAAGACTAAACATCATTTTTGAAAGGGCATTTATCTTTTGCTTAACCATGGATTTTTCATTAAACATAATTATATGATTAAGTTCATCAATATTTCTATTAACAAATTCCTCACCAACAAGAGTATATTTTCTATCTTCTACATAACAGGAGTATTCAAAATAGTTCTCTGCTTTAATATCATTATTTTCAATCTTGAAACTTTTGGGTAAGCTATCCTTAAGCGAAAGCTGTTCTTTAGCAGAGTTATTTGCATAAACAAGCTTTTTTGATGTATTTAAAATCAAAATTCCTTGATCTATACTATCTGTTATTCTGTAAAGGAGCTTATTTATTTCATGAAATCTATCACTTTGAAGCCGTTCCGTAACCTGTAAGCCTATAAAATATGCAATATGTTCTATAAAATCAAGATATGCATGAAGGTTTTTGACAATTATATCTCTTTGTTCATTTGTAGTACCAAGTAAACCAATAACTCCAATAGCCTCCTTATTTGCAATAATAGGCATTGATATTTCAAAGGTTTCAGGACAGTTATTATATTGTGGACAATTTTTACATATAGGACTTGTACCAGGATTTTGAATTACTATTTTTTCTTTATTCAAAATTACTTGAGAATAAACATAGCTATCATTATCCATCTTTTCGCCTACTCTTGAACGAAACAACCCTGTCCCCGCAACACGTATCATATTTTTTGACATAACCTCAACATCGATACCAAGTATATTTGAAACTACATCTGTATATCTTTGTACTGTGGACTGTATTTTCAACAATATATCATCCATATAAACACCCCTACATGATATTATTTTAAAATAAATCTTTTCACTAAAGATTCAAATTTTTAATTTTTATCTTAGGTTTCTGAAAAGCCACTTCTTTTTTTATATCATAATTATCTCTATCTATTGTGATTCTATAAATATAAGGACACCCTTCTTCTATCCACTTTTTCATATACTTTGCATTAGCATCTGTATCGGTATAATATTTCTCATCATAACAATCAGAAAATTCCAGATAAGACATTATACTTTTTTTACATATTGTTAAATCTTTTTTATCTATATTATTACATATTGGGATAAAAAATCTCAAAGGTACTATATAATCAAACTGTGATTTTTCTTTAATTACTTTTGAGTCCATAAGTACTCTCTTGAACATAAAGTTTTTTTTATCAATATCATCAATTTTTAATTTAAAGATTATTTTCCCCCTTTTGTTTTTCTCTAATCTAACTTTAATCATGTGTTCACCATCTTATTTTATTTTAATATTTATTGTTTTATTTTATCAATTTTCATTTTTTTATTTTACTAATTATTAGATTTTATATATCTGAAAATATCTGTTTTAGTAAATCCTTTGGAATTTTCGAAAAATCCTCGCCTATTGATATTTCAAATTTTGATGTTGTTTCATTTATTTCTATAATATGATTAGTTATTGAAACATCAAAATCATCAAAGACTTTTGCAATGATTTTTTCTAATTCATCACGACTTTTTTCCACATATACATGAAACATATTAGTCATTGGTATTTTAGGTAAAGTATAAGCAAAGGATAAATCATTAAAATACTTTGCTAATTCCTTAGCCTTCAAATAAAACTCTTGCATTTTATCTTTTCTTTTTTCATAAAAATAATCAGCTGTAATGATGTAAGGATACAAACTTATTAAATCACCACCATGTCTACGTTTCCAAATTTTAGCTTTGTCTATAAACTCTTTTTCTCCAGCTAAAATGGCTCCAGCAATAGCGCCAATTCCTTTATAAAATGAAATATATACACTATCAAAACATGCTGAAATTTCACTAGGTGATTTCTGATAAAATGGGAGTGCTTCAAATAAACGTGCACCATCAAGATGCAAATGTATCCCCTTTAACCTTGCATATTTAACAATTGATTGTAGCTCTTCAAAGGTTGGCAAACTTCCTCCAATTTCCCGTTGAGGTAATTCAATAAGCAATGTACTTATTTCTTCTTTAATTGACATTAAATCCTCTAAAGTAAATAAGCGATTAGACTCACCTATGAGAATCGTTTCTAAATGATGCATTGTTTTTACTGCATCTTGCTCATGAATTTCTAAATGTGATAGTGGGTGATAAGCGATTTTATTACAGTTTTTTTCATCAGCGTAAATTCTAAGAGCGATTTGTTGTGCCATAGTTCCACTAGGCATAAATACAGCAGCCTCTTTTCCAAGAATTTTCGCAAATTTTTTCTCAAATTTTTCAATTATTTCTCCATTACCATAAGTATCTGCTAATTCGCATTCTGATATGTGCTGGAATGCCTCTTTTAAAATATTAATATTTCTAGGACCGCTTCCTTGAAATCTGTATTTTGCTTTTTTATGCTGCTCAATTAATTTCATATTTTACCCCCATAGAAAATTTTATCTACTCTTTTCTGAAAACTCAATTTTGAGTTTTCAGAAATATCTGTTTATCATTATGACAGGTCTTTAGATTAATTTATACTAAAATCTTAATTTTATCTTCGACATATTATTTTAACATATTTTCTAAAGCTTCCCAACCCATTGCTACAATGTTTATAAATATTGATGTGTATACTTTTCCTTTTTTATAGTCTAAAAATTAACCAGTAGATTTTATCATCTACTGGTTATAAGTTAAATACGTTTCTATTTTATTTTAATACTCTGTATAAATTCAGAATTTATAATTTCATTACCTTATAAAAATATATATCCACAAAAATTCTTAATAACTCACATTAATTTTAATGTTTCTCATAATTCGTTCAGTTACATCTTCTAAAAGTTCAGTGGAATTTTCCATCGCTTCTGAAAGCGACATAGGCCTGTTTACAATGCTCATTATGCTATCTACTCCATGTTCATATACAGCTGAAGCCCCTTCTCCAATTCCTCCTACGATAGCTAATACAGGAATATTATATTTTTTTGCTTTTTTAGCAACACCTACAGGAACTTTACCGTATACTGACTGTTTGTCAATTCTCCCTTCTCCAGTTATAACTAAGTCAGCATTAAGTAAATACTCTTCAAAATTTATTGTATCTAGAACAATTTCTATACCAGCTTTCAATGTAACATTAGCATATGAAAGAAGTAAAGTTGGTAAACCGCCAGCTGCACCACAACCTTGTATATTAAGTACATCTTTATTACAATCATCCTTAATTTTTTGAGCTAAATGTCTTAAATTATTATCAAGAATTATTATCATTTCTTTCGTTGCACCCTTTTGAGGTCCGTAAATAGCAGATGCACCTTCATCTCCGCATAAGGTATTAGTAACATCAGAAGCTATAATTAATTCACACTCTTTAAGTCTTTCATCCAAAGCTTTTGAATCAATTGAATCAATGTTAGATAAAGCTCCTCCTCCGTATGCTATTTCACAATTACTATTATCTTTAAAAGACATTCCAAGAGCTTGAGCCATGCCAACACCACCATCATTCGTAGCGCTCCCCCCAACTCCCATTATGATTTTCCTGCACCCTTCTTCAAGCGCAGCTTTTATAAGCTCTCCAGTCCCATACGATGTAGTCACGAGAGGATTCCTTCTATTCTCAGGAACCAACGGTAACCCTGAGGCAGCAGCCATTTCTATAACTGCTACATCTTTATTTATTATTCCATATTCTGAAATTATTTTTTCACCTAAAGGACCCGTAACTTCTACTTGTTTTTTTATTCCACCCGTCCCAATTACCAAAGCATCAACAGTTCCCTCACCACCGTCTGCCATAGGAATTTTCACAATATCTGCTTGTGGAAAAACTTTTTCTATTCCTTTTTTTATTGTCTCAGCTGCTATCACAGTTGAAATGCTTCCTTTAAAAGAATCCACCGCAATAATTATTTTCATCACTTTCGCCACCTTAAAATAGTTTCATTAGAATTATATTAATTCTTATCAATCTCATTATATTTTTCAGGATTTTTTAGAATTTTAACTAGACCAACAATTATGATAATTTCAATAAACAGTGCTGGGAAACCTCCTAGATTAGCTAATATTTTTACCCCTTGAAGATTTGCAAAAGTAAGCATAATCCATGTAATAGCAAGTAAAAGTCCTCCCAAAATAATCTTAACCCCATGTGGTGAAACAGAATGATCTGGAGTAAAATTAGTAGAAGCCAATGAACTCATAGCAGTTACGTTTGAATCCACACAAGTTACAAAAGAAATAAATATTGCAATCATATAAAATGGAATAACTATTGTACTCAATGGATATTTAGTAAAGAATTCATAAATTATAAATTCCTGCCCTTTTGCTGCCATAACAGTCGATAAAGAACCAGTAGTCATTTCTTGATAAATAGAATTACCACTGAGCACACTCATCCACAATATTCCAAAGCAACCTGGGATTATAAAATTCATTGAAATATATTCCTTTACTTTACGTCCAACTGATATTCTTCCTAAAAACAATGGTGCCATTGGTATAGTTGAAAGCCAAATTGCCCAGTTGTAATTTATCCACCCACGAGGCCAAGTATCCCCAGCAGCTGTTCCTGTAAACAAACTTTGTGAGAAAAAAGTATCAAGGTACTGTCCAAAAGCTTCAATTGCAATATTAACCACATATGCCAAAGGTCCTGTTAAAAGTAGAAAAGCTGCTATAATAAAATATGCTTTTACATTCAAATCAGATAATACTCTAATACCTTTCATAATACCTGTAATAGCTGAAATAACCGCTATAGATACAAATGAAAAGCCCACAATTAACCAAAGACTTGGTTTGCTTTCTATTCCTAATAAATAGTTAAGCCCTCCCGATAAATTTAGTATTCCAGCTCCAGTTGAAGCAGAAAGCCCTAAAATTACTGAAACTAAAAATATCGAATTAAGAGGTACAAAAAGTTTATTAGGTATCTTTTCTCCTAATGCGGGTATTAGTGTAGATGTTATACCATAAGGCTTTTTCATATTATAATAAACAAATGCAAACATTAAACCAGGCAAACAATACAATGCATAAGGATGAAAACTCCATTGCATAAATATAGTAGATAGTGCAAACACTGCAGATTGCGGACTTCCTGGCTCAAGTCCCATAGATACTGGTGGTTGAACAATATGCACTACTGGTTGTACAAACCCCCAAAATACACAACCTGTTGCAATAGTAGTGCATAAAGTAATTGCAAACCAATTCCATTTTGACATCATTGGTTTTGCATTTTTACCTCCAATTACTACATTACCAAAAGGTGAAAAATAAATTATAATACACATGATAACAGCTGTAAGTCCTACTAAACTAAACGTTCCTCCAAAGTAATCTAAAATCCAGTCGTTTACACCATTCACAACAGCAGTAAACATGTCAATATTTGCAAAGTTCAAAACTACTATTCCCAAAAGTAATAAAATTGCCGGCCAAAACATGCGATGGTTTAAATTTTTAAACATTCTTGCCCTCCTTTTTTACTTTTAACTTTTTCAAGAATATTTTATGCTTTATATAGAATACAACTAAAGTTATTACTTTAGTTGTATTCTATATAAACTAATCAACACTATATTCTCTTTTGCCTATTCAAATCAACCTATTCAAACTTAAAAGCAACCTTACATGTTTCATCTGTATCACAAGCTGCTTCAAAAGCCTTTTGAGCATCATCAAGATTAAATACATCAGTGATTAACGGTTTAACTTTTACATATCCATCCTTCAAAATCTTCATAGTCTTTTCATTGTACCAAAAACGGTTGTGTCGTACTGAATGCATCAATGCTAATGTTCTAATATCAAGGCCATCATTATGCCATCTATCCATATTAAAAGTAACATCATCTAGAATCCAGCTATATAGTCCAATAATACCTCCATGTTTTACTAAGTTTGTTACTCTTACTAAACTTTCACTACCCCATTCTTCTGTATATCCTGCAACTTCAAATGCAACATCAACACCATATCCATTAGTTTCTTCAAGAACAATTTTTTCAACATCATCAGTATTATTAAGAACAATATCTGCACCTAAATCCTTAGCTAGTTTACGTTTACGTGATATAGGATCTACACAGATTATTTTACCAGCACCCATTCTTCTTGCCATCTGAGCAATAATCTGTCCTGCAAAACCAGTACCTACAATTAATACGTCGTCCCCTACTTCAACTCCTGATTCCATCCCAGCATATATAGGACAGCATGTTGTTTCTGCCATAGCAGCATCTGTCATATCCATTCCATCTGGAACCTTCATAAGACCTGTCCCACTATATGCCCCATCATATTTTACTGGAGCAATAAAATAATCAGCCATTGTATTAAACCAAGCAAATGATGTAACTTTATCTCCTACTTTAAACTCAGTTACTCCTTCACCAACTTCTACAACAACTCCAGCCCCTTCATGTCCCATAGGTAAAGGAAATTCAAAGAACGCTTCATCATTACCACCAGATGGATCCTTTACAATAGTTTTGTTCGGCATCTGACCTCTAAAATAATTTTTATCAGTTCCACATATAGATGACATATACGTTTTTACCAATACCTCATTTGGACCCGGCTTAAGGTCTACCTCTATAACCTCGATTTTTCTTGGTGCTGTTAAAACTACTTGTCTTGATTTCATTGATTTTCCTCCCTTATTTTTTTTGGTTTTATTTTCTTTTTCTTTCATATCTTGTCTTTATTATATAAGGATTTTTATAAAATAAAAATAGTATAGTCAATAAAAAAACTAAGAATTATTGTACTCTCAGTACAAAATTCTTAGCTTACCATTTTTATATCTTTTATTTTTAATTTGAAATTATTAACTCCTAAATATAATTAACCTACTTTTGTATCTATATAAATAGCTAACATATCCCAAAATTTTCGGTCTTTATGATTGTTTATTGGATCTAAATTAAGTAATTCTTTTAGCTTGTTCAACCTAAAAATAACTGTATTTCTATGTACAAATAACGCCTTAGAAGCGCTAACTATATTCATATTACTCTTTGTTAAAACAATAATAGTTTTTATTAGAGCTTGTCTATCTTTTACTTTTAAGTAATAATTCTCGAAAAAATGTTCCATACTTTCTTTGGAAATTTTAGAATAAAAATAATCAAATACGTAATCATGAATATGTCCAATTCCCTCTTGCTTATACTTCAATATTTCATTTAAAACAAACTCAGCTTCTGAATAGCTTTTACTAATTTTTTTAATTTCCTTATAATAACTTCCTATTCCAATATAAATATTCCCTTTAAATTTTTCCTCAACATTTTTCTTTATATCTTTAGCATACTGCATAACTTCTTCAGCGATATCCATTCCATGGAGATTTTTAATGGTTTTCAAAAGAATAATTTCATCCATGGAAGCATAAGACAGAATATCTTCTCTCCTGTAGCATTTTGTTTTTTTTATTAGATTTAAAATATTGTCCTCAATAATATTTTTTTGTTCAAACATCTTAGTGTTACGTTTATTCTTCATAATTTCCTTTAGAGACAGAACTATAGCTATTCTAGGTTTATTTAAATCATAACCTAACTTAGTCCCCCACCTTAAAACAGACAAATAATCTTCATTGGTTTTAATATTCATGAGCATATTCATAAAAAATACTTTATTACTTTGCCTATAATACATTTTTTGTTTCAACATTTCTTGTTCAAACATTAATTCAATCATAGATTTAACTAACTTTACAAAATCATCAATTTGATCTGGATCTCCTGTTATACCAATTACACCTATTACTTTACCATTATAATAAAAAGGCTGATTAATTCCGGTTTTTACACCTTTAAGAATTTCTTCATCTTCTATTTCAATATCAATACGCTTTTCTAACTCTGCTGCTTGTTTTCCAATTTTATGAAAAGTACCTACTCTGTCTTTAGAGCCACTAGCCACGATAATTCCTTTTTCATCAATAATATTAACATTATACCCAATATCCTTAATGATTTCATCTGCTAATCTTTGCAACATTTCACCCCGAAGAATCAATTATATCGCCCCTCTCGTAAACCTTTACACTTTCAGTATCTTTTAAAAAGTCAGTACAAGCTAAAAACTTGCTTAGTAATTTTAAAATATTATGTTATTATCACTTTTCATTGTACTATATATTAGTTATTTAAACAAATATTTACATTGCAACCATATATAAAATTAACCAGTAGATTTTATCATCTACTGGTTATAAATTAAAAACGTTTCTATTTTATTTTAATACTCTGTATAAATTCAGAATTTATAATTTCATTACCTTTTTTTGTTTCTATCTCAATCCAATTCTCATCTACATTAATTATTTTCCCAACTACACTTATACCAAATGACCCAGTACTAACTTGACAATTTTGACCTATATATTTTTTAATTATCTCATTCACCAAAATTCTTTCACCCTTCCTTTTCTTCATTTTTATTATTGCTGACTTATGCATATTCCGTTGCTGTGGTAATATAACAAATAATAAAATAAATATAGGTAAATATATACTAATCCATGTAGCTCCGTTCAAACAAAATTCACCATCCTTATATGTTATATTATATAATAACCGTCACTTAATTTAATTCATGTATTTCTAGATATTATAAATATTATAACATATAATAATTCATTTATTATTGGTGGCAAAAAACATTATCATGTTGTGAGACTCGTGATAAAGCGAAATTATAAAATATTCTAGACACGATTCTGAAAATGTGAGTAACTTTGTCATTTTATCTATTTATTCTAACATAAATTTCATTACTACAGGGTTATGATCAGAGTTAGTAAACTCTAAATCTATAACTTTTGTCTGACTTATTGCAACATTTGGTGACACAAGAAACCCATCGATTACTCCTGTTTGAGTTTTTCCTTCTTTATATGCTTCATTTAATAATCTATAAGTAGGAGCATTATCATTCACCCCCCAATTCCATCCTTCTTCAACCCAATCATTTGGAATACTATATGGTGTATAAAATGAACCGTTTTCAAAGAGTGGGAACTGATTTGCATCAATAATATCAAATGTTTGATTCCAATCTCCACCTAACACAACATAATTCCCTTTATTATACTCTTCCAATATATATAAAATTCTTTTCATAATTATCCCCCCATTAATCATAAGTAGTTCTTACCCAAACTCGTTAGAACTTGTGGTTACCCTTGTTCATTAGCTAATTAAATAATTCTTCAAATTCTATTTATTTTCTCTTTTATGTTTCAAATTTCACAGTAGAATTTCTATATACATTGACTTTTAAATAATTAAATTATAAACTTATGATATAAGAAGCATAAGTACATATATTAATAATACTTAGTATTACAAAATATACTTAATTTATAAATATACTTATCACAAAAGGAGATAAACCGATATGGATAAATTATTATTAGAATGTAAAGAATGTAAAGTAGAAGATGATATGAAAAGCGCACTATGTCCAGTGTGCTTAGCGCAGAGATTAATTAGAGGCAAGTGGAAAATTGTAATAATTTTCTTATTAAAAAATAAAACATTAAGATTTTCACAAATCAAAAAATCTATACCAAAAGTGACTCAAGCATATCTAAGCAGTCAACTAAAAGAGCTTGAAGCTGCTGGATTGATTGTTAGACATTCTTACAATGAAGTACCTCCAAGAGTTGAATATTATTTAACAGAAGAAGGTAAATCTTTTATCAAAGTAATTGATAGTATGCACTCATGTGGAGTAAATTATATGCATACCAAATTGGGTATGTAATCAATATTTGCTAATAACAAACAAGAACTTAAAATCCTAAATTTCACATAATGAAATTTAGGATTTTAATACTTTCTAGCTCTCCTGACGATTATAGATAACTCCTATTAAAGGATTTGAGTTCCTGCATTTGGTCCAGCACTTTGGTCATATATAGCTGTTGGCTTAAATATCCATAATCCTGACATAGCCATACCAATCTTCTCTAATTCTTTTGCTACTGTATCAAATAAATCGCCTTCTGTTTGTCTTTCTACAACTGTTGCATTTACAAGATATGATTCCATACCTTTAACAGCTAATACTGCAATGTTCTTGTTGCTTTCTAAATTTTTTGCTGTTTTTTTCATAAGTATTTCTGCTGCGCATATTGTTTCTGCATTAGGTGCCATTATACTGCCTACTACAATTGAGTGTGGTACTCCATCACTAGAAACGGTTGTTAGTACTTTTGATGCCTCTTGATCATTTAGTAAAGTTGAAACTTTTTCTGTTATAGTCATAATAATTCTCCTTCATTAATTTATTTTTATTTTATAATTATTTTTATTAGCGTCCCACAATTTCTTTTGCAAAATTAGCTGCATTTTGAATATCCTTTTTATCTGGCTTTCCTCTGTGCATCAATGTAAATGAACCACGACAATGAAATTCTTTATCAGACATTTGAATTCCCTTTTTTTCAATAAGCTTTTTTACCTGTTTATATGTAGACTCTATCAAAGCAGCGGTACTAAAATTCACTATTTTTCCAACTGATACATCTATTGAAGAAATAAAGTTTTTAACATCGCTTACAACCCCTCCGGCATATACAGAACTTCCAAGGAAAAGAATATCAACATCCTCGCTAAGTGGTTCACTAATTGGAAGTGCTTTAACACCTATTGCTTTTGCAATGCCCTCTGCAAGTTTCTTGGTGTTTCCGCTTTTGGTATAGTATCTAACAGCTATTTTCATATTAAAATCTCCTTTCATTGCTTCGAATAATTAAATTATAAACTCAAGATATTAAAATCACAAGTACAAATATTTTTAATACTTAGTATTGAAAATAATACTTAGTATATATTTCATACTTTATATAAGGATTTCTATACTAAATATAGTTTTAGATACCAAGTATATTTAATCTTTCTACTTGTTGCTACAATCTAATATGTTTATAATTTAATTATTGAAAAGTTAATTATAATTTAGAATAACCTAATTTAATATTTAAAGAGGTGTGCTTATGAATATGCTAGTTATTGCTTGTGAAACCTTAAAAGAAGAGCTTTTACATATAGCTGAGAAAAATAACATTGATATCAATTTTACTTGGGTGAATAGTGGACTACATGAAATACCTGAAAATCTATGTAATCAATTACAGGAGGAAATTAATAAATATGATGGTCATTATGAGAATCTTTTATTAGCTTACGGTTCATGTGGGGGTGGTACTATAGGATTAAAAACTGAAATGTCTAAATTAATTATACCAGTTGCTGATGATTGTCTTTCCTTAGTATTAGGTGGTAACTGTAGACGTAATAAAATTGCTGAAGATGATTGTGCCTTTTTCATGACAAAAGGTTGGGTAAGATGTAGAAGAGAAATGAAAAACACTAGTTTACAATATTTAAGAGAAAAATATGGCGACGAACTTGCTGAAGAGATTTTTAAAGATATGTATGTTAATTATCGCTCTATTGATATTATAGATACTGATGCCTATGATTTGAATGAAATCAAAAATGAAATAAATGAATTTAAAACTATTATAAATTTAAGTGAAAAAGTTGTTAAAGGTGATTTATCTATTATAGTAAACTTTTTAACTAAAGTATGGGATAAAGGCTTTATCATAAAATCCCCTGGAGACCTTATTAAAAAAAGTGATTTTGATAACTTACAAAATATCTAAATATACAATTATCTTATCCATTTTTACTTATTGCGGCTATTAATATTTATTATTATAATATATAAGAGAAAAAATATTTGAACTATATTTACTAAAGCAAATACTAAAGCAAAATGGAGGAGAAAAAATGCACAAATTATTACTTAGAGGAGAAATAGATGTAAACTGCTATTTTATTGAGCATAATAAAAAATGTTATATAGTTGACCCAGGCTATGAAAGGGAAAGAATTATTAAATATGTTGAAGACAATAATCTAGAAGTAATGGGAATTTTGTTAACTCATGGTCATTATGATCATGTAGGAGCGATTGATTGTTTTGATGTACCCGTATATATTCATAAGACTGAATACAGTTTTCTAAAAACTGACGAGATTAATGGATTCAAATCACACAATAAGTTAAAACCATATTCTGTAGATGATTTAAATATTGTTAAAATTGAAGATTCAGATGTTATAGAATTTGACGATAAAAAAATCGAAGTGATTCATACCCCTGGACATACAGCTGGATGTGTATGCTATAAATTTGAGAATGATTTATTTTCTGGAGATACGTTATTTAAAGAAGCTGTTGGAAGATTTGATTTCCCAACTGGTGATTTAAATGCACTAAAAAAATCTGTAGTTAATTTAATTGATAGTCTTGATGATGATGTAAATGTTCACCCTGGCCATATGGATAGCTCAACTATTAAATATGAAAAAGAAAATAATGATTACTATCTTGAATGGAAAGTATCTTTGTAATAAGAAAAAATATTACTTATTGTTTTATAATTACCTTTAAATTCTGAAAACTCAATTTTGAGTTTTCAGAATTTTTTTCTCTCATAATAACAGGTATTTAGTATTTTCATTACTTACACCCAAAGCCAAAATTTAATATAATTATTTTAACTTAAATACTCCTACTTGATTTTTCAATATTTCAGCTTGGCTAGATAACTCTTCACTAGCAGCCGCTGTCTCTTCTGATATAGCAGAAGTTGTTTGCACAACTGCAGCTATTTGAGTAATACCTTCACTAACTTGAGCAACTCCAATTGCTTGTTCGTTAGACGCTACTGCAATATCTCCAACTAAAGTAGCTGCATAGGAAATTCCATCCACAATTTTATCTAAAGCTCCTGCTGTTTTATTAGCAATTCTGTTTCCAACTTCTACATTCTTAATAGATTCTTCAATCATAGTGGTTGTTTCTTTAGCTGCGTTTGCAGAACGAGCTGCTAGACTTCTTACTTCTTCAGCAACTACTGCAAAACCTTTACCATGTTGTCCTGCTCTTGCTGCTTCAATCGCAGCATTTAAAGCTAATATATTGGTTTGAAAAGCTATTTCATCAATTACTTTAATAATCTTAAAAATATTATTTGAAGAATCATTAATTTCAGCCATTGCAGTTAACATTTCATTCATTTGTTGATTACCTTCAGTTGCAAAGTCTTTAGCCTTTGTTGCAATCTCCTTAGCTTCATTGGCATTTTGAGCATTTTGTTTAGTCTGTGAAGAAATTTCATCAATTGAAGCTGTTAATTGTTCAACTGAACTCGCTTGTTCTGTTACCCCTTGTGAAATGATTGTACTAGAATCAGATACTTGATCTGCTCCTGCTGCAACTTGTTCTGAAGCTGAATTTATATTAGAAATTACATTATTTATATTATCTGCCATAATCATAAACGCTCTAGATATTTTTCCTATTTCGTCCTCAGACTTAAGATTTAAGTTTACATTAAGATTTCCATCTGCAATGCTTATTGCAGCCTCTTCAATATACTTTATAGGTTTTAGAGATTTTCTCAAATAAAATGTTAAAATTGTTGCTGTTATAAGTATTGATATTGATAAAATAAACCAAATAATATTAGATAGTCTATTTAAATCAAGACTCAAGTTTTTTGTAAGAAAATCTGCGTTAAAATCTGCCGCTAAAATTGCTACAGGCTCATTACTACTATTATAAATAGTAACATATCCAGTTTTAAGCCATCCCCAATCTTCATAAAACTCAATTTTTGTAATAAAACTTCCAGTTTCAAAAGTTTTCTTCTCATCTTCATACTCAATTTCAGCTGAACTATTAGTTTCCAGAGCATCTCCGAAATTTGAAAAATCTTCGTTATCTTTTTTTAATGAGTCTACTAAGTAGTAGAACTTACCATCTTTAAACTGTCCTATAGTATAAAGATATTTAAAATCACACTTTTTATAGACTTTATTTAAGTAATTATACAGTTCATCATAGTACTCGTTGTTATCCACTCCATTATTAATTAATTGTTCTAATTTGTCGCCATCAATATTGGCACTTATTCCATTTAAGGAATTGATTATTTGCTTGTCCGTTTCACTCTTTGTAACGTTCATAGAAAGATTTAAAATAAACAATCCTGTAATAATATTAATTACAATTAGTATTACAACTGTAATACTTACAACTTTTGTAGTTAGTGACCATTTTTTAAACAATTATTTTCCTCCTAAAAGTTCTTTCATCATATTTTTTAAAGTTATTTTGTCATCAGCTATTATTAGTCTTTTTTTCACAATACTTTATCATTGTACCATAATTATCCTATATTCTCTACGCTTCCAAGTTGTTCAAGCGTATTATTTAATAATATATATAGTATAATTAAAAATATTTTTATATTATGTGATGTATTCACTCTTTCATAATGCAAAAAAATAATCTTCTGTTTTCCAAAACTCTAAAAAGAACAAAAGCTAGTACAGTTGTATATTTCATAATACAGACCGCACTAACTAATAATTTAAAGCCATACCAGTACTTAGAATATCTATCTGAAAAGTTCCCAAACCTCGACATACATTCAGCAACTATCTACTCTAATACATAATGCTTATTATGCACTTTATACTTTGCAAAAAAGTTTACTCCCTCTTCATATACCAAATCTGAATTTACAAATTCTATTTCACCAGTTTCATTATCAGAATCTGCTATATAAATCCCTACTTGTATATCTTCTTCGTTATCCTCTCTAAATAAATTATCTATAGTAGTATTAATTTTGAATTCTTTTTCCATACCGCCATTTATTGAAGAAAGCTCGCCTTCTAATATGGAGTCATATATAATTTCTTTTCCTCTCTTCATTACTAAAAATAATTTATTACCTTTATCAATAGGTGCAAATCCAGAATTATGGATAGCTAGTTTTATACTATACTTTCTATTATTTTTTATGTATTTAGACAATTTAACTTCACCTAACCATAATCTATAGCCCAGATGATTCTTTATATATTCAAAACCATTTTGACCTTGGTATTCTTTAGTTTTCCATTCATCTAGTACTTCCTTATTATATCTTCTATTTAAGTATGTTATTTGAAGACTTTCCATCTCTTTTACTGCATTTTCGATTGCTGAGAACTCGCTGACAGCTGGCATTTCCCCACCATTTACTCCATGTGCAACATTAGATTTTGCCCATTCTAACTCTTTTTCTCTTGTGTATTCTGAATCATCATATGTTCCCATATCGTTTTCTGTAGACAATAATGCATCATTATGTAGGCCTAATCTAGAATTATCAATACCCTCATCTATTGCATCTCTAATAAATCTTGGTCGTCTCACATTGATAACTATATCCTTATTCAAATTTTCAAGCATTACTGTTAATATTCTATTCCTATACCTCACTTCATCCTTATCACCCTTAAAAAACTTACTACTATGCCATTCTCCCCACGGTCCTATAAATCCAGCTTGAACACTTAAGATAACATCTTTATTTTTATTTAAGATAGGGGCTATTTGCTTTATATGTGTATAAATAGTATCTATAGTTTCAGGGTCTTCATATTTTGGATCAAATCCATATGCAGCCCTAAATACAATTTGCATCTCATACTCTCGCGCTTTATTTAACAGTATTTCTAATTCCTTTAATTTTTCTTCAGGAATTTTGGTATTTAAATAATCTTCTATATCATATGCAACAAGCGCTATTTTAATATTTTCATCATTTAATTCTTCAAACCTCTCTTCTTCATTACTATTAATTTGAACATAAAAACCTCGTCCTGGATTTATCACTTCTTTATTGCTCTCTTTAAAATTTAGAGTAATTTTTGGTATGTATAAATATATAACAGTTCCTACTGCTATAATTATTATCAATAATAAAGCTAAAAATAAAACCATACTTTTCCTCATCCTATTCTCCTCCGAACTTTAAACCAAAAACTAAACATAATCTAACTAAACCACAATATATATTAGGAAAAATATAAAAAACTCTTAATATCATCCTTTTTATTATGGGAATACTTTTTATATTTTCTCTTGAAAATTCGCAAAATTTTTGATTATACTGTATTTTTAATTTATTCATAATTCGTTTATTAGAGTTCATTTCATATTTAACTCTATAATAGGCAATTTGTATATTTAATAAATATCTAAATTCTGCTAGAATAGTAAGCATTTTATTATTTTCCTTTTGAAAAAACATAATAGTTTCTTCTAATGCTTCCAATTTTTCTAGCCTTTTGATGCTATATGTACTACCAGTAATACTATTATCTCTTTTACGATAATAATATAACTTTGCATCTGTTACCACTATTTTATTTGATTTATACAATAACTTATAAGTAACAAACTCATCTTCATGATATTTTTGGGCTGGGTACCGTATACCTCTGAATAAGCTTCGTTTATATAATTTGCAGCAAGCAACTATCATCTTTGTCTCACTATTCTCAATAATTTTTTTTACCCCTTGGATATTAGTGTATAATGTATGATTATTACAATATTCATCTGGTAATTCCATGCCTTCATATACTAATTCATAGTCGCATATTGATATATCTGAGTTATTATCCAACAAATTGTTATACAATATTTCTAACATATTTCCATGTATAAAGTCATCACTATCTATAAATGTTATATACTTACCTTCTGAAGTTTCGATTCCTATATTTCTAGCAGCAGATAAGCCTGCGTTTTGTTGATGTATTACTTTTATTCTAGAATCTTTTTCTTTATATTCATCACATATCCTTCCACTTTTATCTTTTGACCCATCATCTACTAAAATCAATTCAAAATCAGTAAATGATTGTTCTAATATGGAAGATATACATTTCTTCAAATACATTTCTACATTATATACTGGAACAACAATACTTATTTCACTCATTCTCTTCACCTGTTTATAAGTTTTTTATGATTTCTAGACAACAAAAATCAATCTGTTACTATCCTTTTAAATTTATTTGCAATAGCAGGAATAAAGCCATTTGTATAAAATTGTGTATATGGAGATTCTGTATAAGGACTGATTGAAATCCTTGGTAAGCAGTTAGTATGCTCTTTGTGATTTAAAAATATATTTCCGCATCGTGTGGTAGTAACAGTTTTAAATCCTAACTCACTAACTATCTGAAATTCTCTTTTGCTAGCTTCATTTTTTGAACCAAAAGGAAAAGCAAAGTGTTCTACCTTTTTTCCTGTAATCATCTGAAGTTGGTTCTTTGAGTCAATTATCTCTTTTTTTACACTTTCCTTATCTAATTTTCTGAGATTATAATGGTTAGTTGTATGAGCTCCTATAGTGACAAGATTATCTTTTGACAACTCTTTTATTTGCGTCCAATTTAAAGTCAACTTGTCAGCATACTCCTGCAGACTAATCCTATTTTCCTCAAAAATATTATCTATCAATTTTTTCGAATCAAAGTAATTTTCACTCATGATTAGTTCTTTAATTTTTAAATAGATATCATTTTTTTGTTTCTGTGTTTCGGTAATAAATGAATACTTGCCACCATTATAATTGAAGTTCACAACCTTATTATTTATAACTAAATCTTTTAATGCATACCACCATAAAATTGCTGCTTTATCTGGAAAACTTGTTGTAACATATATGGTAAATGGGATTTTGTATTTCTTGAATATTGGATATGCTACATCATATGTATCAATATATCCATCATCGAAAGTAAAAACCACAAATTTTTTATCGATTTTAATCTTATTTATCAATATTTCATGTACTGTGTCTAAAGACACCACCTCATAATTATTTTCCAGGAAATATTTGATTGTCTTTTCTAAATAATCTGCTTTAATCTCTAGATCTTCACATAAAATTTTATCATTGTTTGGAATCACTCTGTGAAGCATAGCAATAGATCCAATTCCTGAATATCTAGGAGAAAACAAAGCAGAAATTGGCAATAAACAAGGTTTTGATAGGACTTTCTGAGCTTGCCTCTTTATATACTTATTCATACTAGCTCCCCCTTTCCTTTAGGTTCCATAAAACAACGGTTACATTATTTATCTATTTATAAAGTTTTTATAATTCCTACTAATCATCGTAAATACCATTTGAATTTCTTCTTTTCTCTTCAAAACAATAAAATAAAATATATTTGGAATGACTAAACATATGCATCCTTTGATTATTAAGGTACCTATTGTAACTTCATTTATCATGCTAACACATATTGATGTAATAAAAGCACTAATAATAGTCAAAAACAACCCTTCTATTTGACTTTTGAAATATACTTTTACTGAACATCCAAATTTACTTTCCATCAATAATTTTGCCTCATACCAATAATAAGTTGATAAAGTAGTAATGGAAGTAGCCAGCAAAATACCAATAACGCCAAATGTTTTACCCATTAATATGGACAAAATTATATTTATAAGTGCTGCAATACTCATAACATGTTTTACTTTTTCAAACATTCCTGCAGCTTCTCTAAATATTTTTATAGAGTTTCTAGTACAAACTAAATAATAGTTAAATACAATTACAATCACTATATTCCAGTGGAGCAAATACTCACTGCCAATCCATAAAGTTATAAAATCCTGGAATAAAACATATAAACAAGTTGTTGTGAATCCTGTAATCCAAAAATTTATTACCATTGTAATATTAAATATCTTAAACTGATTTTCAATATTTTCTTTGACAATTAGATTTCCAACACTAGCTGAAATAGCCGAATAAAAAGTAGTAACTAGGCTTAAAACTCCAACAATAATTAAGTCATAATTGGAATAATACCCCACCCACACTGTTCCAACCAATATTGAAATCAAGATATTATCTGTTCCAGTAAGTAGTGCACGTGCTAATTTATAAACAAAAACATCATTTATTTTATTTAAAATTTTCTTTTTTTCTTTGATACTTATTTTTTTATAGGTTTCTTTACTGTCTACAAATGGATATAGTCTTTTAACCTTTCTTGCTACAGAAAAGTTAAATATTATTTTTTTTACAAGAACAATTATTAAATATAGAATATAATCTCCTGTAAGTAATAGAAAAATAATTTGGAGTATAAGAGCCAAGCCATCAAAAATAAACTCATATAGCCAAATTATATATTTTTTTTGATCAGCAATTATTAGGTGTGATTTGTATATATACATATTAGAAATAACTAAACTAATCAAAAACAATATATAATACAAAGCTAAAAAAGGTACTTCTTCTTGTGTATTTACAATGAATTTAAGCATAGGAATTATTCCTACACCAATAATTGTTATAATTATAGACATAATCATATATATCTTCTTGAAATATTGATAGATAGAAGTTATTTTATTTGTATCATGTTTTGTTATGGGCTCATATAAGCTATATACCATAACTGATCCTATACCGAATTCTGCAAAAGATAATAGTAAAAATATATTAGTAAATAATCCATTAATCCCCAAAAATTCAGTTCCTAATATCTTAATAAAAACTGTCTTTGCCACTAGATTTAAGAATAGAAAAAAAACTTGGCTAATAACTCCCACTATGAAATTTCTTATAGAATTAACTTCTCTTGACTCAGTATTCATATGCTAAACCAACTTTCTAAAGATAGTCCTTACATAATATATCTAACTTTTTACATTTTTCTTTATATATACTTCAGCTAAAGGGTATATACAAAAAAATATTAATGCTAACATCTTATATAACTTTAATCTTATAGATAAAATACACATTGTATAAAAGATTATTTCTAAAAAACTCGGTAGTTTTAATAATACCTTAAGTGTCCTTCTATGAGAAAATAACTTCTTTATAGGTTCATAATTAGCAAACTCTGTGATTGTCTTATGTATATTCTTTAAAGATATCCCATCTGTATGTATTTTCTTTATTACAGCCCAACAAAATACACGAGCAACCAATGGCACAAATAAATCTATATTTTCTTCGTACTTATCCTCAACATTTAGGAAACATTCATAGTCATATATCATATCTAATACCTTTATTGTTATATCTTCATTTTTGTTGGATGTAGATAAATCATAAATATAGTAGTAATAGACAGGTTCATTTAAAACATAATACTTAGGATTAAATGAAAAAGCTTTTAAATTGAACAAGGAATCTTCCATAAATACATTTTTTGCTGAGTCGAACCTTAATTTATGTTTATTTATAAATGAGGTTCTATACAACTTTCCCCATACATAACCAAAAGAGCTGGATGTCTTAAATAAATTATATCTTCTCTTAAACTCTTTACATCCATATCTATCTATTTCACCAGATGTATAGGAATTCCGTGAAACTTTAATTTCTTTATCAACCCTAAAGTAATTACCGCTAACAATATCATACCTACCTTTTTCTGCTATAGATATTAATCTTTCTATTGAATCTTCTACTAAAACATCATCAGCATCAACAAAACAAATATATTTACCTGATACCAATTCAATACCCTTATTTCTTGCTATGCTTTGTCCATAGTTTTCACTATGTATTACTTTTATTCTATCATCTTTTTTCTTGTAATTATCACATATTACAGGACAACTATCTGGTGATCCATCATCTACTAAAATGATTTCTAAATCTTTATACGTCTGCTTTAATATACTATCTAAGCAACGCTGCAAATATTTTTCTGCTTTATATATTGGTATTATAATACTTACCTTCATAGCTTTTCCTTTCTATTTTATTATAACTAAAAAAATACTTATGGAGTTTATTCAATGGATAATTCATTTTATTCACCGCTCTCAGATATCTCTTCTTTTCTGATATACACTCTAGATTCAGGCATTTTTTCTACCCTTTTATTAAGAATAGTAGTTCTACAGAAAATATGCTCTTCAAAATGTTTTTCTACATATTGTATTCTAAAGAAACTAAATGTCCAACCTATGAAAGCTCCGAAAAAAGCTCCTAAACCATATAGAGATTCTGTAAACCTTATTGAAAAAATACTACCTACCAATACAGATATACAAAATACTATACTAGTTAACATTGCACCTTTACTATCATTAAAATAAAACATAAAGATTATATTACAATACATTAGAAATATTGTGAAAAATGCACATACTAAAGATGGATATATACTTATTACACTACCGCCAAACCCTAAATTGGGCAATATTATAATTGCAATTAGGAATATTATAGCAGTTATTAAAGCCTGTATTGCAACCAAATACCGAATTTGTTGTATTAGTAGTCTAAACATACTTTTTTTAGTTCTATTAATATCGTTCAGTTTTTTACCAATAACTGCTTCATTATATTTCTGATATTTATCATGGAATTTTGTTTCAGCCATAACAGTAAATATTATAATTGTTGATATATTTGTAAACATAGCAAGACAAGATGCCATATCATAACTTTGCATACTAACATAACTTTTAGCAACAATAATATGTGATGGGTGAGTCCAAAAAACAAAGTTATGTATATAGATTCCTAGTATATATAAAAAATTACAAAGACATATGCCTTTATGATTTTTAAAATAATATAGACACTCCTTATAATTTTTACTATTACTCTTAAAAAACTTTCTCATATAAGAAAATTCTAAAAAAGCAATAATTAAAAATCCTAAAGTAACTCCATAAAGGATAGATTTTATTGTAGTGAATCCAAATCTATATAACAAATTTGCTGAAATAAAGGCTACTCCCATACCAAAAGCATAGTATAGTGCAATTATCTTGTAGTCTTTTGTAGCTGATAAATAGATCATAGAATAAAAAGTTATAATCATAATTACGAAAAAACAGTAAGAAACAAAAGCAAACATTGGATCTACTTTTCCTACAAAAATTACCCTTAGGATAAAAGGTACACCAAATAATGATCCTAATAGCGTATTTAAAAAAATACCTGTATAAAAAGATGGTAAAATGTCTTCGTATTTTTCTTCATATATCTTATCGGCAATATATCGTGATATTACTCCATTAAATATAGATGTAGTTAGCAGTGAGAAGATAAATACATAAAGAATTGTTGATGATAATAATTCCCTTTCAGTATATGATACCGACATTAACCCTAATGTTAAATAAAGTACCACAATTGTAACTATTACCATTATAGTTGGTCCTACTGTAACAAGACTACTATAGGTAATACCTCCTACAATTCTAGATAAACTTCCTTCTTTGAAGATATTTTTCAATTCATAACCTATCCCTGCCATCTATATCACCTCGACTTCAAATCATTTTAGTTTTTCTTTTTAATTTATTATAAATTTCATGATATTTTCTAAAAACATCTTCATTTTGATAGTATTTTTTCACTCTTCGATATCCATTTAATCCCATATCTAATCTGATATTTTTTTCCTTTGCAAGATAAACCATTGCTTTAGACATTTTTTCTATGTTCATCACAGGTACAACAATACCTGCATCTCCAAATTGATCATTTTCTCCATAAATCAATTCTATACAATCCCCTACATTTGTTGATATACAAGGCTTCTTTGCAGAAAATCCTTCTAATATAACTAAAGGTTGGCCTTCACTTAAACTACTCAATACCATAAAATCCATTTTGCCTAAGTACTCTTTTACATTTACTTTACCAGTAAATACTATATCATCAATACCTAAATCATTTACCAAATGTATACATTCCTTCACATACTTTGGTTTTTCATCTAATGGTCCCATTATCCACAGCTTTAAGTTTGGAACTTGTTTTTTTGCCAAGTAAAAAGCATTAATCATAGTTTTTACATCCTTAATAGGAGTAACCCTTAAAATAGCCCCAATGTTTATATAATTATCCAGAGTATTTTTTTGAGGTAGAACTTCAAAGTCAGATACCCTTACCCCATTTGGGATAACATTGGTTTTGCTTCTTGAACATCCTAAATCAACTTGAAACTCTCTAGCCCCTTCAAATAATGCTGTTACTTCATCTGCAAAATTATAACAGCAATTTGACATTTTATAAAATTGTTGTATCCATAAATCCTTATAAAGTCCTTTTACCCAGTTAGCCTTTATAATCTCTTCTTCTCTTTCTCTAGTGTATATACCATGCTCTGATATTAATAGTGGTTTATTATATATAAACTTTGACATACTAGCAAATACTCCAGAATACCCTGTAGATAATGAGTGATATAAGTCTGCCTCTATAGGCTTATTTTTTAAAAGCAAAAACAAAGGTACATATATAGACCTCATAGTCCATAAGAAATCAGTAAATACTTCATTTTCAAAGTTTTGGTTATAATACTCTTTTGTCATCTCTAAAAATTCTTTACTTGTCAATAATTTATCTAAAGACACTGATGAATTTTGAAAAAATTTAAATACACCTTCCCAATTTACTTCATCACCAAAAATTAACTTTTTCAAATCATTGTACTCATCCTTTTTTAGGGTAAATCTCTTTTTATCTTTTTTTATATAATCATCATCAAGTAAATAGATCTCATGGATTTCACTTACGTTATCTGGTATTTTGTATTTGAATTCTCTCTTTGACTCTCTATCAACAACTAGTGTTTGAATCACAAATTCAATGTCTTTAAAATTTAATAACATCTGTTGCACCCAACTTGAAACCCCACCAGTAATATAAGGATATGCGCCCTCTACAATCAAGCATACTTTCATACTTTCCACCTACTTATATCTATCAATTTGGCCTAGATTTATATCCACTTTTTTATTTTTTGCTGTAACTAAATATGCTCCTTCTTCTATCTTCTCTATAGTCCCTTCATTTATACTAGTTATAGCTTTATTGGTTCGCAAAATAAAGTAAGCTTCTCCATACCATTCTTCTAATCTTATTTCAATTTTATTATTAAAGTACTCTATTGAAGGAGAATTAATCTCAAATTTTTTAACTACTTGAGCTGTATCTGAAATATTCCTCTCTTCTATCATTTGGAATTTTTCTCTATAGGAATCTATAAATTTAATATATTCACGGGATACATTCATCCAATTATCCCTATCATCTTCAGGATATATTATCTGTTTGAAGTTAAGATTTTGTATTATTGTTCCAAATGCTGTAACACCAGCATAGAATTCTAGTTTTTGAGAGTCAGCATTAGGTACTCCATCTATAGTAAAAGGAATATATACTGAGCTTTTGTTAAGATATCCGAAACTTTTATTTTTAGATGTCCACGGTCCAAAAACTGATTCTATAAAGCTAAATTTATCTTTGCTTATTGCCTCATTTAGAGTCTCAACATCTTCTTCATTTAAGTATAAAGATTCAAAATTTTTACTGAATAAATTATGATATATCTCTATGTCTTTTTCTAAATCCCCTGAATATACCATTCCTACTTCTCCGTTTAATTTATAAATATCTTTACCATAATTATTAATTTGATTTGCATTAAACCCATCAATTTTTTTCCTATTATCTTTGTTGAAACTATCTGTAAAAAAACCATTAGGTATAAATTTTCTACTCTTATTAATACTCAATATATCTGGGATTAATATATCTTGTTGAAGCTGCATGGTATTTCTACTGTATATTTCCTCTATTTCACTAGTGTTCTCATCGCTCACATAAGGAAGGCCCATGTACGTAAAAACTTTTGCATTTACAACAGGATAAATATAATCAGGATAAATCTGAGCCATAATGGCTGATAGAATACCGAATCCTGCATTAGTTTCAAAGAATTGTCCATTCACTACATATATCTCGCTTTCATCAAAAATATTTCGCCATATTAATGGTGAATCTTTAAAACCAGTAGCATATATTTTAGTTGTAGATAATAGTTCAATATTCGGTGCATCATAGGATAATTCCGGGAATTCTAATAATCCACCAAGCATAAAACCTGATAAAAATTTTACCCCTTCTTGATTCTTAAACTTTGTTATATTCTTTATCCCCATGATCTCATGTAACTTACTTGTTTCGACAAAATGAGCATCTGGCATTGAAGTAAAGATTATATGTTTATCTTTTTTCAAGTATTCATAAACCATCTCCACATTTCCTAGACTACTAAATTCACTTCCATTAATAATTATAATTTCTGCAGAATTCAATTCTTTATCAGTAATATCTTCAAATTTTGTTTTTGAATTGTATCCAATTTTAGCTTTTTCTAAGCTTTCTTCAACAATTCCAAGACTATTATTTTTATCTTCCCCTGCTACAATTAGACAAGTTTGGTTAAGTTCAACCTTTTTTCCTTCTTCCAACACAGGTATAGTATTCTTTGCTTCCATATTCAAATTTTCTTTGCTTTTTCTTATATAATAGTTTAAGTTAGTTATTGTCATCATCAGAACAAATAATAAAAATATAATTGATGCAATGGCGAAGTAATTTTCATTTTTCACCTCAATATCTCTCTTTTTATTATTCATTGCTCTATCTCTCTCTCTTTATTAATAACATAAGAATTTTTTCTATTCCTTAAGATAATACTAAGTGTACTTAAAGTAATTAGCACCATATATTTAATAGGTTTTATTATACCTGAATGCATTGCTTCGCCTGTTTTTCTCTCATACATTACTGCAGGAATTTCTTTAATTTTATACCCCTTCATAATCATTTGGATTATCATATTTATATCTGGATACATATAATCAAAATTCCCGTAACCTGCATAATACTTAAATGCCCTTCTATTCAACCCTTGTAGCCCTGATGTAGGATCTGTTATATCATTTTTAGTGATGATCTTTATCACTAATCTGAACAAAGAAATCGCAAAATATTTTATTTTAGATATCTTAAAGGTAACGCTATCTTTCAAGAACCTTGACCCAATCACAATATCAGGAACTTCGTAGGAGTTAAGGTCTTTGTCCATAAGACAATCATAGATTGTCTTTATATTACAAATATCATGTTGTCCATCTGCATCTAACTGTATAACATATTTATATTCTTCTTTATCAGCATATTTATACCCCACTTGTAAAGCTGAACCATATCCCAAATTACATACTTGATTTATAATATTTACATTAAAGCTTCTTACTACTTTTTCTGTATTGTCTTTTGAACCATCATTAATAACTAGAATATCAGCAATTTCATTTATCCCAGCTCTATGAATTTTATTTAACACAATCTCAATACTTTCCTCTTCATTATACGCAGGTATCATAATTAACAATTCTTTTTTCATCTTAATCACCCTTACCTATCTATCATCACTATTTGCATTTGCTCCGTAATTTATTGAAAAATTGTTAAGTGCATACTCGTTTTGTTCAATTCTATATACTAGAAATTCATCATCCTCATAGTAAACACTCATCTCTTTAGGAAAATATTTCTTATATTCTTCAGCCCAATAATATATTTTTGACATAAGGATTCTTCTATCCTCTTTATAATAAGCATTGTCTTTTTTACCCTTTTCAAGAGGTTTTTTTGCATCCTCGTAAGTAACCATATCTCTATTAACTATTTCTTTATCATTTTGATAGAATATATATCCATACAAATTTATAGGTCTTTTCTCTATATAGATAAACACATATTTTGTAGGAATTTTTATTTCTATATCTTCATTCCAGTTCTCTTGTTGCATAATAAAATCACTTAATTCATAGTGATATCCGTTATTCTGTATTACGCTCGTATCATTTACTGGAGAAACTATTGTCCATTTAAAATCATTATATTTTTCCATAATCTCACAATCAACTAACATTGCACCTTTGGTCTGAAAATAGTAAAAAGGAAGTAAAGGACGTACAAGCCCAAACTTTACAATAAACAAAAGAAAAACTGGAATTGCAATAAAAGTTACCACTGATCCTATTTTTTTTATTTTAGCTAATACCCTATATAATATTTCAAATGGTATTGCTATAAATATTGTTGAGAAATAATTTAAAAAAATAGCCACTCTCTTAGGTTCCATCACTGTAGGAATATTTAATGGTCTGCACAGCATTAAAAATATCAATAATAATCCAAAAATTCCAAAAGACAACTGATTTAGATTTTCTTCATTGTTGTTTCTTAATGCTATAAGAAATATACTGTGAAATATAGTTAAAGCTATTAAAATCAAAAGAGTGTTCATTATCCTAGTATCTAAGAATGCATACTTAGTAATTTCCTTCCTTGCTTCTCTTTTAAAATTATGCCAATCAGAATAAATATACATTTCTTCTAAATTATAATCTATTATTTCATCAGTGTTTTCATCACTATCTTCGTACTCATTTCCTTGTATTACACTAACTGCCCAATTCATTGATTGTTCCATTTTATGCCCCATAGCAAGTCCAGTTGCTAGAGGGGCTATAGCTACCACCGCACTTAAAACACCACATAATATTAACTTTATTAATAATTTTCTCTTAATAATTCTGTATAAATACGCAATACCTATGGATACGCATAAAACTAGTGCAATAATCGATATATAAAAATGTATACTTATTGTCATTGACAAACACATACCAAATAATATCAAGTTTCTCATTTTTTTATCTTTTAAGTAATCTAATAGAAATATCGCCATAGGCATTAACAAAATCATTCCATATTCTTGTGGAATAGAGAATTGGTATCGATAAATTGACTCAACAACATAAATATTAGCTAATGAATATACCATTAAAGCAAGTAGTGCTGCATATTTAGATTCCAATATTTTCCTAAGTCCAAAATATAGCATTGTCATAATCAGTATCATTGATACAATTCCGAAAGAATTTATAACTCTAACAGCTTTAAATCCAAAAATCACTGAAATTGCAGATATAATATTGTGAAATCCATGTGGGTAAACACCTGATGGAAATATATTACCGCCTATAAGAGATTGAATCCAGTACAGATGAACTTCCTCATCAGGAGCTGCCAAACTCACAAAATTGATGCTATTGTAACTATAGTAGTATAAGTTGTAGCACATTATTGATAAAAAAATAATCCACTCAAGTTTTTTACTACTGAATAGTTCTTTTCCAAAAGATTTTAAGCTTAATCTGATGTTAACTAATTTTCTTTGTAAAAATAATTTTACTCCGTACTCTCCATCCAATAAGTGTTTGATTGTATCTCTGCTTTCTTCATATATCTTTTTAGCATTTTTTTTATCTAAAATAATTCTAATAAAAAGAGTCATACATAATAAAGTAATTATTAAAACTAACTTATTAAATATATTTAAGTAAGCCAGTATGAAAACAATATTTATTACATAAAAATTTCCTACCACTAAATACATTACAAATCTTTTAAATATGTTTTCATCTTTTGCAATAGGCTTTATCATAAAGGACGTAACTAGTATTATTAAAATAAAATAAGCTATAAAAACATTAACTAAGTCAATTATACTTTGAATATGCAATAGGACACCTCTTTCCTAATGACTAAAAAAACGTACCATTTCAAACATTTCATGATCTAAATGCACATCAGATTTTTTCAATTTTTCCAATAGTAATAAAAATTTATTTCTATTCTCTGTGGTGTAATAATATCTTAATCCAGCTTTGTAACTTGCTAATTCATCTTCATTGTTAACAAGTGCTTTTTCAACCCAAACTTCAGCTTTTTTCTCATCACGCACTTGAAGCAAAATACAAACTAATTTATTATATAATTCTCCCGAAACTTCAGATGGTAAGTGTTTTTCCATTGTTAATACCAATTTTTCAAATAAACTACAATAAATCCTTTGCTCTGCTGATGATAATATATTTTGTGATAAAAAGTTATCTAGAAAATCTATATATTTATTGCATAGTTCACTATTTTCCATATCCTTATAGTAGTTATCTCTTAATTCTTTTTCATTTATCTTGAATTCATTAATAATATCAGAAATTGCTGATGCTGCATAATGGGATACTTCACTATCTCTGTGTTCTAAAGCTTTCAATAATGCTTTTTCAGAGCCACTACTATCTTCCCTTACTACATCAAGAAGTAATTTTCTTACACTATTTTTATCAGAAACTATTAAAGCATCTTCAAGCGCAACTTTGTTTAATGCACTTTCCATATTCGCTTTTGATATTACTTTTATTTTTTCCTTACTAAAACTTAATTCTTTTAAGTTAATTTTACTTTTTTTTCTTTTAAAGTATATTTCATATACAATCCATGAAAAGAATAAATATAAAGGCCCTACTAATGGACATATGATGATAAAAAGACTCATCATGATTCCACCAGGTAAATCTTTTATCATCCATTTAAAAAACAAATATACAAGTGCAATAATAAAATTAATCAACAAAATATAAATAATTATATCAATTTTATCTATTGGGTAATTGTCCAACATCGCTACCACCAATTCCTAAAATTTTCTTTAATCTATCAATAACAAATGAAGCCTCTTCTTGATTTGCATTAGTCAAAAGAATATATGTTTCATTATCACTATTTAAACCTATATAATCCGTATCCCTAACTTGTTGTTTCAACAAAGAGTAAAATGCTTCTTCGGATAAATGCTCATTAGCTTTTACCTTTACTAATGTGAAATCAACTAAATTCTCTTTTTTACCATACATATATAAATTAAGTATTTTTCTAAATGATTCAGTATCCATAACATCGCCGAATTTCCTGTTATAAGATTTATTTATATTTTCCATATACTCATATGCTTTACCCATTGTTCGCTCAACAAGTTTACATAGCACACCAAAAATGTTTAATTCATAAAGGTTATTATTTTCAAAAGGTATTGACCAAATCATAATAATTGTCTGTAATTGTCCATCCTTATAAGTTCCTCCAGCCATCATAGGGTAATCAGGATTCATATCATTGTTTACGTATATTTCTCTCCTCTTTAGTTTTGCATACATATCCATATGTGAAGTTATTTTTACTGACTTTTTCATTTTCTTTGCTTTCTCAGAAGATGCCGCCATTAATCTACAAAATTCAGTATTTTTGTCACATGTGTAGATAGTTACATCACGACTATTCATTATTTCGCCTATAACTCCAACAGATTTAAATACAACACCTTCTGGCTCTATCGCATCTAATTGTGATACAATATTGTATATCTTAGCAAAACTATCTTTATAATTTATAAGCCTTTTTTCGTATAAACTCTTAACTTCAACATTACTATTATTTATATCTTTAATATTTTCAAGTTCTAATAGTAAATCTTCTATTTCGTCATTTAAATCTTCATCTTTCCTCTTGTATTTATCCTTTAAATATCCTACTAAAATACCTATAGTGAATATTTCAAGAATCCAAAGAATGATATTATCTCCATCAAAACCAAAATATTGACTATTCCATGACAATACAATATATATTTTCCCTATAATACTAAGTAAAACAGAAAATATAGCTTGTACATATCCATAGATTATGGCAATAATTATCACATATAATAAATAAACATCAATTATCTCATGAAAGCTTAACCCTTTAGTAAGAATAATAAATAATTGCAGTATTAAAAAAAAGAGTGCGTTTTCAATTAATGGGAAAATTTTACTCCTTGTTCTATCACTAAATTTAAACAAATTGTTTGCCAAAGATAGTTTTCCTTTATTTTTTTTATTTTCGTCCGTTACATCAGTCCATTTCTTTTCTATAACTCTAAATACATTTTTTATTCCATTTTTTATATCATAATTTTCAACTTTCCCTAGTTTTTTAGTGTTTTCTGATTGGTACTTATGGTTATATTTATTATTTGAAAACTGCATTATATCAATTTCAATTTTTCCACCTGTTATTTCTTCTAATATCTCCACCAACTGCTTTTCTGTAAAAGTGGAAGTATCTTGAGCTGTTATGTGGTATATTGTATTTTCCATTGAATCTTTGTCTATAATTCTATTTATATATTCCACAACACTATCAACATAAATTAAGTTATGTTGAATATTATAAACTCTAACAGTTCCGCCCTTTATAACATCTTTACATATGCTTGTACATATATTATCTTCTAAAACTTCATCTTTAAATTTTCCATATACTTCACTAACTCGAGCAATACTTACAGCGAAATTGAATTCTTTATGATAAGTCATGCAGATTTTTTCACCCATTAAAATTGCTTTATCACGATTATTTACAGCAATTGGCTCCGTATCTTCTGTAATTATATTTTCTGAATTGCCAGAGAATATAGAGCATGAAGAAATATATATAAATTGTTCTAGATTTAAGTCTTTACAATAAACCATAACATTAGTTATACCTGCTATATACTTTGAAGCTTGTTTAGATTCATTTTTCCAATCAAACCCCTTATCTAATGCACCAGCAAATATCACAGTATCAGGCTCAACACTCATCAATATATATGAGATACTATCATTGTCATAGGCAAAATTGTACTCTTGAAAAACCTCTACCGGTTTTGCCCTACCCTTTCTAACATTACCAGTTACAACAAAAATCTGATGATCTTCTTTTTTCAATCTTGAAATTAAATTTAAAGTAAATACATTATAATCTCCGAAAATTAGTATTTTAATGAGAATCAACCTCCTCACTATTTAACTTCAATTTTTCTTTTAACTTTTCATTTTCAGTATTTAACAAAGCAACCTGCATAAATAATTCTCTGATTTGATTACTTTGAATGGATATAACAACGGTGTTTTTTAAAACAATAAATAATAATCCTATATATCCAATCAAGAAAATAATAGAAGGAGGATACCATATTCCTAACGAGTCTGCTATAACTGTAATTATTGAAGGAAAAAAACCTAGTATTATTGCTGCAACGCCAATAATTAACCATAATACTGACTGAGATTCAGTCATATTTTTATTTACCATTAATTTTAAAACAAAAATAATTAATATGATTCCTGTTAGTACAGCACCGATATTAACCAAAATACTCATAAGTATCATCTCATTTCTAATTTTTACATCATATTCCAGTATAATTTTACAAATTACTTAATTACATTGTATCATAAATTTTAGTTCATTTAAAATATGGATTATAGATACGAAGTATTGAATCATTTACATAAAATCTAATAAATGTAATAAAAACTAGAGTTTTATGAAGAAAGTGCAATTTTTATTGACATGTTCATAAAAGTGTTATAATATATGTATATCAATTTAATATGACCTCACTTTTCAGGTGAGGTAGAGGCGCGATATTTAACAGTCCCTAGTGGAGCTTGAGGAGCATTGATACTAAGGAGAAGGAAATGTCGCCGAAGCAAATAATACTCTCAATGTTATTTGCTGGGTCTGTAGTTAAGAACTGCAGGACTGTCTTAATAAACTACCCGTTTTATTAAGGTGTGCTATCTCCATTAGGGAAAGATGAGGACTAAAAAGCAAATTTAGTATTTTGCGACCTGAGTTCATCTCAGGTCGTTTTTTATTTTACAAAACTTAAACAAAATATCAAGGGGGAAAAAATTATGAAAAAAAAGCTATCACTATTAGCAATGGGGTTATCAGTATTTATGTTATTAACAGCATGTGGATCAAAAGGAAATACAACAGATACAAAAGCATCTGAGGAAACACAAAAAGAAACTTTAAAGGTAGGTCTTGAAGCTGGATATGCACCATTTAACTGGACTCAAATGGATGATTCAAATGGTGCTGTTAAAATTGATGAAAGTTCAGAATTTGCAGGCGGATATGATGTAGAAATAGCTAAAAAAATAGCTGACAGTCTTGGAAAAGAGTTAGTTATAGTTAAAACAGAATGGGATGGACTTGTACCAGCATTACTTTCTGAAAAAATAGATGTAATTGTTGCAGGTATGTCACCAACTGCTGAGCGTAAAGAAACAATAGATTTCTCAGACAATTATTACAAATCAGATTTAGTTATGGTTGTTAAAAATGGTGGAGCATATGATGCTGCTACTTCTATTCAAGATTTTAAAGGAGCTAAAATAACAGCTCAATTAAATACATTTCACTATACTGTAATTGATCAAATTGAAGGTGTTGTTAAAGAACAAGCTATGGACAACTTCCCTGCAATGAGAGTTGCTCTTGAAGCTGGCATGATTGATGGATATGTGTCTGAGCGTCCAGAAGGCGTTAGTGCTGCAGCTGCAAATGAAAACTTTAAAATGGTAGAATTCACTGATAAATTCGAAACATCTGATGATGATACAGCAGTAGCTGTAGGTGTTGTAAAAGATAGTGAATTAACTGAAAAAATAAATGAAGCTTTAGCTGGTATATCTGAAGAAGATAGAACAAGCATCATGGATAATGCTATAAAAAATCAACCAGCATCTAACTAAAGATCATTTTAACCCAGCTGCATTTTTAGACAAACCACTTCAACTAATAATTTATACATGTACCATAACTCCCAATTACTAGAGATTTTGGAACATGTATAAATTGAGTTTACGTAAGGTTTATCTATTATGTAGCGGGTTTTATTATATTTTCAAGGAGGAATAAAATGACTATTGATTGGATAGTAAAAATTGTTTCAGAAAACTGGCCAATGTTTCTTCGTGGAGCTGGTGTAACACTTTTAATTTCTATGACTGGTACTATTTTAGGTTCTATCATAGGTTTATTAGTAGGGGTTATACGTACTATCCCAATGCCTGAACGAGGACTAAAAAAAATCATTCTTAAATTTATTAATATTTTACTTTCTATTTATATAGAAGTTTTCCGTGGAACACCTATGATTGTACAAGCGATGGTAATTTATTATGGATCTGCCATAGCCTTTGGAATAAATATGAATAAGCTGTATGCCGCAATTTTCATTGTTACTATTAACACAGGTGCTTATATGTCAGAAATCGTCCGTGGAGGTATTGTTTCTATAGATAAAGGACAATTTGAAGCAGCTCATGCTATAGGTATGAATCATATTCAAACTATGTTAAACGTTGTTCTACCACAAGTAATTCGAAATATTCTACCTGCTACCGGAAATGAATTTGTAATTAATATAAAAGATACTTCTGTATTAAATGTAATTGCAGTATCGGAATTATATTTCCAAACAAAATCAATTGCTGGAAACAATTTTAGATTTTTCGAATCATTCTTTGTTGCATGTGTACTTTATTTTATAATGACCTTTACAGTAACAAGAATTTTACGTTATTTCGAAAGAAAATTAGATGGTCCGGAAGATTACATTATGTATGCTAATCAAATGCAAGTAGAAACACCAGAGGATATGTTGCATAGAACAAAAGGTAATGATGAAAATAAATATTAGCCGAAGGAGGAGAAAATATGGAAAAAGTGATTGATATTCAACATTTAAGTAAATCCTTTGGAACTCATGAAGTATTAAAGGATATTGATTTTTCAGTAAATAAGGGAGAAGTGGTTTGTATCATTGGTTCTTCTGGCTCTGGTAAATCAACCCTTCTTCGTTGTGTTAATCTTTTGGAAAAGCCAAATGGTGGTCAAATCATCTATCATGGTGAAAATATTTTAGATGATAACCATAATATATATGAATATCGTACAAAGCTAGGTATGGTATTTCAACAATTTAACTTATTTAATAATCACAATGTTTTAAATAATTGCATAGTAGGACAAATAAAAGTTTTGAAACGTTCTAAAGAAGAAGCGGAAAAAGTAGCAATGAAATATTTAAGAGTCGTTGGAATGGAGCAATTTGTTAATGCAAAACCAAAACAATTATCTGGTGGTCAAAAACAACGTGTAGCTATTGCTAGAGCACTTTCTATGGAGCCGGATGTTATGTTGTTTGATGAGCCAACATCAGCTCTTGACCCTGAAATGGTAGGAGAAGTTCTTAAAGTTATGAAGGAACTTGCAGAATTAGGACTTACTATGTTAATAGTAACTCATGAAATGGAATTTGCTAAAGAAGTTGCTGATCGTGTAGTATTTATGGATAAAGGGGTTATCGCTGAAGAAGGCGATGCCAACACAATCTTTAACAATCCAACTCAAGAACGTACTAAAGAATTCTTAAAACGTACTTTAGATCAAGTTTAAAAAGAAGGACTTTATTTAAAAGTTCTTCTTTTTTCTATACCTAAACAGGGATTGGAAACAATAGACAATTCTCTATTACAAACTATCACTCTACTTCATAATGGTATAAAAGCCCAGAAGGTCTAGCTATAATGTCTTTAACTGCTAAAAGGAGGTACAATATTAAATGGACAAAAAAAAATTATCTGGATATATTTATGTGTTCACTTCTTATTTAATATGGGGTATATTGCCGATTTATTGGAAACAATTGTCGATTTTAAGCTCTGTAGAATTATTGGCTATAAGAATTATTATGGCAACTGTTTCATTCATAGCCATTGTTTACATTACTAAAAATATTCATTTTATCGATTATTTAAAGAATAAGAAGACACGCCTTCAGTTATTGTTATCATCATTTTTTATAGCAATTAATTGGGGAGTGTTTATTTATGCAGTAAATTCAGGGTACGTTGTACAAGCTAGTCTTGGTTATTATATTAATCCTCTAGTCAGTGTGTTTTTAGGGATTTTTATACTGAAAGAAAAATTATCAAAAATTCAATACTTTGCTATATTTTTAGCTCTCATTGGTGTTTTATATATGGCCATCAGTCATGGACAATTTCCATGGATATCACTATTATTGGCTTTTAGTTTTGCTTTATATGGTCTATTGAAAAAGTTATATCAATTAGATTCATTAAATAGCTTACTAGCTGAGATAATATTTTTACTACCCTTTATGATATTTGCCTTAGCTTTTGGCGATGAAAGAGGACAATGGGTATTATCCTCCAGTTTGTATGAGTGGATTTTTATTCTATTGGCCGGTGTTGTTACCATTGTTCCATTATATCTTTTTTCTGAAGGAGCAAAAAGGATTCCCTTATCAGCTGTTGGTTTCTTACAATATATTGAACCAACACTTATGCTCACCATTGGTGTACTTTTATATGGCGAAGCGTTTACTTTACAACATGGGATAAGCTTTGGATTCATATGGTTGGGACTAATTATATATTCTGTCAGCAACTTTACCCAATACTTGTCCATAGAATCTACTAAAACAGTAAAAAAATCATTGTAAACTTAAAATGCTCCCATTCCAAAGCATATAACGGCACCAATTAATACAAATATCTGTTCAAACGGGTTATTTATTAAATATTTTAAATACTCTAAAGTTATTTCTATAATATTATTAATTGTAAAGTCTAACTTTGCTGTCAACATAATATGCTCAATAAAGGCGATAAAAATCAGTATACTAGAACTTAATTAAGATTTTGCAATTACTCCACGAAGTATGAATAGAATACTATATAGGTAAAAAATATTAATTTATACTTTAAGGAGAATTTTAAATGAGTAAAAGAAAGATTCTAAAAACAACTCCCATTGTTACTTTAGATAAATTTCCCAAACTAGGAGTGGAAACTGTAGACAATCCCCGAGTACAAAGAGCAATAGATAGCATATCCAAAGGAACATTATTTTTACCACCTACCACTCTATATTTTGATGGAAGTGTAACCCTGAAAGAAAATGTTTTTGTGATGGGAAGTGGAATAGGTAGGACAATTATTGATTTAGGATTAAATAAATCTGTAATTCCATTTACTACCCCTAAACCTGCACTAAAAGTACTTACACAAACTAATAACTTACTTATTGGTGATACCAAAAATATCATTAATAATGATTTGCATGAAGGTGACCACATTACTTACCGCTCTACAAACAGATTTACTGAAGAATGGGATAATGGGGTTTCTATTCGTGATTACTATACAAAAGGTGAAATAATGAAAATCGTAGAAACAGCACCTACACAATTAACATTTTCAGAAGCCTGCCACTTAGATTTTCCGCATATTAATAGCAAAGGTACCGAAGCCTTTACACCAACAAAAAACATTGGTATCAGTGATTTAACTATTGGCAGAAATAAAGATTCAAAATCATATGGAGTCTCTGTATTGATACAATATTGTGATAGAGCTTATGTTAAAAACATTGAATCTATAAATACAAATGATTCTGGTATAAAAATTTCTAAAAGCAGAAATGTTCTAGTAGAAAATTGTTATATAGCTGGAGGATCTAAAAAATTAGGATTAAACTATGGTGTAGTTATTATCGATGGCAGTAAACATGTGAATCTTTACAACATTCACACTACTAATTGCAGGCACGGCATTGCTGGTGGTGGTACAGGTTATGCAAATCCTATGGACCTAATAGCGGATAGATTATTTATAGACCATTCTCAATCGCACTCCCTTGACACACATGGTAATTGCATGAATTTCACATTTTTAAATGCTAAAATTGATAAAGGATTATCATTGTCAGGTATAGGTCACATAGCAAAAAATATTCTATCAAAAAGCGGTCACTTTGGTCCTTATGAAGGCGGTACAGATCATTCATATGAAAACATCACTTATTTTAATTGTACAGGGACCTTTACTAATAAGATTGTAAAAAGAATTCAAATTAAAAATTTTGTGGTTAATAATTTTAATTTCACTATAAAAACCCGAAATTCTTTTGAATAGAATTTCGGGGTTTTCCTATTATGTATGAGCAAATGTATTGCATCTATGACAGCACACCTTGCTTATTTACCAAAAATCCTTTTAATTTGAATAAATGTACCGTGAAGGCAAGGGGCAACATATCTATCTTTAACTTTAACATCTTCAACCGCTTTTATATATTCATTAACAATGGATTTAGTGTTTTTTACTTCAGTTAATTTAAAGTATCTATATTGCTTTTTTTGGAGTGAATGAATATTTTGCTTAAAATAAGAACTTTTCTTCATCCAAGTAAATTGTTTTGCTATATTCTTTTGATTAAATCCAGTGGCATAAGCCCCAGGTTCTATTATAGATACATCTATTTCAGTAGATTTTAACTCCTTTAGTTCTTGCTTTAAAGATGTAGCAATTGCTTCAATAGCAAATTTTGTAGCTGTATAAGGTGATAAAAAGGGTATAGTCACTCTTCCACCTAATGATGATACAAAAACAATACGACCAGAGCCTTTTTTTATCATATCCTTAAGAACTCTTTTTGTTAATTCAATACTTGAAAATACATTAGTTTCAAAGGTTTGTCTATATCTATCAACATCTATTTCACTTACAGAACCCGAGTCTCCAATGGCTGCATTATTTATCAATACATCTATAGATAAATCATCAACTAAAGATCTATCATTAGCAGATAAAATATCCAACTTAAAACTTTTAAGTGGAAGATGGTTATCCTTTGCTATTTTATTTAACAAATCTGCTTGCTCTATTGAGTGAGTAGTTGCATATACATAATGCCCTCTAGAACTCAATGCAATAGCTGCATCTTTTCCAAGACCTGTACCAGAACCTGTAATTAAAACTTTTTTCATAGATTATTACCACCACTAGATTTATTTTAGTAATATTATACCCATATTTACAAGATTTAATAATAGAAAAGACTAGTTCATTATATAAATAATCTTTTTAGCTGGAACATCATAAACTTCCATTATTTCCTTCTGTTTTAACCCATTCTTTTCTACATACTTATTAATTTCAGGATAAACCTTCATAATCCCAACAAAAACTGAAAACGCATTTTTAAATGGAAACTCTACAACTATAGATTTTTGTTTTGGTGTTTCTGTAACTTTAAAATTATTTTCTTTCAGTTTTTCAATGTTATTATAATCCGATTTCTCCAAAATGCAACCAGCTATACTTCTTAATTCTTCCCTGGAAACCTTTTTGGGATCATCATAATACACTCCAAAGCCCTTAAAAGTTTCAATGCCATATTCATTTAAAAGCGAATCGTAAATATTGTCTTGTATCTTTCGTGTTCCCTTATAGTCTCCTTTATGGTCATCGTATACTAAAACGTATGGTCCCATTTCTTTTTCTTCAACAACAATTTTAGAAAAGAACCCAACATAATTTAAAAATAAAACTATTGCTACTATAATTAATAAAAGCACTCCTAAAGTAATTTTTATAGCATTCATTTATATCTCCTCCTCAAAATATTTCATAATAAAATTATAAACTCTACAGATACTGTAGAGTCAAGAAATTAATATATCTTTTTTACCGGTAATATTACTTCAGTTATGTACTCATCCTCACAACTAGTAGTTATAGCATCAATAATATAATTTTCAACAGCTTCTCCTACAAAAACTAAGTTATTCTTCTCTAGCCAATCTAACATTTTCTTATAGGTTTGACTCATTGTTTGATAACTTCCATAATGATAAGCTACTGCGCCAAGAAAACCTCCAAACTTCCTGACAGCATTATCATGTTCTCTATTCTCACCAACTTTAACACACACTTCTATATCTGCTTGAGTGTAATCAAAATTTCTATAATCATCATAATAAATAGCCATCATTGTACCAGCCATTTGAAAACCATTCTTTTCTACTATATTATTTAACTTTGTAAATCTTAAATAAAATTCATCTTGGTTGCATAATCCAGTATATCTTGAATATGCAACATATGAAACAGGAATGTCTTTTACATGAATATCAATAGAATTAGTCAAGTTTTGGTCATTACTTGTCATCTTCTGAAGATAAAGGTTTAGTTTATTCTTTAATGATGTGAGTTTCAATATATTTGTTTCAATTTCTTGGCTTTTACATTTAATCATTTGCTGACTATATTCCAAATCATTTCTTTCTAGAAGCTTTTTAATTTGGTTAAGCGAGAAACCAGCCACCTTAAAATATTTAATGGTATTTATCTCAAGTAATTGTTCATGAGAATAGTAACGATAATTATTTATGGAATCAACTTTTGCTGGTTTTAATAAACCAATATCATCATAATGATGTAAAGTTCTGATAGGTATATTGCAAATCTTAGATATCTTTCCAATTTTATAATATTTAACTTCTGCTTCTTTCTTCATACTAAATCCCCCAATTTCAGTATTCTCGCTCATTCTTTTGTACAATTAATCCCATTGTCCTGGAAATCTTAATTTTTGTAGTTGTGGAAATTTTTTATTATATTCTTCTACTTCTTCCTTTGGAAGATTTTCAAAAACTTCTGCTTCATAGAATTTTCCTTTTATTCCTTTCATGCTATTTTCTGCTAATTCAATTCCCATAAATGCAGCAAAGTTTTTACCATCAGCAGTTGTAATATTAAAATCATCACATGTTTTAAATCCTATTCTAGGATAATAATCTGGTTCTCCAAAAATTACAATACCTTTATACCCTTTATTTACAGCTAAGTTCATCGTTTCTCTTAGTAACAGCTCACCAACTCCACATCCTTGCCATTTAGACTCTACGCAAAGAGGTCCAAAGGTTATAATTTCATATTCCATAGTCTTTATCCTCTCTTTTTTATATTAGTTATTGTCTTAGAGTAAGTTTGCTATTAAATAGTATCCATTTATTAATTGCTGTCTAACCTCATAATCTAACTATTGATCATTTGATAACACTTTAACTTTATGCCATTTAATATCTTTTCCATTTAAAAAACCTGTACCTTTTGGAACTCCATAATAGTATTTCTCTTTTCCAAACTTATCTACTGCAACTACATCAACTAAATCCCAGTTTATAGAATTATCTATTACTATTATTTCAGGATTATCAACCTGGATTTTTCTTTCAATTATTTTAGATTCTTGCCTAATAATAATTGAATCTATATTCTCATCATCAGATTTAACCATAAATAAATTAACTGTTTTTCCCTTTCCATTACTGTAAAACATACTTCCTATTGTTTTAATTGGATCATTTTTATTTCCATAAAGCCTTACATACAAATGACTAACATACATAAAAAACTTTTTTTCTGAGATTGTGGTATAATACATGTCATTATCTTCATCATAATAAAAATGAATATATGCCCAATCTAAATCTATTTCATCTAATAATTCAAACTCTTTTTGGATGAAACCACTCACTCTAGAAGCTGCAAGCGGACTTATTCTAAATCCTGCTTTGAAAATTAATATAAACCCAATAAATATCAAGATTACTAACAAACTAATCCAATTTTTCCTTTTAGCCTTATCTCTCTTAGTTCCTATCTTTTTATATTTATGTATAAATATCATGAAAATTCAACCACTCTCTCTTCCCAAGTTGGCCATATTTTTTTTATTTCTTTAATTAACCATTCACCATAAACAAAATAATATCCTTCATGATTTTCTTCTATCATCCAGTCCATTTCATCTGAACACCAATATTTATTAAATCCATCTGCAAAAAATAACCCTACTCTAGATATATCCATTGCTAATATATCCATGTAGTATGATGCTGAATCTATACCTCCATTATTTATTTCATATATCTTTTCAATTTTATTACGACTAAAGATTTCAAGTAAATTATTAGTTTTAATTTCCTCTAAAAAATCCTCTTTATCAAAACATATAATATTTATGTTTTTTAATGTTAGATTATCTCTTTTTAAATCTATTTTATGCTTCACTCCATTTATTTTTTCTTTTGATATTACCCTTCTAGAAAATATTAATTCTAAATTTTTTAGGCATATTTCATCACTGTTTTCAATATAGTTAAAAAATTTTTGTTTTTCTTTATTACAAATTTCAATTCTCAATTCATTGGATATATCACTATAATAAATTCTTTCACTTATATTAGCTGTTTCACATGCCAACATTATTGATTTCTTTATTTCGTCTAATGAATGAAAATCTTCTGGAAATATACTTTCTATGCTATTTAAAATAACACGTACTATATCTTTTCTAATAATCCAATAAGGATGTTTTTTATTAAAATCCTCATATATCTCAATTTCTTTATTTATATTATTATCTGTTTCATTATGGCTTTCCTCAATTATTTTCCATAACTTTGTGAGCTCATTTTTAAAATTTTCCTGTATATCGATAAAATATTTCCTTGATAAATCGTGAAATGCCAAAATTTTTTCATACATTTCTATAAAATGTCCCCTTCCCTTAATAATTGACCATCACTATTGAAATAAAACTGTTTAACTTCTGTAATTAAATTTATTACATCCTTATCTTGGTTATATTCAAATATTAGGCCAATACCTATTTTATGTTCATTTTTTACATTCAAATTTTCATCAAAAAAATAAATAGTATCTCTATCCTTTAATATTATAGTTTTGTCCATCCTATAACACATCTCGTAAATAGGTTTTATAACCTCTTCTCCTGTAACACTAAAAACTCCATATAAATCATTTTGTTTAAAAATAAACCACCCATTATCTTCTGCAGAAATATATATATCATCATATTTAGTCTCTACAATAACCTCTCCTTTTGAATTAATAATTCCTACCTTATTGTTTTCATATATTTGAGCGTATCCATTTTTAAATTCTCGCATAGGCATAGATTGGGGGTTAATAACCCATTCTCCTTTATTATCTATATACCCTCTTTTCCCATCTAATTCTACATGAGCTATACCTTCTGAAAAACCAAACGCTTTATCAAATTTCGGTTCTATAGCCCAATCTCTATTTTTATCTATGTATCCCCATTTTCCCTTAATTTCTACTGCAGATAAGTTTTCAGCAAATTCAAATCCACTATCAAATTTAGGCTCTATAACCCATTCCCCAAATCTATCTATGTATCCCCATTTATTATTTAATTCTGCTGCCGCTAACTCTTCGGAAAAATCTAACCTATTATTAAATTTCGGTTCTATAATCCATTCACCATTTTTATCTATACAACCGTTTTTATTCTCCTTTTGTATATGCCACAAACCATCATAAGTTCCAGTATAGAATCCATCAATATCACATATTTTATTATCATTTTTATCAATCAAATATTCATAATCATTAATATCTTTTACACAAGCTATTCCCTCATAGAATGGAGTAACTGCTTTATATTTTGGTTCTATTACTGTTTGTCCATTTTTATCCATAAAACCATAAATGACATTATTTCTATCATATTTATTATCCTCATATTTACGTATTATATATAATTCGCTATTTTCAGTATCATCAATACCTTCAACGACATTTATTTCATCTTTATCTAAGTTTGAAATAAAGTTTAATGTTACGATACCAAATATAATAAGTATTAGTATAAATATTATTGTTCTTTTATCTCTTTTACTGATTGTCATTTTAACGAATCCCCTTATCATTGCTAGCTCTTATTTTGTTTTAATTCAAAAGACTCTTAAACAAGTTCGTCACCTTGTCCTCCTCACTAGGAACCCTAATGTTAAATAAAATTTTCTTCATATAATATAAGAGTGAGTGTTATACTACTCTAATTCTTCTCATAAATATCGGAAAATTCAATATTAAATACTTCTACTCTATTATTATTAAATGGTTTATTTACCTTAGTAGATTTTAAAGGCTTGTCCTTAACTATTGGGAAGAATATCTTATACTCACTCCCCTTTCCTAATTCACTTTCCAATTCAATTCTGCCATTTTGAATTTCCACCAATGATTTTACAAGTGAAAGTCCTATACCACTACCTTCGTTTGTTCTAGCAAAAGATTTATCCACTTGTCTAAACCTCTCAAAGATTATTTCTTGCTTTTCTTTTGCTATACCTATTCCTGTATCTTTAATAATTATACAAACATTATCAGCTTCTTCGGTAATGCTCACAGTTATTTTTCCACCTGAAGGTGTAAATTTAACTGCATTAGATAATATGTTCAATAAAATTCTTTCAATCTTTTCACTGTCACATGCTATTACTCTTTCAGAAATCTCCTTTTTAAAACTAAAAATCAATTGATTACTTTCTATATAGTCCTTAACTGTAAAAGATATCTCTTCTACTAAGCTAACTATGTTTTGATTTTCTAATTTTACGTCCATATATCCTGAATCAATTTTCGTTATATCAATAAGATTATTCACTAGTTTTAATAGTCTATAGCAGTTTTGTCTCATTATCTTTCTATATTTATTGTTTTTATCAATATAAGTATTTATATTGTCACCTTCAGAATACATTTCCAAAACCTGTAAAGCGCTTATAATAACATTTAAAGGAGTTCTAAATTCATGAGATATATTTGAAAAGAATTCTGTTTTTAGTTTATCATACGACACAGCTTCGTCAAATAATCTACTAAATTCTTCTGCTTCTTTTTTATAGCTAAATTTTCTAATAATAATTAAATATCCATTCAATTCGTCATAGGTATATTTGCTCACTCCTACGTTAACATCTATTGCTTTATTATCCTTTTTTCTTATCACTTTTAGTTCAACAAAAGGTAAATCATGTCCTTTATTTACTTTTTCCATAACATGTTTTATCTTTTCTTCATAAGTATGGTGAATCTTTAAGTATTCTTTTTCATGTACTCCTATCATATCAGTTATTTTACTTACACCAAAGAAATTTTGAGCTGCTTCGTTTGCAAATTGTATCTTACCGTCAACTACTACATATATCACATCCGGAAGAAAATCTATAAGACTTCTATATTTCTCTCTGCTCTCTCTATACATAAAGCTAGTTTTAATTAACTCCATAGTTCTTTTATTAATCTCTTTTTCAAGCAATTGGTTGCTAGATTTTATAATATCTCCTTGTTCTTTTACTATTAATTCTTTATAACTTCCCTTTACTATAGTAGAACTGGCCCTAGCAAGAAAATTTTTATAACTTCCTAATTTTTCTATGGGTATAATAGGTATTTGACTTAATGCCTCTAAATACTCTTCTGTATTAAATCCGTATAATTCTGCCTTATTAATATAATATTCTAAATCCGCTTCTCTAGTAAAAAATTGCCCCATTTGAATATATCCAATTATTTCACCGAAAATTTTTATTGGTACTGATAATATTCCCATACCAAAATGGCATTTTGTCAATTCTTTATTGGGACATACCAGTAAGTGTTTATCTGTTGTACATTTAATACTAAGATCTTTGTTAGCTCCATGAAATTTTTCACATAAAGCACTACTTTTTGACCTTAATAGAATCTTCCCTTCACTATCAATAATCATAATTGTTGTATTGTTCATATCGCCAAAGTCTTGTATTAAAGGTTTTATATCATTACTATCAATAAGTTCCTCAAGTTTATACATTTTATCACCACATACTCTATTTTTATACATAATTTTACCATCTTAAGAATATTATATCAAAATAGTTGGGTAAATGTCACATTTATTTGTATATATAAACATATTATAGATAAAATTGTATATTTAGATAGTGATACACGCGTAAGCTTGACTTAAATAATGAACAATTGTAATATATAATGAAGTGAATTAAAGATTATTTCATTTACTAGGAGGTGAATTATATGAAGCCAAAAGAAATACTTTGTCAATGGGTTGACGCATTTAACAATGCAGATACAGAAATTATTTCAGAATTATATGATGATAATGCAATAAACCATCAGGTTGCCAATGAGCCCGTTACAGGGAAAGATGCTATAAGAAAAATGTTTGAACAAGAGTTTTCTCAAGCAAAAATGGTTTGTATCGTTGAAAATATTTTTGAAGATGGGCAGTGGGCAATTTTGGAATGGCGTGACCCATTAGGTTTGAGGGGGTGCGGTTTTTTTCAAATAGTGAATGATAAGATTTTATTTCAAAGAGGTTACTGGGATAAACTTTCTTTCTTGAAACAGCACAATTTACCTATTGAATAGAACGAGGGCTATTCTTATTTGGAGTAATATACATTCTTCTTATATTATTTCATCAATAGGAGGGTTATTTATATGAAGTGCTTTTGCAAAGAACAATTATATATAATTAAAGAGGCTAACACACTAGCCCTCTTCTTTTCCAAAAATAGAATGCGATTATTGCATATACTATAGCTAATCCTATTCCAAATTCTGTTGTAAACATCTTTGTATATCCTTTATCTATTGTTATAGGATCAAATACTGCTTGAATAAAAAGATTATGAGATGCATGGATTATAACTCCAGTCCATAAACTTCCGGATTTAATTCTTAACCATGTTGTAATAAAACATACTGCAAAAATAGATATTGTAAAGGCAACCAATGATAAACCTATTGATACTCCATTATTATAATCACTAAAAAGTAAAAAAGGATAATGATATAAGTTCCAAATTACAGCAACTATTATAGAAGTTTTTGTATATGAATATTTTTTTAGCAGCTCAGGTACAAGAAAACCTCTCCATCCTATCTCTTCTCCTACAGCCGAAATTGCACTTCCCATGACCCCTAGAGTTGCAAATAGTAAAAATTTAGTTATACCCGTAGGCACATTATTGATTCCAATTGTAGTTAAATCAAGTCCTCCAATTCCACTTATCCATGCTATTGAATATACTACTAATCCTGAAAATAAAGGAATAGCATAGCTTATACCTTGATATTTCAGTTTTCCTATTTTCCACCCTAATCCTTTTAAATTTCTATCAAATATGATTTTTGTAATAAATGCTGATATTGCTGGCATCCACATTGCAATAAATACATATTGTTCATTTCCTTCAAGTGTACCGGTACTAATTATCTTATAATATGAAAAAGATGTTAACACAAATACCAACAATATAAAAACAATTACTTTTTTATTAAATTTCTTTATAATATCCATATTTCTCCTTTCATTTAATCCTTATACTTCTATTATACATATTGGAGTTCTCTTTTTACTTACGAAAATCTTACAAATTCCTTAAGAAATACAAATGCATATATCCCCACAAAATACCACCATGTGGAAATAAAACCAAATTAGTCATTGTAAGATTAATTGATGTATATATCATTTATGTTGGCTACTTATCGATTTATTTCTCAGGTTTAGTTGCTAATTTAGTAACATTATTACTTGTCCATTATATGTATAATAGGAACTAAAATAATTATTTCATATTCACTATTTATACAAAGTTTATAAAAAGCTCCTTACTCCTAGAGACCATATTAAGGATATATAATGCCCTAAGTTGCTCATGGACAACTTCTGATATTTCTACAAAAGTCGGTTAGGGTTAAACCCTCTTGCGAGAGAACTTGATAGCGAGCTTGCTAGTATAAATTCAATTTTATTTACATAATTACTGGAATTATAATCCATAAATTATGTATAATAAGAATATAAAGTATTGAACAATCGTATTATTATGCGAGTGAGTTGTTTATTAAACTGCGTGATAAATTAGACATTGGAGGTTAATCATGAAAAAATGGTATGATGAAGAGTACGAATTTGAAATTGAGGTAACTGGATTTCTTCGCAGTGACCATACAGAGCGGTACTGCCGAAACGGCGAGGAAGTGGGGGATAAGTATACCTGCACCTATGGCTGTCCCGTAAATTCGGATGGACAGGGTATCTGTTCCAAGGTTATGATGATTATGTTCCCAATCATGGAGTCGGTCAGAAGTGGCGGAGATTTAGAGAACATTGGCGGCAATAGTAAATATAGCAAGGACATTGTATGCCCAGATGGCTGCGTCATGTTCAGGCTGACGGCAAAGAAACTTGACAATGAGAATTTTTTTAAGGGGAAGTTTTTTGATTAGTTTTGATTTTTATTGTGCTCAGTTTGAAGATAAGCCGAAATATATAAATTCCAATTTATCAATTAGAATTTATGAACAACCTTAAATTATTAGGATTAAGAAGTAAAGTGGACAAATTAATCTGTCCACTTTTATACGTTCTATTATCAACACTGCTTTAAAACAGAGCCTAATTATAAAAACTTTTACACATTTATAATCTATACTATTTTTCATTCTTTTCTTAATCTCAATACCATGAGCTATTATAAATATAATCAGACAAGCTTAAAAACAGGTAAACTCATTTCATTCTCCTTAATTTCTATACTCATATGGATAATAATAGTTTTAATGAAACCTAAAATTGATTTACCTTATTGATAAATTGCACCTTTTGATTATCATTAAATAAAGTAAATTCAAAAGGCCATGTACTTGAAACAAAGCTTAAATCTTCATCCATTTCTTCTACAAAAAATTCTGCTGTAATAGTCTTTCTCTCTTTACCATGTAAAACAAACTTTTTACTAGTCTGAAACTCATTATCTTTTAGTTGGATATTTTCATGTATAAACTTTTTAAAATTCTCGGGTATTACTATAGCAATATTAAACTCTTGTGATTCATTACTACAATTTTCCAACTCTATACTACTAGTAACTATTAAATTATTATCTTGATCTTGTCCAACACTCAAACTATTAAAATCATTGTCACGATAACAATATATTGCATTTAAGTCTTTTGACATCCCTTTTATGAATTTCACTGTATTAGTAGATAAATGAAGACCAATATTCAAAATTATTAACGTTATAATAATTCTTCTTATTCTCGTTTTTAAAAGTCTATAATCTCCATTTTTATTAATGCTTTTAAGTCCATAATAGATTAATAGTATAGGGACTAACCCTGCATAAAATAAAGTTCCCCCTCCTATTTTAATAGGCTTTAATATTCTTTCAATTAAGATAGTTGGATTGTTATTTGTATTATAAATTGAAATGAAAGCAACTATAATTAAAATAACACCTTGTATTTTTTTGGTTTTTGGTAAAATCTTATTTTCCATAAAATTATCCTTTCAAATGGCAATTGCTATTTTTTCTTGTTATTAAAAAAAGATAAAACTAAGCCTATAACTATATATTAAAACTCATTACGTTCACCTACTATATAAGTTTCTTTCTAGCAATATCCCACCCGATGCATTTTCTGAGAATATGTATTTCCCAAAGTTGATTTCTATTAGTTACTCACATATATTTCTTTACCATCTTTATCGAAAATAATAAATCTCTGTATTTTTGCATCAACCATATCATCTCTTTTAAAATAAATAATAGCACCTTTTTTATTATTAAAAAATTCACTTCCTTCAACGAGTCCATTTCTAGTTTTTATTTCTATTTTTACTTTATATGCTTTATGTAATATATCACTACTTTTAATTATTATCGTGCCAATAGTAACCCTATTATCACTTCCCAATGAAACAAGGCTAGTTGAAATGGGATCTTCATTTCCACTTTCAACATTAGTACTTTTTATTGCATTAAGTATATCACTATCTTTATAAACAGATAAAATAACAAGACCTGTAACATTTATTTTTTCATATAAAACTAGAGTTGAACTATCCTCATTCTTAAATGTTATTGGTGTCATATTGTTTTCAATTAAATATTTTTCAACTTCTTCTTTTGACGGAAGGGTGAAAACATCTTTTTTATAGCATCCAACTAAGATAGTTAAAATACAAATAATATAAATTATTTTTTTCATATAAATTTTCTCCTAATATTTATCATAAATATTATATTTTCAAAACAGACATTATTCTTAATTATATATATAATTCCATAAAAATTTCATTATCTTGTAATTCATTATTTATACAAATCCCAAGATAAGTAAATGCTAAAGAATTTGTTTATCCTCACCAGTAAAATAATACCCTCCTGATTATGAGCGCACTAACTAACAATTATTCACTTTTTTGATGTTTGTTAACTAGCAATGGTACTATTTGCGAAAAACTTTGCTGACGAACTTGCTTTTAATCTGTAATATCTTAAACTGAACAAAACTATGATAATTAGAAGCATAGATTTTTCTTATCCAGCAGTTGGTAATCCCAAAACTATCCTAGCAATTTTATCATCATCTATTAATAATACTATTCCTAAACAGAGTCCATTATCATTTTCACCTTCAAAATAAATTCCTTTCTGGTATTGATATGTTTCAATATCATTACGTAATGATTTGACTACTACTTCCATGTGACTATGACTATCATAATTAATTTCTGTTATTTTTTTATTATAATATTTAGCTATTTTTTCTGGTGAATCACCAACTTTTAGATTATTAAGGAAATTCCTATTTAGTTTATAATTATTGGTTGTTATATCTACTCTAAAGACTTCATCTTTTTCATTAATAGAAAACGGATTATCCGAATCTCCACTACATCCTAAAACAAATTCAATGCCATCGTAAATTAAAATTGCAAAATGTCCATGAATATACACACCATTTTTATTAATAATATTCTTTACTTTCTTTGGTTGTCCAAAGTTTTTGATAATATTTTCATATGAAGTAAACGTTTCTTTTCCCTCTATCAGTGTATCTAAATAATTTATCTCTTCACTTATACTAGAATCCAAATTTTCTCTTTCGATTTCTTTCAACCGATTATTTAATTCTATTTTTTCTTGTTTTAATTGTAGTATTTGTTTATTTAGGTTACTTACATATTTTTGGTTCATACCATAACAACTAAACAGTACTAAACATATTAATATTCCTATAATCAGTAATTGTTTCTTCATATTTTTGCTCCTTTAAAACTATAATTATCAAGTTAACTCTCAAATATTTATGGAATTTCCCAATACTAATGAATAAAGTGTTGATTTTTCAGCTCTTATTAAAGCATTAGAATTTGACCAATTATTGCACTAATTCAACTATAGATTATTAGCATTAATAGGTAGTTGCTCGTGCTTGCTATTTGTTATTCATACGAATCATGATTTCAATATATAAGTCATCAATATCCACGGAAATTGCATTCTTAGGAATACTTATTATTTTAGGACTTCCTAACATAACTCTTCTTAATAAACTCATTTTGTTTAAAACTTCTTTCATATTTGATGGATATATTCCAATTATTTTATTTCCATTGTCATTATAAATGAAAACTTCTTCTACTTCAGTCCAACTTAACATATCTGTTTTAGCATATGCAGAATTAATATTTATTTTAATAACATTTGAGCATCTATCAAAAAAACAATTGCCTTATAATCACTATTTATGATTATAGCTTGATTGATTTAGTATTATTTAAAATTGCCATTTTAAACATTTGTAGCATGTCCATATCACAACTGCTACTCCTACTAAACGGGAAATGTTTTGTAAACATTCTCCATTTGATAATGACGATACCAATGTAAATTATACCATATTAAGTATAAAAATATGATAATTCCCAAGCATATTTCTTCAATATTATCTACTTAATTGGTTAACAAATAAATATAGCCAAATCAATTTAGTTAGCGAGTATTATATATATTAACAAAACTTAATCTATGCAAGGCCAAAATATCAGGTATTATTTCGTTTTGAACCTATTCATAAACTTCAAGAACACAAAAATACACTCAATCAAATGAGTGTATTTTTTAAACCTATTTAGTCCTATTTTATAGTATCCATCAATGCTTCTTCTACTTTTATCATACACGTTCTTTTTTACAGTTTATGATAACTCTTTAGGATTAAACTATATGTTTAAAACTTATTTCTTTTTAGAAAATTCAACTGAAAAAAAATAAATATACCACTATAAACACTTATATAAAGTATTGCAACTCCTACATCTTTAATAATAAAATGTTCTTTTCCGGTAAACCACTCAAAAGTATTGAACAAAGGCGGAAAAATCCATGTTAGAAAACGAGTAAAAGGTATTTCTATATTCATTGGTATTTTTATTATGCTCATTAATGCAATTGCAACGGTTAGCATAATAGCCATTTTTCTTTCCTTCATAATTCTTGGATGTAATAAAGTTCCTGTTGTTACTCCTAATATTGATACAAAAGAATGGAAAATCAAAGCGATACCTAAATCACTTATAGTAATATCCGTACTATAAAGTTGAGATTTTCCAATTATGTTTTTAATTATTGGAAATATAACTCCAATAAGACTCATTGTCATTCCAATGAACACAAGAAATAAAATTTTGCTAACATAATATATATTTTCACTTCTAGCCTTTAATATCAATAATTGTTCAGATATTGAATCCTCTATTTCCATATAAGTTAACCCTATCCAAACCATTAAGTAAAACAAACATCCCATTGATAAAAGAAAGTTTGACACTACAGATACATGAGTAGTGGAATAAATTGAATAAATCCATATTAGCCATACTAAAAAAGGGATTATAAACTTATTCGATTTTATATAAATTTTATAATGATATATTAATAAGTTCTTAAGCATATTCACTGTACATCCCCCTTAATAGATAACCTTCTTCTATCATTTTTATAATTAATTCATTACTTTTTTCTCTTTGAACGACCATTTTGATTTTTCCATCATAATTTTCTATCTTTTCAACCATATCCTCTATATCAGAGCTAATAATTTTATGCTCATTTGATTTTAAAAAATTTAAAATATCATATTCTGTTTTATATAATTCGCTTAACTCCTTATATTCTAATTTTCCATTCTTTATTTCATATACAACATCAGATATTTTTTTTACTAAAAACCTCTCATGGCAAGACATAATGATTGTAACTCCATGTTTATTTAATTCATTTATTAATTCAATAAATACATTTTGTGATTCCATATCTTGCCCAGATAATGGTTCGTCTAATAATAAAACGTCCGGCTTTGTCATAATGGCTTGAATAACACTCACTTTTTGTAATGTTCCTTTTGATAAATGCTTTAACGAAATATCTATCATTTCCTTCATAAAAAATTTACTAAATAATTCTTCGCTTTTTTGTTCTATTACTTGAGGAGACAATCCGTCTATTAATCCCATATGTTTTATATATTGTTTTGCAGTAATATTCATCTTTGGGAAACGTTCAGGAACATAATTAAATTTTAAATCAGCACTATAACTTATTTGTCCTGAATTTATTCTTGATAATCCACATATAATCTTAAGAAAAGTACTCTTTCCACTTCCATTGTGACCTAGCAAAGCAATTGACTGTCCTTTTTCTACTACAATATTAATATCATTTAAAACTTTTTTTTTACCAAAGCTTTTTGATACATTATTTATTACAATTAACTTATCACCCAATACCATATTCTCCTTTATATGATTATATATTCATACATAATATTAAAATTTTGATTGTGAGATTCACTCAACCTTGAATTAGCAAGTGAGTTAAACAAGTTTGTCTCACTATGGTACCAGTCATTTCTCACATTATGTCAAAAATTTAAAATCTATTCCCAAAATATATCACCACAAATTTTTAGCTATAATTTTAAAATTATAGCTTCATTTAGTAATATTTTAGCTGCCCATTATAAACATAACTAGTCCAGTTTCAAAAAAAATACTCTTTTAAAACTACTATACACTTAAACCTAAAATATTAACTTTAAACCAATTACTTTAAATTAGTCTAAATTATGACGTAATCCACGAACTATTATATCACAAATAATAGCACACACTATATAATTTACCATTTATGGATTGAAAATTTAGCATTACAATTAATTTCATTATTGTTTCCTTCAAATTTTACTTTCAAAAAAAACATCGTTAATTAAATGGATCTTAATATTTCCTACACTCTTATATACAAAACTATTTTAGTTTCTGCACACCTCTTGTATAAATTATTTATAGATATTTCATTGATAATATTATCTATATTGTGTATAATTTTAAAAACAGAAATTAGTATATTATAGGTATTTGTAAAGTATACTTAAACGATTATAAGGAGGCTAACTATGTATTTTAAAAAGCTAATTGGTGATAAAGTTTATCTATCTCCAATTGATAAAAATGATTATGTTAAATATACTGAATGGGTAAATGATATGGAAGTCGCTATGGGAATGATATTTTCAACCATGTTAATTGATGAAGAATCTGAAAAAAATACATTAGAGCGGTTAGCAAAAAGCGATTTCAATTTTGCGGTTATAGACAATGAAACCAATGCAGTTATCGGAAATGTTGGTTTTCCAAACATAGATTATATAAATCGCACTGGAGAAGTAGGAATATTTATTGGAGCTAAAAATTATTGGGGAAATGGTTATGGTCAACAAGCATTGGAATTACTTCTTGACTTTGGATTTAACTTACTTAATTTGAACAACATCCATCTTAAAGTATATTCATACAATAATCCAGCAATAAGCTGCTATAAAAAAATAGGATTTAAAGAAGCAGGTAAACTAAGAGAAGCTAAATTAATTGCCGGGCAAAAATATGACGAAATTTATATGGATATACTAGCTAATGAATTTAAATCCCCATATATACTATCAATTCTCAAAACAAAACTTAACTCATAATATCTTATAGTACCCAACAATAGGACAACTCAAATTTCAAAGTTGTCCTATTTAATCATTAAATAATCAACATTTTTCTAACACAATCTCACCCAAACAATTTCCCCCAGCTAACCTCTCCTACAAGTCCATCAACCATAATCCCACCCTCTCTCTGAAACTCCCTAATAGCTTTCTCAGTATCTTCCCCAAAATACCCATCAACTCCACACTCTCCAACATCATATCCAAGCTTCGTTAACATCTGCTGAATCTTCACAACAACTCTATCATATTTACTGCTATTCTTCTTTATTAAATATCCTTTTGCTGCATGATGTAGTATTATTTTATCCGGCTTATTTCCATAACTCATATTACTCATAAACACCAAATTAGAATCTATAACATCCATTCATTTCCCCTCCTATATAAAGATAAATATTACGTAAACTTAATCTATACATGTACAAAATCTCAGGCATTAATGAGTTATGGCCTTGGATAGATATACAGTTGACGTTGTTCATCTAATCATTGAAAAACACCCACCATTAGTGAGTGCATTATGCTAATTATATATTTATGTTTTATAATCATTTTAGCAACAGAAAGAATATATTGCGTAAAAGGTATTTAAACAAACTTTAGAAATTCTTAGTGAAGTGAACTACCTTTCTAGCTATATATTTCTTATCTATAGTTCATTATCAAACAAATCAGTTTCAGTTGTTTCAACTATACTCGCTGCATCTTTTGCGGATAAAACATCTGGACCAAAAGCAAATATATCTTTTGCAATAATAGTATCCATAAGCGCCTCAGCATCAGCTTTTGTAATACCATCCTTAACATCAGTAACAGTCATAGATTTTGACTCCCCAGCAGCATCTTTGAATTTCATAACTAGTTTTTTACTCATCTTATATACCCCCAATAGTTTTAGTTTAATATGTATTGCACTTTTAACAAACGTAGTGACAAGTTACAAGTGATAAGTGACAAGTTATAGACACCTTTCACAAGTGAAAGCTTTTAATTAACTAAAGATAAAAAAACCTTTTCCCATATCAAATGTTCATTTCACCAGTAAGCGAAGCTAGCAGAGGCTTAATCAAAGATTTTCTGTAAGAAAATCATCATTAACTTGTCACTTGTAACTTATCACTTGTCACTAAAATAATTACATTCCCTCTTCAAGTAGTTCAGCATCTACTCTTCTGATTTCAAAGACTGGATGTGCAAGAACTTCTTTGATAGCATTTGCAACATCAAAAACAGCTTGATCTGCTGCATCAGTTTTTACCTTAGAAAAACTTTTAGTTCTTAAAACATCTTCACCTTCTTCATTTTGACCAGTGATTACTCTGAAAACTAAATCAGATTTCAATTTTGTTACTTGAACTGCCATGTAAAAACCCCCTTTCTCAGAGTCGGCTTAAGGATTAGTTCTACTTTGTTTTCAAAAATATCGAATCTTCAATTAAAAGTTTTATTATGAAACTATATTTATATATGTACAAAATCTCAGGCATTAATGAGTTTTGGACTTGTATAAATAATTAGTTGAATTAAAAACTTTATATGTTTTTTGAAAGCAATTAGTAGACCTTATTCTTAAACGATCTCTTTCTTTATTGTCTTTCATTAAGTACATACAAGTTATAAACCTATTTTTACAAAATTTATCTAAATTTTTATTAGAATATTCAAATCGGTTATTGACATATACCCATAATAGATTATAATGAATGTATAGGGTATATGCCCAAAACTTAAAGGAGGTAATTTTATGCCAAGAAGAGATGGTACTGGTCCTATGGGCCAAGGTGAAAGAACAGGAAGAGGAATGGGACTTTGTAATGCAACTAAAGTAGTAGGTGCAATTGGTGGTTTGGGTCTTGGACTTGGTTTTGGTTGTAGAAGAGGATTTGGTAGAAGAGGATTTAGTGGAAGAGGACTAGGTAGAAGATTTAGAGCAAATAATTTTGATTCTTCAGCCAATCAACAAACTGAAAAAGATTTACTTATTGAGGAAAAAGCTACTCTAGAGCAAAGACTTAATGAAATAAATAATCAATTAGACTCTACTAACAATTTAGATACTGTTGACAATAATGAGTAAAGATTTCCATGAATTAAAATGAATGTTATTATAGAAGGTGAAGATTTCTGTAATAATTATTCTAAGGAGGTTTAGTGCAATGGTGAGACCAAAAAAATGGAGAAATGTTTGTTCATTACCAGAAATTAATAAATTCGGTCCTATAGATATATCTGAAAATGTTAATGAATCTATAATAATGACTGTAGAAGAATATGAAACTATTAGACTAATGGATTTGGAGGGATTAAATCAAGTAGAAACTGCTGATACTATGCAAGTGGCACGCTCTACTGTGCAAAGAATTTATAATGATGCTCGTAAAAAATTAGCAGATAGTTTAGTGAATGGTAAGGTTTTAATAATCGAAGGTGGTAACTATAGACTTTGTAGTGATTTTGATAACAAAAGAAATTGCAATGTCTGTAAAGGAAATAGGCATGGACACGGACATCGTCATGGCAGAAAAAACTCACCAGCAGTAGACCTATAAAGTAAAGATGAGAGACAACACTCTCATCTTTTTTCATTTCCCATCACCGTCGTTATAACTACTGTTAAATCTTGAATAGATTTATTGAGAATTTCAATCTTCTTTTCAAATCGAACAAGAAGGTATACACTCACAGCTATCGGAAATCCAACGGATGATACCATGTTAACAAACTCCTCATACACTATCCTCCGCCTCCTCAGAGTCGGCTTAAGAATTAGTAGAAGTTATTCTTAAACGATCTCTTTCATTAAATTAATTAAGTTTTTCTTTCATTCTCGTATATGGGATAGTTCTAAGTGGCCGTAGCTTAAATACACTCTTAATAGAATCCCATGCCCTAAGAATTGCATGTGACTCTGATAACTCAGCAGCCGCCCTAAAGTTTCCCGATGTAATTAGTCCTTGCGTAATATGTTCATTTATACTTGTATCTGAACGATTATCATAAATTTCATTTCCTAAACCCATGGTTCCTGCTATACGTGCTCCAATACGTCCAAAAGTACCTGTATATGTTATTACACCCCATTTCAAAATACTAACACCAAGTACAATATCTTCATTCTCAGATGCTTCCTTACCATACTTTTGTGCATTATTCATCAAATCATTACTCATAGAATTCAAGGTAGATATCTGATTTTTGATTGATTTACCCTTATGTGAGATATTGCTCATTGCCGCAAGAGAAACTTTCCTCATCTCTTCAGTCTCTTCAGCAAGAGTAGCAGTTTGAATTTCTCTAAATCCTGAAGGGTCACTCATATTAACAGCATTATTTTTGCAATACATAAATATATTATGTGATAATAAATCCCCTGTACTACCAACTAAGCCATCTGCATTCAACATGCGACAAAACTCAGGGTTATAGTACCATGATTGTAGATAATGCTACTATTAAAACACATAAGAATATTGTATCTTATTTCATATTAAATAAGGAAGATAATACTTAAAGTCAAGTATACCTTCCTCATTTTTTAACATTTAAAATATAAATATTCATTTTTCTTCATTAAGATATTTACTTTATAGTTAAAAACTCACTATCTCTAAATACCTCTCTAGTGTCTCTTTCACATACTCTGCAACCATTTGAACCATAGCTTCTGGATTACCATTTGATTCATGATATGCTGTAAAGCAATCATAATATCTGCTTCTATCTCCGAACTTCACATTGATAGCAGGATAACCTTCCTTCATAAGTTCTAAATTTAGTAACAATCTACCCGTACGTCCATTACCATCAATAAATGGGTGAATACCCTCAAATTTTAAATGAAATAATGCTACACGCTCTACCGGATGCATTTTTTTTATCATTTCTTCATATTCTAAAATCAACTCATTCATTTGAACAGGTACAAGGTAAGGTTGTGGTGGTTCATGAACAGCTCCCATAATTCTAACTGGTAATCGTCTATATACACCTTTATCCTGTTGCTTATCAATCAACACCAAGCTATGAATATCTTTTACCACTTTTTCTGAAAGTGGGATTTTCTGTTTGACAAGATCTTCTACATAAAAATATGCATCTTTATGCCCCATTACTTCTAAATGATCTTTTAATGGTTTCTTAGAAATAGTAATACCCTCATTAATAATAAGTGCCGTTTCCTGTAAAGTTAGAGTATTCCCTTCGATAGCATTAGAGTTGTATGTGAAATCAATTAAGAATTCATCCCTTAATCGCTCTACTTCACCTTCTGTAAGTGGACGACATTTATTTAACTGTAATAATAAATCATCTATTTTTCGGAATATTATATTACTCATTTTATAGACCTCATTTCTGCTACAATTGCTTTTATACTATTATATCTTAATTTTCATTACATATCCATAAATTTCAACTATATAAACTTTAAAATAATTGTATATATACAATTATTAGTCCTAGACTTATATTCCTACCCCAATTTGGATTATAGTACGGTGTAACTTGTTGCATGTTCTACATAATATAAGTCCTATCTATATTTCTAATTATTTCCCATTTAATTATTATAAGTCACATTTGTAACATAATCTACCAAAGTAGTTTTGAAATAATAATGCTATCAGGTTCTCCATATTCTTAATACAATACTTGTTTATTGTGCATATTAGTAAACCCAGCAGAAAATCTATTACTTAAAATTCTACTGGGTTAATGTTATTTAATTAGATATAGCTAACTTGTGAAGTAATTACAAAATTTGATAAGTCAGCAGTACTATAGTGACTCATACTTATTTGGGTCACTTGCTTAATTCAATAACTAAATTAACATTACAAATTTAGTAACTGTATATTTTTAAAATGATTCATTATCTCACAAATCAACCTTTCATCATCGGATTTTATAAACAGAAAAGTGCTATCAAATACCCCTATTGATATGTCCGAACCAACTTTCATCATTGTTACATGATAAAAGTATTGTTCATCTTCCAATAGTAATGGGAATATTTCGTTATCACTTACAAAACATCGCTCTCCATTATTGAGCTTATCTTCTATTTGGCAAATTGCTTCCCCATAGCCATAAGCTCCTCGCACAATTTCCCATTCACCTTTTAAGACAACACCATCGATACTATTTACTATTTTTACTAAATAACCTAATTCTAAAATATACTTATTATTATCTACTTTGTCGAATATTCGCAGCTCTTTCACTAATTAATCCCTCCATTTACTCGGCAATATGGTCCCACGGCAAAGGGTCACCTTTCCTATATCCCCCTCTAGGTGCTTTATTAGGGTTATTTGGTGTAAGTTAATGTTGATGTGGATTTGTATGATGTTGCGAATCACCATTGTCAGTAAAATCAATATCTATTATTGCTGTTATTCCTTTGTTATTGTTATTGTACCTGTACTGTCATTTATATCTTCCGCATCACTTGAACTATCTGCATATGTGACATGATGATTTCTATATTCTTGTATCGCCACATCTACAATTGCTACAACTGTTAATATCGCTACCGCTGCTACAGCTACAGTTATTACAGCTCCTACTCCAGCTAATAGCGATCCCCAAAAATATCCATTTAGGTCAACTCTATTTACAGGTTTATTACCACAATACGCAAACATATTACAAGATAATAATTCTCCTGACGGATTTCCATCCTCGCATCGCTATACGCTCTTCGTTGTTAACCTTCTGTCAACAACCTTTCGACGTCTTTCTGAGTTCATGCAATGACCTAAGTTGCTCCTGGGTTAAAAACACTTTATGAAAATTACAAATTTATTTCACTATTACTCGCTAAGCTATATAATCGATTAAAAATGCCTAGATTAAAATGTTAATATTTTTGAATTATTCTTTCATATCCCAAGCATTAGATTTTAAAGATTTAATAACCTATTTATCGCCTTTATTTATCCCTCTCTCAAAATATTATATATATTTACTATAGTTTCTAATAGTCTTCATGAAATAGTATTACTTCCTCATCTTTACATTCAGATAATTTAAATTTCAGACCAAGCTTTCTTAACTTTACAACATCATTAAAATCTGATATATACATCGTAGCATCTCTATCATGAGCTACAGTATAAAACCAACAATATCCCTTAGAAAAAAAACATAAATCATTCGGAAAATATGGATGTCTCCAATTAAATAATCCTTTTACATCTAGCAGATAACTCTTTACTTCACTACAAATTTTATAAGTACATATATCTACACTACTATCATTACTAAGAAAAGCTATTTTTGAACTTGGCCATTCAGTTGGATGATTTCTAATTTTTATCAAATAAGGTTTCAACTTTTCTAAAAATACCTCTGTATTATTTTTAAAAATACGCTGATATTCATACGCCTCTTTTTTCCTTTGTTCAACAATATCTAAGAACACCAAATACTCTTCTTTGCTATCATATAAACTCTTATCTGCTAAAGCAAATCTTGATTCAATATCTTTATTATTCCTATATGTTACTAACATAAATGTATCTGATTTTTGAAAAGCAAAACCAATTAACTTTTTATAAGTATCAAGTTCTAATTCTTCATCAATATTTACAATATACATTTTACTCAACTCCTTTTAAATGCTTAATAAAATGATGGATAATACCATATGTGAGGATCTCCATGTATATTTTGATACGTAGGATCGATATGAAAGTGAGGATAATGTCCAGGTATCCCATATTTTTCACGTTTCATTTCCTGATAGCTTCCATGAAACTTAGAAGTAGGATTTTTAAGAAAATCGATAGTACTATAGTGAAATAAATTTATCCTTACTTCTTGTGAACATTTAATAAATTGTATGTACACTGATATCATCTCATATTTGAAATATTCTTTTGGAATTACTCAATGCTTTAGAAAAAAATTCATCATCATTTTGAAAAATTTGTTTTGTTTTATTGCTTGCATTAATAAGAATTGTACCCGTATCATCTCAAGTAACAAAATAGGTATTATTCATATATCAACATACAATAACCATATCATGTTTTTTTAACATAAATGGTTGCCCTTCAATTCTCTTAATCAACTTTAATGTATTAATATCATATACGTTACAATAATAAACCAACTTATCATTTAAAATTTCAATTTCTTCTGAAATTAAATATTTTGATTCTAAAACCCCTATAAATCCACCCGCAATCCTTATTTCTCTTTTATTCTCCCAATTTTCACCACTTAACTCAATAGTACATTTTAATTTATTATTATAGAAATATGCCATTTCACCATCTAAGGTTAGTTCTCTCAGATTATTTAAACCTTCTACTCTTTTTCTCTGATATTTTTTTGAACTAATATCATAAATGACAATCTCGGAAAAGTTCTTATCAAAATATGTTACTTTATAATATATTTTACAATCATTTATATGAATCAGTCTTACTGTGCCCTCTTGTCCTATAAGCTCAACTTTCTCATACGGAATACTTCTATTACCTTGCTTTACCTCATTTATAAAGGTTTCTAATGGAATAAGATAAATTGCATCCATAGTTCCTCTAAAAGAACTAGTGCTTTTGACATCAGGATCATATACATATTCATATTTATCCAGCTCATTATACATCGCTGTATTAAAAATAATATATTCTTTTTCTTTAATTGTACATACCTCTATATTATCAAATCCATGCTTGCCAAAAAAATCATCTAATACCTGATAACTATTTCCTTCGAACACATCATAGATAAAAATTTGGAATTCATTCTTATCATCTAAACTATTATAGAATCTATCGTAAACATTGATTTTATCAACTTTATAACCCAAAATATCCTCCTTTAATACAAAGGGATCAAAGTTCCCCATAACATCTAAAGGAGAAATTTTTATATTAGAATCATTGGCAAAATTATTTTCTACATAACTTTGCAACTTTACACAAAATTGTTCTTTTTCAACTTGTGTATTATTATTAATTTTGAAAAAGGTTGCAAAGTATTCTGTATTTCTTTCTTGTATCTCAACATAATATAATTTTAAATAATCATTATTAAAAAAATAATTCATTATTTTTTTAGTTGTATAAATTGATTCAACGGAATGATCTGATAAATTGTACTTGAAGAAACCATCATGAACTGTATCACATTTAACATTTTCACTTTCTACATTATTTAGTTTAAAATTCTGCCTAATAAAATATATATAATTTTCATATAAAAAAAGAGGTACATAATTTATATAAGCAGTATTTTTTAAACTCAATTCTATAATATTCATAATATATTCCTCCACTCACTAAAATATTTTTTCTTGTATTAATAAAGTACATTATAAGCTCTAAAAAATATAGAACTCTTTCTCCATTAAGCCCTACACCATGGTAATGATCAAAATACAAACCGGGTCTACTTCTAGGACTAATTATATGATTATCAAATTTTTTTATTGAACCACCAGTTGATAAAGCTAACCTTCCAGCATTGAATTGTGTATTGGATATTTTGATTGATATATGCATAATTATCACCTGAATCTCCATCCATATAGAAATATTTACTTCCTGCTATTGCTATTCCAGAATTGCTGGTATCAGTGATTATTGTAGTTCCTACTCCATTTCTTGATTCAATCTCATTTTATTCCAAGCTCAAAGCTTCCATCAACATATAAATTATTATTTTAATGTCTAAGAAATTATTTTGTAATAATGTACCATTAGTAAATGGATAAACTGTCCTTTTCGTTATATTACCGTCACCATCATAGGTATAAGTAATTGTATTTCCTAAGACTTCATTATCCTCTCTAATAAGCTCATTTAGTTCATTATAATAGTATTTTATCTGTTTACCATTTTCAGTTATAGTTTCAATATTTCCATTTGCATCGTAAGTATAAGTTATTGGGCTACCATTGTTAGTTATAACCCCAATAGAACAAATCTACTGGGGTAAAATTAAATGATTTTATATATCCAATATCTTTATTACCACTTACCAAAGTTCTTATCATGATAGAAAACATTTTTATTATCTTTACAACCCACAATCATAGAACTACTATCAGATGTTAAATAAAATCCAAAACTACTATTGGAATTTTCTTCATTGCTAGGAATTATAGAGTACTTTATTCTCTTATCATAATTATGCGCTAATCTTAAGGCTTGTGTCCCTATACCTATTAAAGCATCTTTACTTAACATAAGGGTTACTCTACACTTCTTTGAAATATCAATATTATTTTTAATAACTTTTATTTCTGCAACATTACAAAATCCAATTTCGTGACTTTCTAAAAAATCATTATCAAAATTCAAATCTACCAAGTACTCTAACTTAAGTTCATTAAAATTTACGCTTTTATTTAATTTTTTCGCATTATTAATTCCATTATCATTTAATGTACCAAAATCCTCACAACCAAAAATCAATTCTGGGCTACCAGGAGTTAAAAAGAATCCCATTGCTTGAGTTGAATATGAATATCCTAGTGGTTCAATATGAGAATGATCATACTCAATATATTCATTTGCTAATCTCATAGCATAATTCCCTAGCCCGACTAATCCTTCTTTACTAAAGTTGAATATAACCTTACATTGATTTGATACATCAATGTTCCATTCAAAAACTCGTAATCTGGCTATATTCTTATTATTGATTTCATACTCTTCAACTTCATTACAATATAAAGGTATCTTACTATATTTATTTTTGCTCAAACTATAACTCTCCTTTAAATAAAACAATTATTGACAACAAGAACTAATTCATTTATATAATTTAACCTATAATCGATGACGTTGTAGGATTTTTATAGATTTTTCAAAAACTACAAAAGCATCGTCTACAAACATGTGCAACCTAAATTTTACATTCCCTGCTATATTTGTTGCAAGATCAAGATTGTAATGATCTAATAGATCGTGAGCAAACTCTCCAACATCTTTCCTTAAAACAATTTTATATGTTTCATTAATTTTAACTTCAATACCATATTCTACTTTTTCACCACTAGAATTTTCTTTATAAATTTTAGTGCCATCTTTAATCCCATTTTTAATCTTATCGTATAAGCTATTCTTATCTGGTTTCTTCCCAGGTTCATTTGGATTGCTAGGGCTACTCCCATTCGTATCCATACTTGTATTACCATCATTAGCAACTTTATCAGCATTATTACTAATTAAATCTGCTACTGCTGGTATTTTATCTATATATAATGCGCCTACAACTAGGGCTGCATATACTATATCACCTATTGGAAGAACTAAATCAACTGCAGGTAGCCAGCTAAAGAATGTAGCTGTTTGCATTGCTAATGCTGCATCATATCCACTTGGGTCATAATACTTAATAGGGTTATTTTTGCAATACGCAAATAAATTATGTGATAATAATTCACCTTTACTTCCGCCATAAGCATCCGTATTCAACATGCGACAAAACTCAGGGTTATAGTATCTTGATTGCAGATAATACAATGCTGTCTTGGTATATATCCAATTTTCTCAAACTCTAAACTCATTGGTATCACTGGTCTATCAGAACTGGATACAGTACCCCATTGTTTCAAATCATCAACTTAGAACTGTCCGTTTCAAAAGCTTTTGCCATCTAAGTATAGTTTCTACAATGATTTGCAAAGCTTGTAGAGTCATTAGTTTTAGATTCCTTATAGTGTTTTCAACGGTTTGAGATATGCTCACCATATTTTTCATTTGTTTTGTAAATGATGAGTTAATAGTCTTTTTCATATTCAATTTTACCATAAGATATCATTAGCACGTTAATTATCTTATGAAAAAAGCCAACAAGTATTGTTTATACCTGTTGACTCATAAATGTTATTTTCAATCTGATATACACTACATTATTTGAATTATGCGGTTAAGGTATCTTGCTACTTTCTAGTAATTACTGCAATTGTCAGATATTCTTAGACATATCTTTTTATGAAGCGAGTTTCAACTGTATTTTGCAGTTACTTCCGTAAAATTGTAACAATCATTTTGTTATTTCTCCCACCCAATTCTGGAAAATCATAAGTATCTCTTCTAGGTTATTTGGTCCTCCATTCCCATAAAATGTACTATAACTAACCTTACAGTTTGCACAAATTTTTTCACACTGCTAAATTATCTATTAAAATTAGTTGCATAAATATAACGACAATCAATCAAATGATTGTCGCTATGAATTTTAATTATTTCCTCTGTCTACTTGACAGGGTGCTGTTGAAAATCTACTGAGTTAAATTGTTTGATTTTGTTTTGTGGAACTTCAGACATAATGATATTTTTAGAGAAGTGAGCAATACCTTAGTTACCAAAACATGATTTATCCACTTAATCTATTTAATTTCAGGTGTCTCCTTTTGCAAACATATTGCTTCAAGTGCTTCAAAATGATTATTTCCTAAACAAGTTAGAAAATCATCATACGCACCAAATATCTTACCTGATTCAGAGATTAAAAGAACTAAATACTCATTATATCCTTGACCGATTACAATTAGCTTTTCTCCGATTCTTTCCTCATATGTCTCAACTCGCTCACGATATATAACACTTATTGCACATATAGGGTCAAAATGAGACTTATCCATTTCATTTGGAACTCTATATGCTGGATGAATAAGCTCTAATCCACCAAACTCTGCAAGAAATATTTTAGCTTTATCATTTATTTCATACTCATCTTCAATCAAAGCGTCTATATAAGATTGTATATCGATTTTACGACAAGAAGTCCACCCTGCCTTTTCTAATATATTTTTTGTTGCTTGTGACAGTTCCATATTCTCCTCCTTATTAATTTTATTTAGTTAGTACATTTGCTCCAAAAATTGTTATCTGACAGTTTTTACACATCGGAAACGCTTGTCCTGTCTTTACAACAACAGTTGCAACATCAAGGTTTGTAATTTTCGCTCCACTATTTAAAGCATTATTGACTGCATTAAATTCTGCACAATTTGCTACTGGCCACTTTTGTAAACTTGGATTTGGCATTCGAGCTTGTAAAACTTTATTTATATTATTTGAAATTGTTCCACTATTGCCATAGTATACATTTCCAGTTGTTCTATCGACTGCTGCAGAAGTTCCCATTGGTAACTTACGCTTTGAGAGAATATCCCTTAACTGTGCGGCTCGTTGTACAGCCATTTCCTTAGCATCGGCGATTTTACTTGCTACTGCTCCGCTTGCAGTCATAGCTGCATATGCTGTTTCGGCAGCATATCCTAATCCTGCACCAACTAAAGCTCCTGCGAGCGCTCCTCCTGCAACATATCTCCAATCTACTGAACCTTTAGTTTTATATGAATATACTGCTCCTGCTATTGCACCAGCTACAGCACCAATTCCTGCTCCTACAATCCACCAAGCAATATATCCAGATGGATCTTCCATATTCACTGGATTATTAAGACAGTACGCAAATACATTATGGGATAAGAGTTTTCCAACTTCTCCACCTAAAGCATCCGCATTAATAAACCTTCCCCAACTCGGGTTATAGTACGATGTATGTTATCGCATATTTATTATAAAATATGACTTAATTATACTAATAAGTTTATTCTATTCAAAAATTGTAAACCATTCATTCAGTTTGAATCATTATTTAAAAATAGAGCATAATAATATATACAATATAAACTAACTATAATCATATAAAAACCCAGTAAATTATATCAGTTTACTGGGTTAATGTTGTTTTCTTGACATACTACACGGTTCTACTTTACTTCAAATGTACTATTTCCCTAAAATATATTTGTAATACGTATCTAGAGGACATATATAATCTAATTGTATTTCCTCAATATTATACTTACAACTGCTTATAAGTCTATTAAATTCTTCTATAATTTTTTGCAAGTAATTATTTATACCAGGATTATGTAATGGATATGACCATGTATATGCCATACTATACCCATCTATGCACATTAATAATTCTTGGTCAATTAACTCATCCTCACTACTGTCTCTAAAAAAATTAATACCTTTACATAATGAATTTTCCATAAGGCATAACAGTTCATTAAGCCTATTTGTATCATTATATTTTATATAAAAGTTCTGTGATTTTAATGTAGGAGTGCAGCTATCCTTGTTTATTTTATCACCTTTTTCCTTATATAATAACTCCATATCATTTTTCTTATCCCAGTATGAGTATCTAATAAGTAAATCCCCTTTATCATCATCAATTTTATAAATAGTCCAAGAAGACATGGAATGGTTAAGCCTGGCTTCACGATAATAAAACATAACTGTTCCTGTTTTTGGGTATGATTTTTTTGTCTTTTTAATATAAATAATATATGGTTCCTTTGTAAAAATATTCGCTAATTGTTCAAACTGTAAAAGCTTTAGATTAATGGTTGGTTTGCATAAACTTTTTACAGTTTTTGCATTCCCTTCTTCTATTGCTAAATCATTATTAAACATAGTAACCCACCTTTATTATTACTTATACGAGTCTTTTAAATTTTCAAATAGTCCAATGTATGAACCCATTTTAGAACCATTTCCAATTGCAAATACTTCATTTGTTTTTCGGTCTATATACAAATTTGATAAACTGCCACCATGAGTTCTCTTTATATTTCTAGTTACTTCTTCGCCACCTATAGCCTTTATTTCTCTTTTGGATAATCTTTTTAACTTTCCAACATCTGCGTCACCACAATTCGCATTATGAACTAATATTGCATCACTAGTTACATAATAAGTGTGAAAATCTGTTACTTGAAAATTATAAACTGTTATTGGCGCATCAAATTCTTTTACTTCAATTTTATTAACTATCTTTCGTTCACCATTTTTTGAAGCTAATTCATTGCCGATTTTAAGATTAAGCGCTTTTACCCATCCTTTTCCTTTAAAATAAAATGGGTGTTCTGCCGTAGTTTCAATTTTTTTATCACCAATATAAACATATATAAGTTGTTTAGTTTCTTTAACATACGTTTCTACTACTGTTTTTAATGCTATTTCACCTTTTCCGGGTTCTCAGCGTAAACTAAATCTCCAGCTTCTACTAGTTCTATTGAAATATAACCTTTTTTATGTTGCTACTAATGTCCCTGCAACGAAACAAGTTCCATTAGGTGCTAAAGCTGCTGTAGTTACAACCATAGCACCTGCTATGTTTACAAAATTCTCAGCAGTATTATATGCACTTTCATTCCCTCGAAATACTGTATCTCGCAAAACGTTATTATCACTAACCGCTTCATAAGCTCGATTTGCTCCAAATACACCAACTCCAGCTGCTACCGCATATGCCCCTACTGTTGCTACTGAAGTCAAAGCCATTGCAGTAGATGCGGACGCTCCTGTCGCCATATCTATCCCCGTTCCAATTGCACATGCAGCTACTGGAGCAGCTATCACAACAGCTGCTACTGCAACTACTGTTACTGCCGCGATTGCTAATCCCTTTGTCCATTTAGGCCAATATCCGTTTGCGTCCTCCATATTCACAGGGTTATTCATTACATACGCAAATGCATTATGGGATAGCATAGTTCCTATCTTTCCTCCGATTGCATCCGCATTCAACATGCGACAAAACTCAGGGTTATAGTACCTACTTTGTAGATAGTATAAATTTGTCTCAGAATCATACCTATATCCTCGATATCTATATGGATTCTTAACCCCAATGCTATCTCTTAAAGAACCCGTTATTCCATCTTTGTCCGTATCTGTAGCGTCATCTAACTCATCTTGAGATGGAGTTAGTTTACCCCATGAATCATAATTATATTTTACCACTTGTATACCACTCTCATCAAATAAACCAGTAATATCTCCTTGAGCATTTCTGATGTAGTAGTATTCAGTTCCATTTAAATTCATGCTCACTAATTTACCATTACTATCGTAGGTATAATGAATTGAATCTGTTCCATTTTTATTTTATGATTTTCCCACAAAAATAAGTTGAACTATTTCATATAGAATATTTACCGCAGATTAAAGATTTCTGACGCTAAATATTCTATATGAAGTTCAACTAAATTATTTTTGTGGAATAATCATTAGATTCAAAGGTTACTTTGTCACCTTCAAGATGATATTTTGTTGTAACAGCACCAACTATTTTTTCTGTTCTTATACCTGATGAATTATATTTAAAGCTTAATGATTTAGTTCCATCACCCATGGATTTAAACTGTCTGCCATGCTCCCAAGAAAACTCCATATCATCATAAGTGTAGCTAATTGGATTATCATCATTAGTTATAGTACTTACTCTTGTAGTAGTTGAATTTGCTTCTGCATTTAATGCAAAAAAGCATGTTCCTCTTCTCAAGAAACATACTTTTTTTCTCACCCTACGGGTCACTTATTTACTTTAATTCTTTTTATCTATACCTGTACTGTTATATCTTTAATTCCGTAAACTATGCTAAACATTACTTTTTCCCTTTCTACAACTACTGCCTACTCAACCATTCGCATCGGATTTCCATCCTCGCACCGCTCTCCGCTCTCTGTTGTTTCACTTCGTTCACAACGACTTGTGTCTGGTAAATTTTACACCGTCGAGTAGAATCAGCAAGTCTCCTCGCTGAAACCCTCTCAGAACCGTACGTGCGGATTTCCCGCATACGGCTCCTCACATTATCATTTACAAAATATAGCTGATTGTAGATTTACGTTCAAATATATTAACATAAATCTTAGGATACGGAATTTTATAACTTTTAAACATCATACTAAAAGTCTGCCAGTTATAGCTTTTCCTTTGACTCCTTCTATTTAGCCACTTATAGACTAGTCGTCTTACTAAATACCTAAATTTCTGTAATGCACGACTATTATCTGTTATACCATAGTATCTATAATATCCTATTAGTTTCTGTCTTAATTTCTTCATTATAAGGCCTATTGGTAGTACTCTATTTCTTTGTAGCCAAACTTTTAACCTTCTTAGACTAGCTCTAAACTTCTTGTTACTTGTCTTTCTCTTAACTCTGTAAGAACCATTCTTTCTACAACTACAATAATGAGTAAATCCTAAGAAATCAAATGTTACCGGTTTCTTTCAAGCCCTCCCAAATTTGTGGTCATAATATGCTTTCTTACCGAAGTTAATTATATTAGTTTTATCTTCTGCAATTTCAAGACTAAATTTTGCTAATCTCTTCTTTAATGTTTCATAAAATGCTTTCGCATCACTTTCATATTGAAAACAGCATGCAAAATCATCAGCGTAGCGGACTATATATGCTTCCCCTTTGCACCATTTACGTACTACTTTTTCAAACCATAAATCAAGCACGTAGTGTAAGTATATATTAGCCAGGCTAGGTGATATTATGCCACCTTGCGGAGCACCTTCATATGCCTTATAGAAACGACCGTTTTCCATTATCCCTGCATTTAAGAATCTGCTGATATATCTTAGTAGTGTGCTATCAGATATTCTATGTTCTAAAAATTCCATCATCCATTTGTGATCTACATTGTCAAAGAACCCTTTAATATCAGCATCTACCACATAGTTTATATTCTTTCTACTAAGGTATACATCTAGTATCTTAATTGCATCATGACAACTTCTGTTTGGTCTGAATCCAAATGAGCTATCTAGATAATCTTGTTCATATATTGCTTGCAGAATTTTGTTAATGGCTAATTGTACTATCTTATCTTCATAAGATGGTATACCTAAAGGTCTTTTCTTACTTGACCCTGCTTTCGGTATATATACTCTTTTAACAGGTTTAGGTCTGTACTTAAGTGATTTCATTCTTTTAAGTAGGTCTTCAATATTTGCTTCTAAATTTCCTTCATATTCCCATTTTGTCATGTTGTCTATTCCAGAAGCCTTCTTAGCTTTTAGTTCTTTGTGACATTCAATAAGCATTTCCTTATTTATAAGATGCATTAATGAAGTAAATTTCTCGTTTGGTCTTTCTTCAGCTATTTCTGCTATCCTATCGAGTTTCGTTGACATTATTTATTCCTCCTCTGTGTAAGGTAATGTTTCTCTTTTCAAGGGCAATAATGTGTTACACCCTTCCCTCCACAAGAATTACCCTGCTTCATTAGTACTATGATGTAATCCGACTACTTAGTTACATTTGGATTCCTTGCTTTTACACTTGTACCTCCATACTTTATTTTCATAAAGATAACTAAGTCCTCCCAAGTTGACGTGCTATACCAATATCTATCATGCTGTGCCTTAGAACTCCGGAAAAGCTTGTATTTCCTCGCAATATCAAAAATACAAGTGCTGATTTCTGCTCCCAGGATAGCATCATCCTTTTCAAATTTGCCAAACATTTCGGAGCTAGTAGCTTCATCATACAGATTACGGCCTGATAGTTCGTTTGCCTACACTTAATCTATTACGTCACCGTAATAAACCCAAGGCTAACTAATGACTGGTTGCTAACCTTTGCCATGCAGGATTCGCGCCTGCTATATAGCAGAAAAGAACATCACACTTCGTGTGTTATTCTTTTCTCTTTACGCCCTTTCTTGGCGTACCCTGAGGTGTTTGCGAAACCTCCAGGTTGAGCTTGCTAACAGCACTTAATCTATTTGTAAAGCTGTTTTTTCTCTCTTCACTTAAATCATTAATATCAAATCCTTCAAGAATTAAACTATCTTGTGACCTATCTAATTGGTTTTAAGTAGGAGTTCCGTAATTTCTAAATAAAGCGTGAAGTACCTGGAATTGTAGTTGTAGTAGTTATGGTAATTTTTTGCATTATAAAAATCTTTCTGTATGATCCGCTTTATCTTAATCATTTCGTATTCTCCATAATCCTTAGTAACTCTAAATCTGTACGGTCTTATTTCACATCAAACTCAAAAGAGCTGTAAATAAATTTGATTTTCAAATCTATTTACAGCCTTATATTTTTAATAGATACAATATTTATAGTAAAAGTAGAACCGAAACTTTTACTTTCTAACCCCAAAACAAAAATCCATTAATTAGATATTTATTAATATTAATATAAATATTTACAAAATGTTTTCTTGGAACGGGGGGGGGCTTTCTGGGCACGTAGTATCCCGCTTATGCTTAAAACAATTCTTTGATCTTTGAAACTATTAGGGACGCATCATAAACTTTGTTATCAAGAGATATGCCTATCTCATACTCAAGGATAGATACACCTATACTTAAATCCGAATACTTATTCTTTACCAACTTTCTGCTTTGAATGTAGTTGCTATTGTATAGGTATTGCTCCCATTGATTTTGATCATTAACGTTAGTAAGAAAAATCCCCTCTAGATTGTATTGGAATGCATCTGTAATAATTTTTTTGAACTTATCAGGATCACAAAGCAGTACCACATTTGTAATTGGAGAATTGTTCACAGAAAAAGCTGTCGTATATTTTATTCCCATTTGTTTCATCTCTAAAAGAATCGGACTCAAGTCATCTTCGGAGTCAATTATTGCCAATATATTGCCAAAATTGAAAACACTAATTAGCTGCAAGATATTTTGTGCCGTGCAATCAATTCTCTTAACAAATATGTCTGCTATTCTTTTGTATACATACTTTTCTACCTTGACCTTCATCTTTTAAATCCTCCGTATAGACCAGCGCCTATTGTTCCAATCTGAAAATGAGTAGATGGATATGCACCCGGGAAATGCATATGAAAAAGGGTGTTTGAACCTACATCAATTCTGAAAGTCTTTCCTACTTTTAAAAATGTTCCCCCATTGTTTTTAAGGTATAGTTTGTCTGGAGATAGAACTTTGATGTTTTTTGTTAATTTTATACCACTTACATTTTTTCCCGCATTCACAGTTGCCTTCGCAGCGACTTTAAATCCTGCACTCGCAACTTGTGAGGCGCCTGCCATTATCCCTCCAGTCATGAATCCATCTGCTGCGCCATTTATTGCTCCTGTTAATGCTGCTTTGCCTGCACCTTCCCAACTTCCAGTACTTATCCTATGACTTACTGCTCCCGCAGCTGAACCTACTGCTCCACCAATCAAACCTGCTGTAGCAGCCGCTTTAACACCTGCTATCAGAGCTGGCAAAACTGCACCACCGGTTAATGCTGTTACTGCAACACCAACACCGATTGCCGCAGCACCAATTAATACTTTTGTCGCCCAAGATGGCCAATGTCCATCTTCATCGCTCATATTAACTGGATTGTTAAAGCAGTAAGCGAAAAGGTTATTTTCAAGAATGTGATCATTTCCTCCATCGAGAACATCAATATCATCCACATTAATAAACCTACCCCAACTTGGGTTATAGTACCTTGATTGCAGATAATACAACTCAGTCTCTGAATCATATCTATATCCACGATATCTATATGGATTCTTAACTCCAATGCTATCTCTTAAAGAACCAGTTATTCCATTTTTGTCCGTATCTGTAGCGTCATCTAACTCATCTTGGGATGGAGTTAGTTTCCCCCATGAATCATAATTATATTTTACCACCTGTATACCATTCTCATCAAATAACCCAGTAATATCTCCTTGAGCATTTCTAATGTAGTAATATTCAGTTCCATTTAAGTCCATACTAACCAATTTACCATTACTATCATAAGTATAGTAAATTGAATCTGTCCCATCTGACTCAAAGGTTACTTTGTCACCTTCAAGATGATATTTTGTTGTAACACTACCAACTGTTTTTTCTGTTCTTATACCTGATGAATTATATTTAAAGCTTATTGATTGTCCATTTCCATTCATGGAATTTAACTGTCTTCCATGTTCCCAATCAAATGTCCAACCATCATAAGTTAATGGATTACCTATAGCATCATAAGTTATATCTTTTCCATTAAAGCTTGTTAGTTTATCTTTCCAAGTAGAGTCATCATAGCTATATTCTATTGTTTCAATAGGTTCATATGTGTTATTTTCAATAATTTCAACATCATCTACTGCTAGCCAGCTATAGTTATCTGTTCCAAAGTCAAACCTTAATTGTATTGATGTTATCCCTTCAGGACAAGTCCACGTTTTCTCCATTCTATGCCATTCTTGATCTCCTACTAGAGTTGTATCAAGATAAACATGATTACCATCACTTAACCTCATATAACTTGAATTTGATAATAAGGTACCTGTTGTAGCTTCTTTATGATAAAAACTTATATTGTATGTTTTCCCTGGAGTTACTTGCATAGGACGATTGATATATACATAATTATCTCCTTCATCCCCATCCATATAGAAGTATTTATCTCCTGTTCTTGCTGTTCCTGCATTGCTGGTATTAATGATTTTTGTGGCTCCTATTCCATATCGTGAGTCAATATAATTAATTCCAAGCTCAAAACTTCCATCTGAATTTAAGTTATTATCTCCCATATCTTGAACTCGAATATCATCTACTGCAAGCCAGCTATAGTCATCTGCTCCAAAGCCAAACCTTAATTGTATTGATGTTATTCCTTCTGAACAAGTCCACATCTTATCCATTTTTCTCCACTGAGAATCACCTATTAAGGTCGTATCAAAAGAAACATGACTTCCATCACTTAATTTTATATAGCTTGAATCACCTGTTAGATTACCTTGTGTATATTCTTTATGATAAAAACTTATTTTATATGTTTTTCCTGGAGTTACTTGCATACTTTGATTAATATATGCATAATTATCTCCTGAATATCCCTGCATATAGAAGTATTTATCTCCTGCTATTGCAATTCCTGCATTACTTGTATCAGTGATTAATGTACTTCCTGTTCCGTATCTTGATTCAATCTCATTTATTCCAAGCTCAAAGCTTCCATCAACATATAAATTATTATTTTGAATATCCAAGAAATTATTTTGTAATAATGTACCATTAGTAAATGGATAAACTGTCCTTTTCGTTATATTACCGCCACCATCATAGGTATAAGTAATTGTATTTCCTAAGACTTCATTATCTTCTCTAATAAGCTCGTTTAGTTCATTATAATAATATTTTATCTGTTTACCATTTTCAGTTATAGTTTCAATATTTCCATTTGCATCATTAAGATAAACCACTTCAACTATAAATCTATGCATGTCCAAAACTCATTGGTGCCTGAGATTTTTGACATGTATAGATTAAGTTTACGTAAGGTTTATTTTCTGTATAGCTTATTGAGCTGCCATTGTTAGTTATAGTACTTACTCTTGTAGTTGTTGATTTTGCTTCTGCATTTAATGTAAAAAAGCATGCTCCTCTTCTCAAGAAACATGCTTTTTTCGTACCCTTCGGGTCACCTATTTACTTTAATTCTTTTTATCTATACCTGCACTGTTATATCTATAATTCCATAAAGTATGTTAAACATTACTTTTTCTTTATAAGCAATACTAACCTATCACTCCTTCGCATCGGATTTCCATCCTCGCATCGCTATTCGCTCAATGTTGTTACACTTCGTTCACAACGACTTGAATCTGGTAAATTTTACACCCCAGCAGGCTGTGGCGAGACCTTTAGGCTGAGCTTGTTTTCTATTTTTAGGCAAAGAAATAGAGCTAACGCTGCCAGTATCGCTGACGTTAGCTCCTATAATTACACTTTTTGTATTCAATATAATAATATATATTTGATTTTCCTTTTGATTCACCTAAAAAACAAGCTCAACAAGTACTATGACCTGTTGAGCTATTTTTATTTGCTTGTACTCACTGCATTATTTGAATTATGCTGTTAAGATTTCTTCCTACTTTCCAACAATTTACTGTAATTATAAGAAATTCTTTGACATATCTTTTTTACGAAGCGAGTTTCAACTGTATTTTGCAGTTACTTCACAAAAATTGTAACCATCATTTTTTTATTTCTCATACTACTTCATTGCCCCTACTTCGCATCGGATTTCCGCTCTCTCTTCTTACAATTAGCTCACAATCCTCAAGAAGCTTTGCCTGCATATAACACTTATTACACGTATATCGTCATAATTTAGCATTCTCTAACGTATATTAGCTTGTGTACAAAGTACTTTAGTAGTCATATTCATCTTCAAAAAGACAGTTATATACAGTTACATTTTCCTGTCTCAACTCAAGCGATACATCAGCGACTTGTAAAGATAATACTTCATCACCTAACAATTCTAAATTGAACTTATAAAGAAATTGGTTGACTTTATTTGATATTATTAAATGCTCCTCTAAAAAAGGTGAATTTTTACTGGTGAATTTAATTCTTTTTCCATCATATTCATATTTTATAAACTTAACTGTTGCATATGGTGCTATAACTGATATTTGAACTTGCACTCTATATGCACACCCATTACCAATTATAAAATCATCAAATTCTTGCGTCCCAATTTTTGCTGATGTATCTGAAATATTAATGTACATAGTAAAACATGTACTATAATTAAAATCAGTAAAATTCTCTATACCCTTATTCGGGAAAAATGTACTTAGTTCATTTTCCCAATAATTGATATCAATATATTTACTCAATAAATATTTTATATCTCCTTTTTTATATACTCTATTAATGTCATTAAACACATTACTGCTCAATATTATTCCCTCCTAGGAACTGGATAACCATGTATCATGCCTGTCTTTTTCTTCTGATGAACTTTTACCCTTGTTTCCCCATTTGCCCCAATAACTCTTCCAGTATCCCAAACTCTAACTTGATCACCTGGTGTATCTTTTACAATTTCTCCGTTCTGCCAACCTTCTTGGGTTAAATCAACTCCATTTTCACCTACTGGCCATTGTGTTTTTGTTGGAATACTTCCTTTGTGCGTTGGAACATGCTTTTTCTGACTTCCTGCATCAACTGGTGGTGCTCCTGGAACATCACCACATACAGGTCCTTGGCTTGGTAGTCCTGTAACATCACGTCCCCCTCCTTTGGGTGCTTTACTATTATCGCCATTTGCAACTGACGCATCTCCTCCAGAACTGTTCGAGTGAGTAATATGATCTTTGTAATGTGAAACTACAGGCCTTATAATAGTATAATATACTAATACTGTTACACCAACGGTTGCTACAATACCTATAGTCAAAGGTATAGATAGCATTCCTCCTACAACAGAAAATATTGATGTTAGTACCCCTCCAAAATATCCATTAGGATCATCCATATTAACTGGTCGGGTAGAGTAATGGCGCAGTACTATAAAAGCCTGTTTCCATTACCCTCCACAAAGAACCGTACGTGAAGTTTTCCCTCATACGGCTCAATTGATGAATTCGTCTAACAGTTTATGATTCCTATGTACTGGTTTCTACTTTCACATATTATAATATCTAACTTGGTAGTCATTGTATAGACCCCACACATTATATATTATTTCGCTACTCCATTTCTTCCAGCCAAAGCCCATCTTTCCTTGAGCTCTTCTTGCGAATCTTCGTACTTTCTTTTCCACCCAGCCTTTTATAAATTGAAATACTCTTGTTGAATGTCCTATTCTATAATAATTTACCCATCCTCGTAGTATTGGATTAAGTCCTTTTATCATATCTTCAACTGTTTTATCCCTACTACTTTTTATGTGAGTTCTGACTTTATCTACTAGTGATTTTAGTTTTGCTTTCTTTGGTCTTAGTAATACCATCTTCTTTTCCTTATGTCTTACCATTCTATATTGAAATCCAAGAAATTCAAAATTTTCTGCTATTACCGTAACCGGTAAAATATTGCACAAGAAAACACTGAATATGGTTATAGCCATATTCTTCCTAAAGTTTCTCAACAATTTTCTCCCCTTTGTTTTAATTATATTTAAATTATACAAAGATTTCATCGAATTTTATACACATATTTGAATATTACCAATATTTACACATATATAAATATGTTTCATATGTTAAAGTCTTTTTTAGATAAAATTAATAAATTCGGTCCTATAGATATATCTGAAAATGTTAATGAATCTATAATAATGACTGTAGAAGAATATGAAACTATACTGCTGATACTATGCAAGTAGCACGCTCTACTGTGCAAAGAATTTATAATGATGCTCGTAAAAAATTAGCAGATAGTTTAGTGAATGGTAAGGTTTTAATAATCGAAGGTGGTAACTATAGACTTTGTAGTGATTTTGATAACAAAAGAAATTGCAATGTCTGTAAAGGAAATAGGCATGGACACGGACATCGTCATGGCAGAAAAAACTCACCAGCAGTAGACCTATAAATTAAAGATGAGAGACAGCACTCTCATCTTTTTTCATTGTATAGGAATTTATAAATTTTTCCAGGAATTTCATACTTGTCAAATGCAGTTATTTCAATACATTGCAGTATTATGTAAAATTTTTAAACTAATTTATAAATTCCATCCTTTAGTGAGTAGAAGAAGCATATATAGCGTAAAAGGCATCGTAACAAGCTTTAGAAATTCTTATTCATTTTTGTAATATATGCGTTAAGAAAAATTATTGTTTGAGCTTGCGAGTTATAATTTTTTAGCATATATTTAAGAAAATGAATTAGATTTTCTTAGTGAAGTGGAGTGTCTTTGTAGCTATATATGCATTTGTTCTTTCCCATCACCGTCGTTATAACTACTCTGAACTCTTAACTAATAAACGTCCTCTCCATTAAAATTCTCATATTGTGGTTTGTTCTTTTTACCTTTTCTGTTTTTATCTGTAGGTTTTATACCATCATTTTTCTTACTTTTCTTATGAGTTTGACCTTTAAATTCCATATATTCATCACCTTTTCTTTAGAATTTTTGTACTAACTTTTTTCTTTTACTTAGCTTTCCCAAAAATAATTTTTTTTATAAAAAAAAGAAAAGGTAGCATAAGTTAAGCTGCTACCTTTTCTTTATCAATCTTCATATTATAAACAATACCTAATATAATAAATACGCCTCCAATAACCTTACCAGTAGGCAGTTGCTTTAAATAAAAATAATCTAGTAAAATCCCTGCAAGAAGTTGTCCCGAAAATATCAAAATGGTTGTATAGAATACTGGAATTTTAGGTATAATTACATTATTCATCATTACAGCACCTACACCTAGCAATCCACCTATTAAATATACTAATGGAATATTCCTTATAACCGATAGTTGCAAATCAAACCCTTTATAAATTAGTAAATATAGTATTGTGGAACACAGCAATCCTACGACATAATTTATAAATGTTCCTCCAGTTAAACTAATTTTTTGGGCTAATTTAGCATTCAAAATAATTCCTAATATTACGATACCACCTGTAATTAAAGCTAATAGTATATACATACAATTCCCCCTAGAATCTCAACATTGCAAAGATACCAATGCACATTAATATAATACCAATAATTTTTTTAGGTATAAATTCATATTTCTTAACTCCCAATAATCCAAAGTGATCAATTACGCAAGAAGCAATTATTTGACCTACTAATCCGATACCTAAAGTCAAAGTTACCCCTAATTCACTAACGCATACACTATTTGAAAACACTGTGAAAACGCCAAGAGCTCCTCCCATAAATAATATGAATGGTACTTTTGCTATACTTATTTTTTGTTTTTTCATTATTATAATTATCGTAATAGCTATAAGCCCAGTGATATGAATAACTATTAGTGCAGCATAATCGCCTAATGACATTGCCAATAATCCATTCACCATAACCATTAGCGATATCAACATTCCATCAAAAATAGCTAACCCTTTAAACATAAACTTTCTCCCCCTACTTTACTTTTTCCCAATAATAAGTTAACATAGTTTCAAAAAGATTATTAGGACTTTTGTCCTGTTTAATAAGAGGAAAATAAATATGAAAATACTTAAAGATGATAAGCTGTTAAATAATTACATAATACAATATAGTATTGACAAAATTGTCCCTGAAATAGCTCTAAAAAAAGCTGAACTTTATTACTTTGAAAAAGGAGATTTTATTTGTAGAGACGGAGCGAAGATATTAAACTTTTATTTTTTAGTTTGTGGAAATGCAAAAGTATATATATTGTTAGAAAATGGAAAATCTTTTCTTTTAAAATTTTATGAACCCTTTAACAACTTTGGAGACTTAGAAATATTAGAAAAAGAATACTATAACACAAATGTTGAAGTTCTAACAGATACATTTTGTGTAGGTATCCCCACTGATATAATCAGAAAATATTGTATTAATGATCCTACTTTTCTTAAATATTTATGTACAAATTTAAGTAACAAGTTAAATAATCTTTCCTATGTTAGCTCCATCAATATTTTATATCCACTTGAAAATAGGTTAGCAAGTTATCTCACTCATATTTCAGCTGGAGAAAGAGCTTTTACACTTACTTCATCTTTCTCAGATATTGCAGAACTTTTAGGAACGAGTTATAGGCATTTATCTAGAACATTAAAATCATTAAATCAAAAGAATATTATCAAATCTAATAATAAGAAAATTGAAATAATCGATAATGACACCCTAGTAGAACTTGCTGGAGAACTTTATAAGTAAATTCTTTTTTTGGTTTCATACTCATTTTAGCATGTAGATAAACTACGACCTAGTTTATCTACATGCTTGACATATTTTAACTTATATCATAAAATTAATTCATTCGTATATTTGAATAAACTGAATTAAAAGGTGATTATTTTGAATAATAATAAAGAGCAAATTTATAAGGAAAAAATTATTAGTGAAGCCGAAATTTTAAAAGCTGTTGGTCATCCTATACGCCTTTGTATATGTTGCAAGCTATGTGGAAAAAGCTTAAATGTTTCAAACTTACAAGATTGCTTAAATGTTCCTCAATCTACAGTTTCTCAACATTTAGCTATTCTTAAATCAAAAAAGATTATTGAAGGCACAAGAAATGGTGTAGAAATTATATATTCCCTTGTAAATGACGATGTCAAACGTATTGTGGAAGTTCTTTTTAAAGAAACTGAAATTCCTTAATAAAGTATATATTTACTCATCAAAATTGATTTCTGTACACATTAATTCTTTTCCTATTTGGGTGTTTTCAAAATACTTTTTTGCAATATCCAAATAATCCTCTGGTTTCAACAATGATGGACTAAAATGTGTAAGCCATAATTCTTTCACATCTGCATCACTTGCAATCTTAGCACATTCAGAAAATAGCATGTGCTTATTTGCTTCTGCTTTTTCTAAAAAACTATCATCTCCATACATACCTTCTCCTATAAATAAAGATGAATCCTTTACCAACTTAAGGATATTTGTAGTTGGCCTTGTATCAGTACAATAACTTACCTTGATACCCTTCCTTTCATTACCGAGAACCATATCAGGTGTATAGATTTTCTTTTTAGTCTTTATTATATTACCCTTTTGTAAGTTATTCCACATAGTTTTAGGTACATTGTTTTTCTTGGCATTTTCTATGCTGAATTTTCTTTTTCTCTTAAATTCTATACTATATGAATAACAATCAACCCAATGATCCGCTTTTACAGAGTTAATACTATAATTATTTATTCTAAATTCTTTGATTCCTTTTTCTCCCATAGTAACTAAGTTTAATTCAAATTCTATATCTGGAACTATAATTGTTAACCCCTTCACTACCTCTTCAAGCCCCTCAGGTCCAATAATTGTGATAGGTTCTTTTCTTCCGCTATTTGATATTGTACTTAAAAGACCTGGAAGCCCCGCTATATGATCTGCATGAAAATGAGTAATTAAAATCCCATCTATTTTTTTTAATCCCCATTTAAGTTTTTTTAATAATATCTGTGTCCCTTCTCCGCAATCTATTAATAAGTTGCTTCCGTTGCAACTTATAATAGCCGAACTTAAAAATCTATCCGGTAAAGGCATCATTCCACCTGGTGCCAATAAACATACTCTTAGCATATTTTTTCTCCTAACTTTTAAACTATACTTATGTTTTGATTATGACACTGTATTCTAAATTGGTCAACTAAGAACAAAGACAATAAAAAAGAACCAAGGATATATCCCTTGGTTTACTTCAAGAATTGTTTCATTAATTGATTTGCTTGTTCAATTGTTTTTTCATCTATATCAAGATCATCTAATGAAAGACCATCAATAAAGTTATTCAGTTCTTTTTCTTTATGAGCTACTTTATGAGCTACTTTATGAGCTTCTTTATGAACTACTTTATGAGGAACTTTTTTATGATTGCACTCTTTGTATTTATTTGAACAATATTCATCACATGAATCATAGTATGCCATATCTTCTATACAGCTTCCATAATCTTCTTCTGTGTCATATACTTTTTCATAAGACTTACATGGTTTACATGGTTTACATGGTTCGCATGGATCACATATTTCGCATATTTTACATGTTCCGCATGGTTCACATGATTCGCAATCATCATAATCATCTTCATCATCTTCATCTTCATCTTCATCATCTTCAAAATGTTTTTTTACTGGTTTTATTCTACAATAGTCAGGCTTACATTCATCTTCTTTAAAGCAATCTCTAAACCCCTCTTTATCTTTACAGAATAATAGTAAAAGTATTACAATTATTAGAACTGGAAATTTACAAAGATTATTTTTACCTTCATCACAATACACTAATTTCACCACCAATCAATCATTTCATTCTCATCGGTTCCAATATTAATGTATGCTTGTCTACTAAATCATGTTACAAAAACACAAAAATAGCTCTCCAGAAAGTAAAAATATATAAATATTAAATTTGTGCTAATTTACTTTTTATAAGATCAATAACGTATTTTCTATCTTCTTCTCTATTTTCAAAATCCAAATTATCTACATTTATCCTTAATAGAGGAGAAATATTATAGCTGTCAAAATAATTACTATAATGATTATTTAATCTTTGCCAATAACTTTTTTCAACAATCTTTTCGTAATCTCTACCTCTTCTATTTATTTTATTAATAGCGCAATCCACTGACGTTTCTAAATAAATCATAAGCTTTGGCGGATGACAATGTTCTATCATATTCTCAAATAAGTCTATATATAAATCATATTCTTCAATACTCATTTCATTACTTTCCATCAACATTTTTGCAAAAATCAAATCTCCATATATACTTCTATCTAATATAGCATTTTCAATACTTGCAGCCTCTTTTATCATTCTAAATCTATTATTTAAAAAGAAAATTTGTAATGAAAAACTATATCTTTGCCTATCATAATAAAATTTATCCAATATAGGGTTGTCTACTACTGGTTCTAAAAAGGGTTTATATCCAAACTCCTCACATAAAATATTCATCAATGTAGTTTTACCTACTCCTACAACTCCATCTACTACTACCATCGGCCAACATTCCTTTCTGTTAATTTTATTAAGTATTTCAGTATAAAACATATAAAATCCCCTTTATATAATATCTATATAAGTAGTTTATCACTAAATTACGCTTTATTATTACATAATTCGTTTTACTTTACAAGAAAATTATAAAGATTACCTTTATCTTATAATAAATATAAATGAAAATATTTTGTTAATTTTATTTAATAAAACCATACATTCCATAAAATATGCTAGAATTAAGAATATTATAATGTTCAAATTTTATAAAAGGTGGTAATATTTATGTTATTTATTTTTCCAATATTTATATTTATAATATTATTTGTTGAATCCCTTCATCGCCCCAGCTTTAAAAATGCCTTGAAGTGGCTAAAAAATAAACCTTCATCTTTTATATTAAATATTTTTATGCTTTGGTTAATTTTCAGTATAACTATGGCAATTTTTAATACAGAAAATATTAGTTTAGCAATAGTATCATTTTTAGTATTACTATTTTCTTTAATAAATAAATATAAAATTCGTTTTAGGGGTGACCCTCTTTTTCCTTGGGATTTAGCCTTAAAAAAAGAATGTTCAGGAATGAAAAGCTACTTTATAAATATGGAAACTATTATTAATGGACTTTTTATCCTTGTATTCTCTATTTTAGTTTTAATTTTGTTTCCAAGAACTCATTTAACATTTACTATTAGAATATTAACTTTATCTATATCTATTTTATTTATACTTTTAATATCATTTAGAGACTTTTTATTATCGTATCCTTTGTTTAGTAAATTTAAGGGGAGCAACTATCCTGAACAACAATCTGAGTTCTATGATAAAAATGGTTTTGTATTAGCATTTATTTTAAATATAAAAAATTTGTTCAATCCTATTATCAAAGAATATAGTTCTGAAAAAATACAAAACATCTTGAAGAACTCCATTGATAAAAAAAATAAATCTTTTACTAATTCAATAAGTGAAAAACAACCTAATATTATTGTCATTATGAACGAATCCTTTTGGGACCCAAGTTCTATAGATAAATTACATTTTTTCAATGAACTAACGCCAACTATCAATAGCCTAAAAAAGAGTTCTGGCTTTGGTGCTTTGATTTCTCCTGAATTTGGAGGTGGAACAAGTAACATTGAATTTGAATTTTTAACTGGCCACAGCATGTATTTTCTTCCTACAGGCTCAATGGCATATCAAAGTTATTTAAATAAACCTATTGAAGCACTACCTCATCATTTAAAAAGAAATGGTTACAAAACTATTGGCTTACATTCTTATGAAAGATGGTTTTGGCAAAGAGAATCTGCCTATAAGTATATGGGTTTTGATGATTTTATAAGTTGTGAGAGCTTTACTAACCCAGAAATTAAGGGGTGTTTTATATCTGATATGGAATTTTCAAAAAAAGTAATTAATGTATACGAAAATACTGAGGAACCTCTTTTTTTATATGGTATCACTATGCAAAATCATGGCCCTTATCAACATTCAAGATATACTAAGATGGATATTGACTTAGAATCACCTCTAGATAATTCTGCTTTAGATGAACTTAAAACCTATGCTCAAGGTGTCCACGACGGAGACAAGGCACTAAAACATCTAATTGATTATTTTGACAACATAGATGATCCTACTATTATTGTTTTCTTTGGAGATCACTTACCTATGCTTGGCAAGAATTTTTCAACCTTTGTCCAATCAGGCTATATCAATGAAGAACGTCCAGTTGATTGGTCTATGGAGGAAAAATTGAAAATGGCATGCACTCCACTTATAGTATGGTCTAATTATAAAAACAGTAATGTTGATTTAGGTAATATTACTCCTTCATTTTTAGGACCTAAAATACTTGATTATGCTGGACTTGAAAAGCCTCTTTACTTTGATTTTCTATCTAGTTTTGCTAAAACTTCCACTATGCTATCTAGTAGAGTTCCTAATGTTTTCGAAAGCACTCTTGAAAAAGAGACTTTTGATGAACTTGTATCAGAATATAAAATTCTTCAATATGACCAATTGTTTGGTGAAAATTATATGTATGCCAATGCTTTAAAGCACTTAGAAACAATTTAATGACACTAAAATACATCTTCTAATGTATTTTAGTGTCATTATTTTTGAATCTTGAATACTTTTAATTTCTACTCATCTAAACTTTCAAAAAATATTATAATATGTTTTCAAACTCCTTAAGTTTAGGATCATTTGAACGTTTCATATCCTCAAATAAATATTTTTTATGCTTATCTATTAAATCCTTATATTCCTTATTATCAATTAAATTAACTAATGCATTTGGATCATTTTCAAAATCATAGAATTCTTCTTTTTCTCTATGTAAAAACATATTTACTCTTTGGTCAACCAATAGAATTATAATTCATATCATCCACTGTAATAAAAAGTATATTTGCTTTCATTAATATCCCTCATTTCTTTTATATTCAAAATAAACTACTGATTTACAGCAAATTATTCTTTACTCTTTAATTATGAGAATATTAAAGCAAAAAAAATGACACTTGGCAATAACTAAATCAACAAAAATAGATATAGCTATTAATCAAGTATGTAATAAACTAACATTATCAAAATAAAGATTTACTCATCAAATGTATTCAATAATCTTTCATACATAGATTTATCAATATAAATTTTCCCTTTTACAATTTGAACAAAATTTTTCTTTCTTAAATTATTTATCCCTCTTTCAACACTTCTCAAACTTACGCCTATTTCATCCGAAATTTGTTGTCGTGTTTTTCTAATACATATGTTATCCCCATTATTATCATTAAATTCTTTTATAAGAAATCTTTTCAATATATATATGCTAGGATAATATAATTGTGTGCCTCTATCTTTTGATACTGGATATAATCTTTTAGCTAATTTCTTCAATAAAATAATGGCACATGTTTGGTCATTATATACCCATTCACAAAAATCTTTTCTAGATAGTTGTAGTAAAACGCATTCTGTAACTGTTTGAATGGTAACAGCAGCTTCATTTTGATCTGCAAGAACTGCCTGCTCTCCTAAAATATTTATTCCTTTTGCTTTACTAAAAACATAAAGATACCCTTCTCTAAATTCATTTATAATGCTACATTCACCTTTGCATAATATATAAACGTACTTAATTTCATCCATTTTTCGAAATACTATGGTTTCTGGTGGAAAAACTTTTACAATACAACGATTTTTTATATTTATTGGCATATCTTTAATAAGCTCTCTTAATTCATCAGATTCCTTAAGAAGTTCATCTAAATACATTTTGTTCTACCTACTTTCGTTGTTTTCTATAATATTGTAAAAATATTATAACATACAAAAGACTAGCAAATTAAACTTGAATTATTATATTTATATCCACTAAATATAATGCTATTATTTTCTTCTTTCTATAACAATAAAAGACCGGTCCGAAAACCGCTCTTTTATAATCTTTTAAATATTAGATTTAGCTTTTTTATTTTGCCTGATAACACCAAAGACAACAACGACAGTTAACAAGATAAACACTATACATATTGGTCTTGTGAAAAAAATGGTCCATGCACCTTTAGAAATGACAAGAGAACGTCTTAAATTATCTTCCGCAACAGATCCTAAAATCAATCCTAGTACTATAGGCATAACTGGATAGCCAAATCTTTTAAATATATAGAATACAATTCCTGCACCTACTAATACATATATATTAAATATATTTCTACCAACTGAATATGTACCTGCTGCACAAAGAAATATAAGTGATGCTATAATAAATTCATTAGGAACTTTTGTCACCTTGGCAAAGTATTTCATTAATAACCTACCTTCAAAATACATAATAATATTGATTATTAACAACCCTACCATAATAGCATACATTTCAAAAGCATAATCTCTAAACAATAGTGGACCAGGCGCTAAACCTTGTATTGTTAAAGCTCCCATTAAAGCAGCCGCTCCGCCACTACCTGGAATCCCAACAGTCAACATAGGTATAAGAGCTGAACCAGTTACAGCATTGTTAGCAGACTCTGCAGCAGCAACACCAACTATATTTCCTTTACCAAATGACTCAGGGGCTTTTGACGAGCGCTTTGCTTCGTTATAACTCATAAATGAAGCAATCTCTGCTCCAGCAGCTGGTATAGCTCCAATCAAAACACCAATCCCAGATCCTTTTAGTATTGTTTTTAGATTTTTTCTTACCTCTTTACCTGTAAGATTATCATTTGACTCAAGTGTAATGAATTCTTTCTCTTGTATCAGATTATTTTTTTCTGACTTGTAAAAATACTCGAAAACTCCAGTCAACACCTTACTCATGGCAAAAACACCCATTAGTATACTAACAAATGAAAACCCATTGTATAAATAAACTGATCCAAAAGTAAATCTAAATACACCTGAAATATTATCAATACCTACCATGGCAAGTAAAAATCCAAAACATCCCATAAATATACCTTTTGCTATACTATCTGCACTGATAGCTGCAATAATTGTCAAACCAAAAACTGCCATAACAAAATACTCAGGAGGACCAAATTTCATAGCGACCTCGGCTATAATAGGTGCAAACACCAACAAACTAACTGCACTGATTAAACCACCAATACACGAAGCTGTTAAAGCCATCATTAACACTTTGTAAGCTTTTCCCTTTCTCGCTAGAGGAAATCCATCTAATAATGTTGCAGCAGCTTGGGCTGTACCTGGTGTTCCAATAAGAATAGCTGTAATTGACCCTCCAAAGCCACCACCACAATAGATACCTAACAAAAATAGCATTGCTGCAATAGGGTTCATAGAAAAAGAGAGTGGCAAACATAAAGTCATACCAAGTACTGGAGTTAACCCTGGAATTGCTCCAAAAATCATACCAAGTAAAATACCAATGCAAATCAACAATAAATGCTCTATCGTCATAACAGCAATTAAACCTGTAATAATATTTTCCATCTAATACGTCTCCTTACTTTAGTAATGTTCTAATAATAACTATGGCAATGGAACATTAAGTGCAAGTTTAAATAGGAAATAAACAACCACAATAAACACAGCCATTGAGACATAGATAATTCTTTTTGCTCTATATATAGCCAATGTTATTCCACTAATAACAAATGTTGCTATTAAATAGCCAACTTTATCAATCAAGAATACATAAAGGACCAATGATATTATATACAACAAAATTTTACCTTCTTTTTTCAAATCAAATTCTAATACCAAATCATTTTTTGTAATAATAGATTTGATAGTGATGAAAAAAGCTAGAACAAACATTGTTCCCAAGATAATCCTAGGAAACATTTGGGCATTGTTTCCTCCCTTAGTTGCAATAATTTGGTATGGTATCATACTCCATAATACTATGCATAAAATCATGAGAACTATTCCACTTGTCAAATCTCTTCTAACTTTAATCTTCATCGTACATGGCACCTCTTATCATTTTATTCTTCATTTAGTAACTGTTCAGAAATCTTGTCCATATTATCTAGGAACACTTTAATTCCGTCGCTATCCATAATTTTATATTCAACGTTTTGAGCTTTTTCCATCTCTTTTTTAAACTCTTCATTTTTCGTTACATTCAATAATGCACTATAAAGCAACTCTTTAATTGCATCATCTGTACCACTACGAATTGCAAACATAGTCAACATATCATTAGACATTTCATAACCATAATCATAAATACTATCTATTTTACCATAAGTTCCATCATAGTCTTCATCTGATAATACAGCTAGTGGAACAATACTTCCTTCTTGAACAAACTGATCAGCAGCATTAAGAGTTGTAGCCATAACTATTGTATCATTACTTATAAGATTTACTATACCTTGATTTCCGTTTTCATAAGTTACAGTTTCACTTTCGGCTCCCATACCAGTATAAATTTCTTTTTGTGTGCCATGTAATGGTTTTCCTATTCCAGGACTACCAAAAACAATTCTATTTTCTTTTGCATAATTTTCAAGATCTTCAACAGTTTTAATACCTGTGTTTTCAGGGCTTACATATAAACCAAACTTGAGACTTTGAAAACTAATAATAGGCTCAAAATCCGTTCTCTTAAACGCAGTAGTTTGTGCCTTTGGAACATAGGACATAATTGAACTGTTTGTATAAATAATAGTGTTTGTATTTGCTTCTTCTGCAAGATATTCAGTTGCAGCTACTACTCCACCTGCACCTGGTTTATTATTAACAACTACATCTGTACCCAATTCATCAGCTAGATATTTTGCAATAATTCTATTAGCAACATCTGCACCACCACCTGGAGCATAAGGCACAATAATATTAACAGGTTCACTTAAAAATTTCTGAACTAATTGCTCACTATTTGATTTGCCATTTCCTTGATCAACAGAATTTTTTTCTGTTCCACTTGAACACCCAACTAAAAAACTTATTACTAACATCATTACTAATCCAATTCTTATCGTTTTCATTTTCATCTTTATCCCTCCATCATTTAATATAATAGCTAATTTGATTTATGCCAAAATTATATCCTAAATATCCAAACAATAATATGCCACATGGCGGATTTTAAAAAGTTGTAATTATAGATTTTATGAACAAGTATATCTTAATATTATATTATCTATACTTCCCATTAAAAGCTATTTCACCATTACTTAAAGTTCCTGCTAAATTAATCTGTCCATCTCCTGTAACTGGTAAACGTGCTCCATCTATTTCTGGATTAACATATTTTACAAACCATTCTTCAAGCATTCCCCTAAGTGCCATTATCGTTTCTTTTTTCTTTTCCTCATCAATCAAATTAATTTTTTCATCAGGATCATTTATAACATCATAAAGTTCATGTGGACCATATGGATATCTATGCACATATTTCCACTCACTTGTGCGAACCATTCTTACTGGGCCATATTCATCAAATACAACTACATTTTCTCTTTCTTTCATAGAAGTTCCTCTGAGTAGATTGGCAAAACTTATTCCTGGTAACTTTTCAGCTTCTGGATTATCAACACCAACATACTCAAGCAGTGTAGGCATAAAATCATAGTGACTCAAAAGCTCATCACACTTTCTTCCTTGTGGAATATAACCAGGTCTAGATATAATCATTGGAACTTTTACTGAAGTATCAAACATATTTTGTGGAAAAGTACCATTCCCTTTTCCCCAAATACCGTGCTGACCCATATTCATTCCATTATCAGAAGTAAAAACTACAATAGTATTGTCCCTAATTCCTAATTCATCAAGTTTATCAATAAGCTCTCCTATACTCTTATCCATAGCAGTTATAGCTGTATAATAGCCCTGTACCATGTATTCTCTTTTTTCTTTATCTTCTATTCCTGGATGTCTTTTGTATACTTGCCAAGGATGAATTTCTTCATTTTGTGCAGATTCAAAGGCACAACCATTATATGAATCCCAAATTTCTTTTGGTTGATCCTCTTTTATCCATGGAGAATGAGGTGCTGTATAATGGAGACTCAAGTAAAATGGCTGATTATTTTCACTACACTGCTCTATATATTTTTTACCTTCCTCTGTAATAACATCAGTAATATATCTATCTTCAATTGTTAATTGCCCATTTCTATGAAAATCAGGTAAATGATAAATACATCCTCCTTTACCTATAACAGACCAATACGAAAATCCTTTTTGAGGATTAGGACTATCGCCTAGATGCCATTTGCCAACTATTCCACAATCATATCCATTATTATTTAATAGATTACTATACCCTACTTGACCTTTTAAATATTCTATTGTTTCATCACTTTCATGTTTAATAAATCTGTACTGTGATGTTTCAGCTATATCAACTTTTTCTTCTTCTGGTACTGTATTATAATCAATATCAGTATTCTCCCCTAACGAAGCTATATATCGTTTTTTACTAACCTTTTGACCTTCATATTCTTCTTTATTTATACATCCTTTACCTAGCCAATCATGTACTCCATGTTGTGATGGAATTTTTCCTGTCAAAATTGACGCTCGTGCTGCTGAGCACACTGGAGATGTACAAAAATAATTTGTAAATAACATCCCTTCCTCAGCTAATTTATCTAAATTAGGTGTTCTAACTTCATTATTCCCGTAACATCCCATTGCCCAATATCCATGATCATCAGATAAAATAAATACAATATTAGGTTTATCATAATCTTTCTTCATCATAAAATACTCCTTCTCAAATTATTTCAGGAACAATTCACAAATTAACCAATGCTAGTAACTATTCTAGCTACCCAATCACAAAAATTAACTGATGCTTTTTTTGCAGTTTCTACAACTCTAGCATGTGAGTGTTTTTGTTTTTGTATACCTGTAGCCATATTTGTTATACAAGCTATTCCCAATACATCTAATCCTAGATAATTTGCCGCTATTGTTTCAGGAACTGTAGACATTCCAACAGCATCTGCCCCTTGTCCACCTATAGCTCTTATCTCAGCTGCTGTTTCATAATAAGGGCCCATAAATCCTGCATAAACACCTTCTTTATATTCAACCCCTAAATCATTTGCTATTTTTTTAGCTTCATCTATCAATTCAAGTTTATATGGTTCAGACATATCTGGAAATCTTGGTCCGAATCTTTTATCATTAATTCCAATAAGAGGATTATCTCCCATCAAATTTATAAAATCATTTATTAGCATTAATGTGCCAGGTTTAAAGCTTGTATTTATACCGCCACAAGCATTAGTTACTAAAAGCTTCTCAATCCCTAATTGCTTCATTACGAATACCGGATATACAACTTCTTTCATAGTGTATCCCTCATAATAGTGAAACCTTCCTTGCATAGCTAATACATTGACATCATTTATTTTTCCAAATACTAATCGTCCTTCATGTCCTTCAACTGTAGATTGTGGAAAATTAGGTATATCCTTATAATCAATATACTTTTTATCTTCTATTACATCAACTAAATCCCCTAATCCTGAGCCTAAGATAACTGCAACTTTACTTTTAAAATCAACTTTACTTTCTATATACTTTACTGATTCCATAACTTTATCATACATTCTATTCATCTTAAAATCTCCTAACTTTAATTTTTATTTTATGTGAAATAAACATAATCTAATCTATTAAAAGTGGATCATTGGTTTCTCTTTGCCACCTTTTTAAACCATTAATCATTTCTTTTTCAATACAAGAGTACTCTTTTTTCCCAATTAAATTGTTTAACTCATAGGGATCTTCTTTTAAATTATATAACTCTTTCATTTGGCCTTCAAATGATACGTATTTATAGTCTCCTTTCACATACATGCGACCATTAATTTTTTCTGCATATCCATGTCCACTTGTTTCACACATTAAGTCTTCTCTCCAAGAATCCTTATCTTCTGAGAACAGTTTTATAATACTTTCACCATGAACCTTATTATCAAAAGCTAAACCTGCTGCATCTAATATAGTTGTTGGTATGTCCATATTTGAAACTAATTTATTACACTTTTGTTTAGTTTCTATTTTACCAGGCCATTTAATAGCCATTGGAATTCTCATAACTTCTTGTGACATATATGAACATTTATCAAAATGTCCTCCATGGCTTGCTAATGCATCTCCATGGTCTGTAGACCAAATTACTATAGTATTTTCATCTAGTCCAAGCTCTTTTAATTTGTTTAGCACCATTCCGCCTGCATCATCGATCATAGTTTGGTGAGCATATGCACGTGCTAATATCTGCTGCCACTTTTCCCATTGCAATGCACTAGGAATAATAATTTTATTATTCTCGTCGCACAATGGAGTATTACGCTCAACTCTATGGACTGCTGGTCTATTTTCTAAATTATCAAAATGATTTCCATAAATCCGTATATCTTCCGGATTATACATATCTAAATATTCTTGAGTTGGGAAGAAAGGTTGATGAGGACCCCAAAAATCAACTCGTAAATGAAAAGGCTCTTTACTAGCACTATTCTTAATTTCTTCTAATTTATCACAAGCAAGATTTGCTAAGAAAAATGCTTCATGTGTTTCTTTTGGTGTTGTAGTTATACCAACAGCATGTTCTCCGCACCAATTTGCCTGACAAGAGTAAACCGCCCCTTCCTTTAATCCCTTAAATGTACCTTGATCAGCCATTCCCTTAGGAGTAAAATCATATTCAATCTTATGCATCGCTTGGGGAAGTTTTTTTCTCTTTAAATAATCTTTGTACTCCTCAGTTATGTATGGATTTCCATATCCTTCACAACTAAACCCTTTACAATTATGTTCAGTAATTGCTGTTCCAGGGCCTGCATGCCATTTTCCATAGTAGTAATTTTTATACCCTGCTTCACTTAACTTTCTAAGATAACTTTCTTCATCATAAGATATTTCAGAATCATTAAAGCATTGTCTATGGGTATGTGCAAATAAACCATTTATCATTGTACGTCTTACTGGCCCACATAATGGAGTTGCACAATAAGAATTAGTAAATTCTACCCCTTCATTGGCCAATTGATCAAAATTAGGTGTTTTAGGTTTTACTCCTCCATCCCACCCATGTCGATAATATGCTTGATGATCATTTAAAATAAAAACAATATTAGGCTTTTTCATATTTTATCATCCCTTTTTCATTTTAATTAACTCATTCACATAGAAGAATTTTACTTCGAAATTTTATTATTTTGCCTTTCCTAAAGAGTATAGCAAAATAATATTGCTAAAAAAATGCCACTCGGCATTTTGTAATAATTGTTTAAAACAAAACTCTAAAAGGAATGTAAATCAGAAAGGGCTGTTTCAGAGTATATTCTGAAACAGCCCCATTCGCTTATTATCTTTTCAAATTAATAGGATTTCCTTTGCCATGGTTTCTTTTTGGGTCTTTCAACGCAATCGAACCATACTCTTCCATATTCACTTTGTCAAGTTCTTTTTTATCCTTTTCCTGCATAATATTTCCCTTGCTCTTTTTACTCAAAAAAACACCTCCTTATATCTATATAATGCACAATTTCCCGTACACAATTCGGATTTAAGAAAATGAATTAGATTTTCTTGGCGAAGTGCAGTGACTTTCTAGCTATATATGGCTTTGTTCATCTATTTATACTTCTCTCCTCATCCCATCCATCTGGATATCTTTTTCTCAATTTATTTTTATTTATTTCTGCAATATCTTCTAGTTTGTACCCAACTGTTTCTGCCAGATAAGTTATATACCATAATACATCACCAAGTTCTTTAACTAAATTTTCTTTTGACATTTCATGTGAGTGATACACAACTTTTTTTATGTAATCTGTAACTTCACCTGCTTCTCCTGATATTCCCATAGCTCCAAGGCTTAAACATTCTTTTAAATTACTCATATCTCCAGCTGTTCTTTTCATTTCTTCTTGATATTCTTCAAATGTCAATTTTATATCCCCCTTTTATCAGTTGACAGTGTACAGTTTTCAGTTAAGGATATTTTTACTACGTAAAAATTTAAATTAAATTTGTTCCCTTGACTTAATTCTAGGATTTTCCCAGAAGATTATCCTTTACTGAAAACTGAAACTGAAAATTGTCAATTATCATTTTATCAGTTCTTTAATTATCTTACTTATTCTTTTTTTCTTCTTTAATGAGTTTAACATATCAGGTCTGTTTGTCAAAATATCATCTACGCCTAACTTTATAACTTTCATCATAGCTTTTTTATCATCAGGAGTGAATGTCCCTACTATATATCCACTGTCTTTTAAAGCTTTTATTTTTCCTTTTGTTTTTTCTTTATTGAAACAAAAATTAGGTATATATACAGCGTCAGCTTTTACCTTTTTTACATAAAGTTCAGGCTTTGCACCAAGAAAGAAGAAATTAATTCCTGTTTTTATAGAGGGGTCTATTTTTTTTATCTCCAAAATTTTATCTTTCTGAAACGAAGTTACGATAGCCCTATCTTTAAAATTATATTTATTTATTAGCTCTACAACTTTATCTTCCATACCCTCATAATGATTTGCCCATCCTTTTAACTCTATTAAAATTCCCATATTAGAGTTTTTTATAAAATCAAAAACTTCACTTAATAATGGAATTTTTTCACCTTTGAATTCTTTTGAAAATTTTATACCTGCATCAAGCTCTTTTAATTCTTCTAAAGTATAGTTAGCTACAAGACCACTACCATTAGTTGTTCTATCTAAAACCAAATCATGTATTACTACAACATGACCATCTTTAGAGAGATGTACATCAATCTCAATAGCATCAGCCCCCATCTCTTGTGCTGTTCTGATAGCTGCAATTGTATTTTCTGGTGCAGCATAACTAGCACCTCTATGAGCTATATTCCTAAATTTATACAAACTCTCACCCTTATTAATTGATTATGCTTTATTTTATGAAAGAGGATTGTGATTTTGCTACACATTTATACAGCAGTTAAGAGTGAAGAGTTAAAAGTTAATAGTTAGATCTTAAACAAAGTCCACTTACAAGTGCTAAGCTCATATTTTATCTCATATAGTTTCAGGACACCATTTATCGTGCTCTGACATATAAACACAATCATTTTGTTTCCTGCTAATTTTTCTACTTCTCGCTCTATTACTTTTTCAATTTTTACAACTACATTGCTATCATCTTCAGCTTTTATTCTAAATCTTACTGGATGTGGAATACCCACTTCATCATACCAAACTACCATTTCAATAGGTTTTGCAATTATTTTCATTTACTATTCCTTCCTTACAAAATACTTGACATTATAGGATAATCTTCTTCTTGAACTCCTCCATTAATAGGTTTTATTCCTGAATGAAGAAAACTAGAACGTACAACAGCTTTTTTACCATATTTAAGTCTTATATTATCTATAGCTTTATCTAAAGCAATGTTCTTTTTCACATCTACTTCATCAAAAAAAGAAACTTGAACTTGTTGTTCAGTATTTAGACTAGAAACCCTAATACCAATATGTCTAATAGGCTCTCCTCTCCATACATTATCAAACAATTCTTTTGCCACAGAATAGATTCTCTTTGTTGAATTGGTATAATAGCTCAGTTTTTTTTGATGGGAATAATGTTGAAATTCACTATTTCTAATGCTAATAGAAACCAATGAACATAAATTCTTAGAATCTCTAAGTCGCATGCCCAACGTCTCTGTAAGAGATAAAATAACCATATGGGCAGTTCTACAATCAGTTACATCAAATGCAATTGTAGTAGAATTACCAAGTCCTTTCATTTCTATATAATTACTTTTTCTAACAAATGAATCATCAATCCCATTAGCATATTTCCATAAAAGCAATCCAAAGCTTTTAAATTTATTTTTTAAAAGATCAACATCATAATTTGCAAGATCTCCAATAGTATTAATATTATATTTTCTAAGTTTGGGGCCTGTGGCTCTTCCAACCATAAAAAGTTCTTCTACAGGAAGAGGCCACATCTTATCTGGTATCTCATTTTTAAATAATGTATGCACATTATCAGGTTTTTTAAAATCAGATGCCATTTTTGCTAATAATTTATTTGATGATATTCCTATATTCACCGTAAACCCTAATTCTTTTTTTATTCGATTTTTTATTTCATAGGCTACATCTAAAACAGGTTTTCTAAATACTTTTTCTAAATTAGTAAAATCTAAAAAACATTCGTCTATAGAATATCTCTGCACCATAGGTGAATACTCTTTTAATATGTTTACCATGGCAGTACTACATTTTATATATAAATCGTAATGTGGCGGAACAATTCTTAAACTAGGACATTTTTTTAATGCTGCATATAAAGTTTCTCCTGTTTTTATTCCAAATTTCTTAGCTGGAATAGATTTTGCAAGTATAATTCCATGCCTGCTTTTAGGATCACCACCTACGGCAGAAGGTATTGTTCTCAAATCTTCTAATGTACCATGCTGCAATCTATTTACAGCTTCCCATGATAAATATGCTGAGTTTACATCTACATGAAAAATAATTTTTTCTAAATTATTTTCCATTATTATCATCTCCTTGAAATTTATATTGCTTATGCTTCTTCGCAATTTATTTACATATCTATTATACCCGAACAAACGTTTGTTAATCAAGTAAAATTTAAGGTTTCTCAAAAATTTGAGAAACCTTGGCTTATTATTTTAGGAAAACAAATATTTCCAAGTCTGCTTTCCTACTATACCATCCACAGTAATTCTTCTGGAACTTTGGAATGATTTAACTGCGCGGGCTGTATTTCTTCCGAATATACCATCAATTGCCCCTGCATCAAATCCTAATTCTTTTAATTTAGATTGAACAGCTTTAACATCATTACCTCTAATATAAGGTTTTTTATATCTTAAATACTTCTTAAACACAGGTGTTGTATCTACTGGCTTTGTTTCATCTTCCTTGGAATTATAATCTAATGGTAGATTTAATACCCCGTAGACAACAGATTCTGCACATTTTTGAACTATATAGCTATTTTTTAATTTATTTGTATCACTTGCACTATCAATAAATGCAAATTCAACTAAAATAGCTGGCATATTAGTGCCTCTAATTACATAGAAATAATCTCCATACTTACCTTTTTTACTTTTAACTCCTCTAGACTTAAATATTTGACTTAAATATTTTTCAACTCTAGAAGCATATTCTTTTCCTTTTCCACCATATATAGAACACCAGACTTCTTCACCTGTACCTCCACCAGCATTTATATGATTAGAAATAAAAACATCAGCCCCCCATTTATTGGCTTCTCTTGTTCTTGTGCCTAAACTTATAGTTCTGTCTGAATATCTAGACATTTTAACTTGATGTCCTAATTTTTCGAAAAGGACTTTCTCTCTTAATGAAAGATCAAGAGTTAAATCTTTTTCACGTAGACCATATCCTACAGCACCTGGATCTGATCCACCATGACCTGGATCTATAAAAATTTTCATCCTTTTCCCTCCTAGGTTTGTAAAAATACATATAAAACATTACTCTATTTCAATATATGCTAGGGAATAAGATTTTGTAATAAAATTTTTATTACTCTCATATTTTTAATATGACAATTACTTTTGATTAGAGGTGCTTTTACTGTGAAAAAAGGAAGTTTAATAATTTTAATATCAATTTCCATATTTTTTATATTTTTTCTAGTTAATAAAGAATTACACAAGAAAAAAACTTATGATTTTTACTACACAAATTTATTAGCAAAAAATCTTACTTTTTATGAAGATGCTGATATAAAAGCATTAAATATTAATTTTTATAAAACAAAAGAACTAAGCGAAGATGATATAGATACTATAAAAGATTTTATGAAAAAAATATCACAGAATAGTTTTTCTAAAAAACCTGTAGATTTACCTGAATCTCCTGTTTATAAGCTATTTTTTACTTTTGATAACGGAGAAAAATATGTGATTAATGTTTATAGTTCAAAATATATATCCGTTTTCCCTTGGGATGGAGATTTATCCATGGACTATGCAAATATGTCTAATGTACCTACAAGATATAATATTTATAATTTATGCAAGTACATATTTGAATCTAGATAAATCAGCTTTAAACTAAAATCAGGCTAAAAATATGCTAATTCCAAAAACTTTCCAGGGGGTAAGTATGAAAAAAGGAATAAAAAAAATGGCGATTATTGTAGGAGTAATAGTTGGATTATTAATAATTATTATTGCAATTAGTTTTATTAACCATAAAATACACCTGTCTAAAGAAAATAGAATATTTGTTCCTAATGGTAAATTGGTTGAAGTAAATGGACATAAAATTCATATATATACCGAGGGACATGGTATGGATACATTAGTATTTATGTCAGGAGGAGGTACTTGTTCTCCAGTTTTAGATTTTAAAAGTCTATATTCTTTATTAAGTGATAAATATAAAATTGTTGTCGTAGAAAAAGCAGGGTATGGTTTTAGTGAAATCTCTGATATTAATAGAGACATTGATACCATATTAGAGGAAACCAGAATAGCACTATCTAAATCAGGATTACAAGCACCATATATATTATTTCCTCATTCAATGTCTGGAATAGAAGCATTATATTGGGCACAACAATATCCTAAGGAGATTAAAGGAATTGTAGGGCTTGACATGGCTTTACCACAAACATATGAAAATTATTCAATCAACCATTTTATGTTAAATATTGGTTCATTTACTTCTAAGATTGGTATCACAAGATTTTTTCCAGCAGTTGTTAATAGTTCTTCATCAATCAAATATGGTACGTTAACAGATGAAGAAAAAGATCTTTATAGGGCTATTTTTTATAGAAGGACACTAACTAAACCAATGATTTCAGAAGTAAATGAGATTAAAACAAGTGCAGAAAAAGTAAAGAAAAATGGTGTACCTGATGTTCCCATGTTATTTTTCATTTCTAATGGCAATGGAACTGGTTGGAATAAAGATGAATGGATAGGCTTTCAAACACACTATATAGAAACTACAGGTTCAAATAAATTTATAAAACTTGACTGTGGACATTATATTCACGGTATTGAATATAAGAGAATTGCAGACGAAAGTAAGCAATTTATAAAAGATATTATAAATATAAATGAGCATAATGATAATTAAAATTAATACACACTCTTCTTAAATTGCGTAAAATAAGGTAGTTCATATATGGACTACCTTATTTAGTATATCATATCAACATTTTAGTCTAACAGAGCCTGAATAAAAAAGGTTAAATGTTTCCTTAACTCTTAACTGATATAAATGAATCCAATAACTATTAAAGCTTGTGCTATAACATAAGTTATCCCTACCCAAAAATCTCCTTTGTTTATTTCTTTTCTAAAAACTTTTATAGATAAAATACTATCTGATAAAATAAAAAATAAAGATCCCATGAAAGGTACCCAACAAATCAAACTTTTACTTACCAAAGCGTATAGTAAACTTGAAAAGCTCATAATAATAAGTGCAAAAATGTATACAACAACAAATTTTTTCATATTGAATAAATACTTTTTTAAAATTGAAAAAATAAAAATACCGTAAATTATATATGGAATTATAAATAAGTAGTTAATTAAGGATAGTGATTGAATATGATAAATCCCTGTAATAAAAACGATTGCATAAAAAATATGACCTAAAAGAAATGATAGTAATCCACCTATAAAAAATTTATCGCCTTCAAACATTAAAAGAAAATCTCCTAAAAATCCAAATAAAATAGCCATAATTATATAAATATTTATATCAGTAACAGCTATTCCATAAACAACAGCAAGTAATGGTAATAAAAAAGGTTTAGAAAAATACTCCATCTTTTTTATACTTTTGTATCCACTATAAACATACAACACAGCAAAAAGTATAAATAAAGAAACCAACACTTTACACATCATGTCAATCCCCCTCCTTTATTTTGGATACGCTTTGCAATAAAGCATAACCTTAATTCTATATATGCTTATATAACAACATATATACATATAGCTCCGAAGTAGTATTTCTATATAAAAAAAATGCGCATGAAAGTGCGCATTTTAACTCTTTAGATGGGTTTCTAATTTTTTATAAACTTCTATAGCTTTTTGTTTACAAATACATAACACGAAAACGGTATTATCTCCTGCAATTGTACCAACAACCTCTGTTCCATATAGCTTATCAACCATTTCACCTGCAATAGCTGCAGATCCGCTCATAGTTCTTATAACAACCATTTCATTTATTGCTTTAATATCTAAAACAGATTTCTGAAAAACGTAAATCAATGTATCATATGTAGATTTTTCACCTCTTGGTAAATTATGTGCATATATATAGTTTCCATTGGATGCTAAAACCTTGTAAAGTTTTAATTCTTTTATATCTCTTGATATTGTAGCTTGGGTAACTTCTATTCCATCTTTCTGCAATTCTTCTATCAATTCTTCTTGAGTTTGTATTTCCTTTGAATCAATAATCTCGAATATCTTAGAATGTCTTGTTTTCTTCATCAATAGCTCCTCTTTCGATGTAATTATAAATTGCGAACAAGTTTGCAATTTATAGTGACAAGTTGTAGATACCTTTTGCGTTAGCAAAAGTACATTATCCCATCATCGAAGATGATAAAGGCTTAGTTTAAGATTTTCTGCAAGAAAATCAACCTTAACTTGTCACTTGTAACTTATCACTTGTCACTGTTTTAGTTCGCTTTTTATTTCTATTGTTATACTATAATTATACACTAATTTTGCATAATCATTTACTAATTTTATTTCATGTTCATTTTAAAAATACTAATTTTTTTCTAATATATTTAACAAAATAACAAAACACTTTACTACTATAAATCGTTAAATAGAATAATTTTGCTTATAAATATACGTATTGAGCAAAAAAATTATACAAGCACCAAACTCATTATAGCAAATGTTTTGTACTTGTATAAAAATTCTTCATATTAAAAACTCTATAAATATTCACATTTAAGAAGAAACTATCATAAGAAAGTTAAGAGTTAAAAATTAAATATATCTACTAAATCCTTAAATAGTTCTTTATTTTCCTTTAATTTTGACTCATTTCCTAATACACAAATTGAATTTTGATTCATTAGATCCTCTAACATTTTTGAAAATTCTCTTATTTTTTCAGGAGTAGTAGATAATACTTCATCTCGTTCTTTTTGAATCTCATCATTTGTAACTCCACTCATGTAAAGAGATACTCCTTTATCTAATTTAATCGAAGGTGTTAGTGGTGTATCTAAATTACTTATTGTTCCAATTATATATTTAGTCATTTCCCTATCATCAACATCAAAATTTTTGAAATACTCATGTACATTATCATATACATTTAGAGTTTCTTTCAAATTAGGATCTCTATATGATGCAAAAACCATATTTCCACTTCTTCCTAATGAAGCAAAAGCACCATAAGCTCCTCCAAGAACTCTTACCTTATTCCACAAATAATCAAGACTAGCAATTGACTTTAATACTAGTAAATTCCCACTATATTTATATCCTAATTTCACAAAATTAAATCCTTTAGTAACATATTGTACATCTGACTGAGTTAGAAGACCCTCATTATCTTTAGAAAGTTTTATTTCATAATCATTATAGTTTACCTTCTCATTTTTAAAACTTCCAATAAGTTGGGGTAAAGTTTTTCTGACTTCTTCATAATCTTCTTCATCACAAGTAACCGCAAGTAGTAAATTTTCTTTATTAAATATTTTGCTTGATACTTCTGTTAATTTTCTACATATATCTTCCCATTTTTCCTCAAAGCTTTTATCTATATCAATTATAAACTTATAAAACTCTAGTCCTGATAAAATATCATCATACTTACTTCCCTCTGAGAAATAAGCAAAATTTCTATTAGCTGCTACAAGATGACCAGAATCAAAAATTGCCATTTCTAATCTAGATTTCATTTGATGAATTATTTCCCTTAATCTTTTCTTATCTTCAAACTTTGTTTTATTTATTATTTCATCTAAAAGTTCTTTAAGTTTTTCAATTTTACTTGATAAAACTTTTGCTTTGACTTTAAACCTAGGATAATACGTATCTGCATCCCCACTTTTTATATATGTTACTGGTGCGAATCCAATTCCTCCAGTAGATATATTTACTTCATTTGCTAAATCCATATAATTAAAGCTTTCTGTATCCATACTACCAATTACACTAGATAAAAGGCCCACATAAGGTATAAGTTCTTTTTCAACAGCTCTTGTATTGAAAAGCATACTTAAATATACTATTTTATTTGTGAAATCCTCTCTATAAATGACCTTTACTCCTTCTTCATCCTTCTCCTCTATTTCAATAAGTTCTGCTTTTGGATTTATATCTTCAAGATCTAGCATAGGCACCTTTTTAAGATTTTCTTCTGATTCTCCACTTTGCTGTCTCTTCACTAAATCTTCAGTTTGAATAATAAGTTTATTTATTTCCTCATCACTTAAGGAATTTTTATATTCGCTGAGTTTTTTATTTATTTCCAGAGTCTTCTTTTCTGACAAACCCTTTTTAGGAGTTAACATTATCAATGAACAATGATTATTATTTAAAATGTATTTTTCTATCAATTCTTCAAAATAATTTGTATCAAGTGCTTTTTTTACAATCTTTAATGTATTTTCGTATTCTATATGAATTAATGGATGAGTATCATATAACCAACTATTCATAACTTTTGAGAAATATACAAGCCCTTTAGGATATGTTCGTGTATCCCCTTCTCTTAATACGAATTCTTTAGCATTAAGTCCACCTTCAATAAGTTTCTTATCTATACCATTTTTAACCAAATCCCTAAGAGTATCAAATACAACATTTTTAAATCTTTCTTTTTCTTCTTCATTGGAATTTTTAACAACAATACTGAAAACTGGCTGTCTTATTCCACTATCATAAAATCCAAATACATCTTTACCTAAATTAGCATCAATTAGAGCTTTCTTAAGAGGTGCTGCAGGTGTTTCTAATAGCAAGTACTCAAGAATATTAAAAGCAAGATATTTCTCTGGCTCAGTGTTTTCCCCTACTACAAAGTTTAAATTCAAATATGTTTTATCTACACAATCATCTTTATCTGAAATTGGATACTCAGACACAACTTCTTCCATACCATTAAAAGGCTGTTGGAACTTTATATTTGAATCTACATTTATTTTGTTGAAATTATCCAAATATTCTTCATTTATAAATTGAAGTTGACTTTCAAGTTCTCCATTACCATACAAATAAATATAACTATTAGAAGGATGATAGTACTTTTTATGGAAATCCAAGAAATCTTCATTTGTTAACTCTGGAATATATTTTGGATCTCCACCAGACTCATATCCATATGCTGTATCAGGAAAAAGAGATTTTTCAATATTTCTATAAAGTACGTCCTCTGGTGATGAAAATGCACCTTTCATTTCATTATAAACTACACCTTTATATGTTATTTCTTCATCTTTAGAATTTAATTCATAATGCCATCCTTCTTGCATTAATATCTCTGGATATTTATATATGTTCGGATAAAAAACTGCATCAAGATAAACATCCATCAAGTTAAAGAAATCTTGTTCATTTTTACTAGCAACTGGATAAACAGTTTTATCTGGATATGTCATTGCATTTAAAAAAGTATTTAATGATCCTTTAGCAAGTTCTACGAATGGATCTTTTATAGGAAATTTTCTAGAACCACATAACACTGAATGTTCCATTATGTGTGCTACCCCTGTATCATCATTTGGAGGTGTTCTAAAACCTATAGCAAAAACTTTATTATCATCATCATTCTCAAAATTCAAAAGTTTTGCACCTGACTTTTCATGCTCAAAAAGTCTGTAAAGCGAATTTATCTCCTTTACTTCTTTTGTTTCTATTAATTTAAAACCATGATATACATTGCCTATTTGAAAATTCATATATTCCCTCCCGGATTATTAAATAATATGTCTATATAATTTATAATTCACAATGCACAGTGCACAATTAAGAATGTACTTTCGCTATAGCAAAAGGAATCATTTTATCTTTTTACTTCAATTAAAAGCTTTGGCTTGCGAAAGGTTCCCTTAATTGTGAATTGTGTATTGAATATAGATAAACTTTTGAAGAAGTTTATCCATATATAATATATATACTATATTGTACCAAAATTTACCCATAATAATATACATAACCTCGAAATTTTTAATATTATACTTATTTTTATTCAAAACATCACAATTATACAGAAAAAAGATAAATTGAGCAGCAAGTTATATTTAGTTTACAGTTGACGGTGTACAGTTGACAGTATAGGATGATTTTCTTTCAGAAAATCTTTAACTAAACTTTGTTCGCTTTACTAACGCAAAAGGAAAGAAATTTTAATTAAAAGCTTTCACTTTATTAGTGAAAGGTATCCTTTACTGTAAACTGTTCATTGTAAACTGGAAACTGGAAAAGATTATTTAAAGATATAACAAAAAAATTATAACTCTCTTTCCTTTTGTAAATAATTTTACCAATTAATGTGCATACTATTTTAGGGTAGTTTTCATATATGAGAACTATCCTAAAGTAGTTATAAGTTTTAAGTTAATGAGATTTTAATGGTTAGACGCAACAATTATAAATTGCAAAGCAAGTTAGTGTACAGTCCACAGTTAATGACCCCCTTTCGCTTATTTAATAAGTTTTTTGTCTTTAATTTAAATAAAAAAGCTTTTGTTCCACTGAAAGGTTCCCTTTACTGTCCACTGTTCACTGTAAACTGTTAACTAATAAAAGGATGGTGAGAAACTATATATGTCAAAAATAAACATAGATGAGAGTAAATTAGACAAAGACAAATTGAAAAAACTTGAGGAGCATATTGATAATTTAAAAGAAAAAGAAGGCTGTCTTATTAATGTATTACATGAAGCACAGGATTTATTTGGATATCTCCCACACGAACTACAACTTTTTATATCCAGGAAACTTGACATCACTGCTGCAAAAGTATATGGAGTAGCTACCTTCTATTCATTTTTCACTATGGAACCTCAAGGCAAGCATGTTATAAGTGTTTGCATGGGTACCGCATGCTTTGTAAAAGGTGCAGATAAAATACTAAATGAATTTAAAACTCAACTAAATCTTAAAGATTCTAGTACAACAGAAGATGGTTTATTTACTATCGATTCATTAAGATGCGTAGGTGCTTGCGGTCTTGCTCCTGTTGTAATAGTAGATGGAAAAGTGTATGGAAGGGTTAAAGTTGAAGATGTTAAAGGAATTATAGCAGAATATACCCCTGAGAAGATAGTTCAATAAGGTTAATTGGAGGAATTAATATGGATAAAGTAAACTCCTTAGAGGAATTAAAATCTTTAAAAGAAAAATATAAAAATTTAATTGAAATCCGTACTACAGAAGATTTAAAAAATAAAAAAACTAGTGATAAAATTGATATTCTTGTATGTGGAGGTACTGGATGTCATGCTTCAGGAGGCATTGAGGTAATAGACATATTTGAAAAAGAGCTTCAAAAAGCAGGACTCCAAGACAGAGTAAATGTTATATCTACAGGTTGCTTTGGATTTTGCGAAAAAGGCCCAATTGTAAAAATTATGCCTGATAATATATTTTATATTGAAATAAATGCTGAGAAAGCAAAGAGAATAGTAAAAGAACATATTATTAATAAAAAAATAGTAGAAGACTGCTTATTTAAACAACCTGATACAGGTGAAACATTACATAAACAAAATGACTTGCCTTTTTATAAAAAGCAAATGAGAATTTCTCTTAGAAATTGTGGACTAATTAATCCTGAAGACATAAGAGAATATATAGCTGTAGATGGATATAAGGCCTTGGGTAAAGCATTAACTGAAATGACTGCTGATGATGTTATTAACGAAATAAAACAAAGTGGCTTAAGAGGTCGTGGTGGCGGTGGTTTTCCTACAGGTGTTAAATGGGAAATGACTAAAAAAGAAAAATCTGATATTAAATATGTTATCTGTAATGCAGACGAAGGTGATCCTGGAGCATTTATGGACAGAAGCATACTAGAAGGTGATCCACACTCTATATTAGAAGCTATGGCTATTACTGGTTACTGTATAGGCGCTCAAAAAGGATATATATATATAAGGGCTGAATACCCTCTTGCTATAGAAAGACTAAGAATCGCCATGAAAGAAGCTTATGACGCTGGGTTCCTTGGTGAAAATATTTTAGGTACTGATTTTTCCTTTGATATAGACTTAAAATACGGAGCTGGTGCCTTCATATGTGGTGAAGAAACAGCTCTTATAAATTCAATAGAAGGAGGCAGAGGTGAGCCAACTGTTAAACCTCCATTTCCATCTAAAGTAGGACTATGGAAAAAACCAACAAACATTAATAACGTTGAAACCTTTGCTAATATTAGCCCCATTTTATTAAGAGGATCTGATTGGTTTAGTTCCATTGGAACTGAAAAAAGTAAAGGTACAAAAGTTTTTGCTTTGGCTGGAAAAATAAACAACGTAGGCTTGGTAGAAGTACCTATGGGAATTACATTACGAGAAATTATATTTGAACTAGGCGGTGGAATTAAAAACAACAAAAAATTCAAAGCTGTTCAAACTGGTGGTCCTTCTGGTGGTTGTATACCTGAAGAATACCTTGATACTCCAATTGATTATGAAAGCCTAACTGCTATAGGCTCTATGATGGGTTCTGGAGGTATGATAGTTATGGATGAAGATAATTGTATGGTGAATATAGCTAAATTTTATCTTGAATTCAGTGTAGATGAATCCTGTGGTAGATGCACCCCTTGTAGAATTGGAAATAAAAGACTATATGAGATTTTAACAAAAATTACTGAGGGAAAAGGAACTATGGCACACCTCCAAAGTTTAAAAGAACTTGGTGAAATAATTAAAGATACTTCTCTATGTGGGCTCGGTCAAACTTCCCCTAACCCAATTTTAAGTACAATGAACTTCTTTTGGGATGAATATGTAGCACATGTAAAAGATAAAACCTGTCCTTCAGGAGTATGTGAAAAATTAGCAAAATACTACATACTACCCGAAAAATGTGTTGGTTGTACAGCATGTGTTAAAGTTTGTCCAGTAGATGCTATTTCAGGAGAAGTAAAGAAAACTCATATAATTGATAAAGAAACCTGTATAAGTTGTGGTGCATGCGCTGAAAGATGCAAATTTGATGCTATCACAAGAAAATAGGATAAAAGAGGTGTAATAAGAATGAATATGATTAATCTTACTATAAATGGCTTTAAAGTGACCGTGCCTGAAGGTACTACTATTTTAGACGCGGCAAAGACAATAAATATACACATTCCTTCACTATGCTATCTAGATTTACATGATATAAAAATGGTAAATAGAACTGCATCTTGTAGAGTTTGCGTTGTAGAAGTAGAAGGACGTCGTAATCTTGCTCCTTCATGTTCTACAGAAGTTACAGAGGGAATGATTGTTAAAACTGATTCATTGCGAGCAATAAAAGCAAGACGCGCTATGGTAGAACTTCTACTATCGGATCATCCTACAGACTGTCTGGTTTGCGAAAAAAATACACAATGTCAACTTCAATTAATCGCAGCAGAACTTGGCATACGAAAAATAAGATATAAAGGTGAAGAATCCCATTATGATAAGGATGCCTCAAGTGGCGCATTATTTAGAAACCTAGATAAATGTATAATGTGTAGACGATGTGAAACAATGTGCAACGAAGTTCAGACATGTGGTATTTTATCTGCAGTAGATAGAGGCTTTGAAACAGTAGTCTCTCCTGCTTTTGGTCTCCCTATGTTAGATACAATGTGTACATTTTGCGGCCAATGTGTTCAAGTGTGTCCTACTGCTGCACTAACAGAAGTAAGTCATAAATCTAAGATATGGTCAGCATTATCTGATCCAGATAAATATGTAGTTGTACAGACTGCTCCTGCAATTAGAGTTGCTCTTGGTGAAAAATTTGATATGGACCCTGGAACAATTGTTACTGGAAAAATGGTATCTGCTTTAAGAAGGCTAGGATTTAAGAAAGTATTTGATACAAACTTTGCAGCTGATGTTACCATTGTAGAAGAAGCTCATGAATTTATAGATAGACTTCAAAACGGAGGACGACTTCCTATTCTCACCAGCTGTTGTCCTAGTTGGGTAAAATTTATTGAGCATCAATTCCCAGATATGATAGATATACCTTCTACATGTAAATCTCCACATATCATGTTTGGAACACTTGCCAAAACATATTTAGCTGAAAAATTTGACATAGATCCAAAAAAAATCGTTGTAGTATCAGTAATGCCTTGTATAGCTAAAAAATATGAGGTAAACCGTCCAGAATTAAAGCATGAAGGAGAAAATAATGTAGACTTAGTCATTACTACAAGAGAATTTGCTGATATGATTGTTGAAGCTGGCATAGATTTCAAAACACTTCCAGATGACGACTTTGATCATCCTCTTGGAGAATCTACTGGAGCATCAACTATATTTGGTGTTACAGGTGGTGTTATTGAGGCTACCCTTAGGACATCATATGAATGGCTTACTGGTGATACATTAGAAGATGTAGAATTTCATGCAGTTAGAGGCCTAGATGGACTGAAAGAAGCTACTGTAAAAATTAATGGCCAAGATATAAAAATTGGAGTAGCTCATGGACTTGGAAATGCAAGAAAATTACTAGAATCTATTAGATCAGGAGAATCACACTACCATGCTATCGAAATAATGGCATGTCCTGGAGGCTGTATTGATGGTGGCGGCCAACCATATCATTTTGGAAATATAGATATTGTTAAAAAAAGAATAGAAGCAATATATAGAGAAGACAGAGGTAAACCAATTAGAAAGTCTCATGATAATCCTGCTGTAATAAAAATGTATAAAGAGTATATTGGTGAAATTGGTGGCGAAAAAGCTCACGCTCTACTACATACACATTATACTCCTCGAGAAAAAATTTAAATTTATAAATATTTATAAATATTAAGTTGTAATTCAGCATCTAAACCATACATAGTTTGGATGCTTTTTCTTTTATTTGTAATTAATGAATTTATTAGGGTCTTATTTTTACTCTTTATAAAATTTTTTAAAAAACTTTTAATATATATATTAATTTTTTTTCTATTTTACTGTATAATGAAAAAGGCTGATAAAAATATAACAAAGTAAAGTGATTTCTTTCATTTCATTATATATAAGTTTTATTTGCATTTGAATTTTATGAACAATATATCTTTTATGAATTTTCAAACAATTCAAAATTAGATTTATTTACCTACTTTTTTTCAAATTTATTTATCAATGAGTAAAATATAGCCTATTTTACCAAGAATAAATATTTTGTAGGTATATATATATATTTGTTTGTGAATGATATTTTTATCACAATCTTAGACATTTTTAGTTTAGCTTTAAAAACTATGTAGAGCTTCCAATTTAAAAATTAATTTGCTTTATAGACAAGCAATTTTAGCTGATAATTAATATATGTTGTCTATAATACATATCTAAAACTCGTTAATGTGTGGAGATTTTGATACGTGATAAAATCTAGTTTTACTTTGGATTCTCAATAATACAAGGAGGTATATATTAGTGTGTTCTAATGAGTTAGTAAAAGAAAAGTTTATTGAGTTAGAAAATTTCATCAACGAAATGCCCGATAAACAAGGTGCTTTAATTGAAGTTTTACATAAAGCTCAAGGTATATTCGGGTATCTTCCAGAAGAAATTCAAAAGTTTGTAGCAAAAAAATTAAATATCCCTGTTGCAAAAGTATTTGGTGTTGTTACATTCTACTCATACTTCACAACTGAACCAAGAGGAGAATATGTAATAAGCATATGTATGGGAACAGCATGCTTTGTAAAAGGTGCTGGTGAAGTACTTAAAGCCTTTGAAGATCAACTAGGTATTAAAGCTGGTGAAACTACAGAAGATGGTAAATTCACTATCGAAGTCCTTAGATGCATAGGTGCTTGCGGCCTTGCTCCAGTTCTAACAGTTAATGAAAGAGTAATAGGTCATGTAACAACAGCGGCACAAGTAAAAGAAATTTTGAGCGAATACTAAGAATAGGAGGTAAGTACATTGAGTAATATCAAAACTTTTGACGAACTTAAAAAACTTTATGAGCAAAATAAAGAATTATTAAGCTTAAGAAATGCTTCTCATGAAGAAGAAGTATCCTTTGAAAATAAAAGATGTAGAAGAGAAATTCTAGTATGCGGTGGTACTGGATGTAAATCACAACGTGCTGACGAAATACAAGCTAATTTAGAAGCTGAAATAGAAAAAGCAGGTCTTACAGGAGAAGTTACAGTTGAGATAACTGGATGCTTTGGTTTCTGTGAAAAAGGTCCTGTTATAAAAATAAATCCAGATAACATCTTCTATGTTCATGTAACTCCTGAAGATGCTGAGGAAATAGTTAAAGAAAATTTAGTGAATGGACGAGTTGTTCAAAGACTTCTTTATGAAGAACCAACAATAAAAGAAAAAGTTAAGAGACAAGACGAAATGTCTTTCTATAAAAAGCAAGTAAGAATAGCTTTAAGAAACTGTGGTTTAATTAACCCTGAAAAAATAGATGAAGCTATCGGAACAAAAGGATATATGGCTTTAGGAAGAATTCTATCTGAGATGACTCCAGAAGAATTAATTCAATTAATTACTGACTCAGGATTAAGAGGTAGAGGTGGCGGTGGCTTCCCAACTGGTAGAAAATGGGGATTCGCTAGAAACTACAATGCTGATCAAAAATATGTAATTTGTAATGCTGATGAAGGAGATCCAGGTGCATTCATGGACCGTTCTATTTTAGAAGGAGACCCTCACAGTGTATTAGAAGCTATGGCACTTACTGGTTATGCAATTGGCGCCTCGAAAGGTTATATATATATCAGAGCAGAATACCCTCTTGCAATTAACAGATTGAGAATAGCTATCTCTCAAGCTAGAGAATATGGTTTACTAGGAAATAATATCCTAGGTACTGATTTTGATTTTGACATAGAATTAAAATATGGTGCTGGAGCATTCGTATGTGGTGAAGAAACAGCCCTAATTCACTCTATTGAAGGTGAAAGAGGAGAGCCAACTGTAAAACCACCATTCCCTGCTGAATCTGGTTTATGGGACAAACCTACATGTGTTAATAACGTTGAAACTTACGCAAACATTCCTGCAATTATAAACAATGGTGTTGACTGGTTCACTTCAATAGGAACTAAAACATCTAAAGGAACAAAAGTTTTTGCTTTAGCTGGAAAAATCAATAATGTTGGTCTTGTTGAAGTTCCTATGGGTACAACACTAAGAGAAATCATTTTTGAAATCGGTGGCGGAATCAAAAATGATAAAGCCTTCAAAGCTGTTCAAACTGGTGGTCCATCTGGTGGATGTATCCCTGCTTCACTTCTAGATACTCCTATTGATTATGAATCATTAACAGCTATCGGTTCTATGATGGGTTCTGGTGGTATGATCGTTATGGATGAAGACAACTGTATGGTTGACATAGCGAAATTCTATCTTGAATTCACAGTTGAAGAATCTTGTGGAAAATGTACTCCATGTAGAATAGGTAACAGAAGATTATATGAAATCTTAGATAGACTTACTAAAGGACAAGGAAGAAAAACTGATATAGCTGACTTAAAACAATTAGCAGAAACTATTAAAGACACTTCACTTTGTGGATTAGGTCAAACAGCTCCAAACCCTATTTTAAGTACATTACATTTCTTCTTAGATGAGTATGAAGCTCATATTAATGAAAAACGTTGTCCCGCTGGAACATGTACTGCTTTACTAAGCTATGACATTACTGATAAATGTATAGGTTGTACAAAATGTGCTAGACAATGTCCTGTTGATTGTATTTCAGGAAAAGTTAAAGAACTTCACGTAATTGATCAAGAAAAATGTATTAAATGTGGAGCTTGTTTCACGGCTTGTCCAGTAAATGCGATTATTAAGAAATAATAAAAAAGAGAGGTGTATATAGTGAGTTTAGTAACTTTAACTATAAATAATAGAAAAGTTCAAGTAGACGAAGGTTCTACTATTTTAAATGCTGCTAGTAAATTAAATATAAATATTCCTACTTTATGTCATTTAAATTTAGCTGATGATGTTACAACAAACCACCCTGGTTCTTGTAGAGTTTGTGTTGTAGAGATTGAAGGAAGAAGAAATCTTGCTCCATCTTGTTGTACACCAGTAGCAAACGGTATGGTTGTAAAAACAAATTCTATTAGAGCTATCAAAGCACGTAGAACAATTGTTGAGTTATTATTATCTGATCATCCTCAAGATTGTTTACTATGTGAAAAAAATCTTAACTGCGAACTTCAAAAGATTGCAGCAGATTTAGGAATTAGAAAAATAAAGTTCCAAGGTAAAAAAAGAAATACTAAAAAAGATAATTCAAGTTACTCTATTATTAGAGATTTTGATAAATGTATTCTATGTAGAAGATGCGAAACTATGTGTAATGAAGTCCAAACAGTCGGAGTATTATCTGCAATTAATAGAGGCTTCGAAACTACAATCAGTCCTGCTTTCCATGCTCCTATGACGGAAACTAATTGTACTTTCTGTGGACAATGTGTAGCTGTATGTCCTACAGGTGCATTAACTGAAGTAAACTACATTGAAGATGTTTGGGATGCTGTAAATAATCCTGAAAAAGTTGTAGTAGTTCAAACAGCTCCAGCTATCAGAGCTGCATTAGGTGAAGAATTTGGATATGAACCTGGAACATTAGTAACTGGAAAAATGGTTGCTGCATTACGTTCTATGGGATTTGATAAAGTATTCGATACTGATTTTGCTGCTGATTTAACTATAATGGAAGAAGCTTCTGAATTTGTTCATAGACTTCAACATGGAGGAACTCTTCCAATGTTAACAAGTTGTTGTCCAGGATGGGTTAAATTCTTCGAGCATGATTTCCCTGATTTACTAGATGTACCTTCAACTTGTAAATCTCCTCAACAAATGTTTGGAGCTATAGCTAAATCTTACTATGCTGCTAAATTAAATGTTGATCCTAAAAATATAGTTGTTGTTTCAATAATGCCATGTTTAGCTAAAAAATACGAAGCTGCAAGACCTGAAATGGCTCCAAATGGAGTTAGAGATGTTGATATCGTAATTTCTACTAGAGAATTAGCTATCATGATTAAAGAAACTGGTATTGACTTCACATCATTAAGAGAAGAAGATTTTGATGCTCCATTAGGAGAGTCTTCTGGTGCTGGTACTATCTTCGCTAGTTCAGGTGGAGTTATGGAAGCTGCTTTAAGAACTGCTTCTGAATGGTTAACTAAGAAGCCATTAAACAACATTGAGTTCAAAGATATCAGAGGTCTTAAAGGTATCAAAGAAGCATCAGTTATGGTTAATGATTTACAAGTAAATGTGGCAATCTGTAGTGGATTAGGTAATGCTCGTATATTACTTGAAAAAATCAGATCTGGTGAAGCTAATTATCACTTAATAGAAATCATGGCTTGTCCTGGTGGATGTATTGGTGGAGGCGGTCAGCCTTACAGTCACAGTGATGCTTCAATTCTAGAAAAAAGAATGCAAGCAATTTATCAAGAGGATTCTGGTAAAGCTATCAGAAAATCTCATGATAATCCTTATATAGAAAAATTATATAAAGAATTCTTAGGTGAACCTTACGGAAAAAAAGCTCATAAATTACTTCATACTCATTACGTAAAACGTTCAGAATAATTTATAATTTGCTTTATAAAATAGACACAGTCATTATTGACTGTGTCTTAAAATTTAGTTTTATAATTTTCTATTCCAATCTATAACAACAGTACCAACAACCTTTTTAGTCTGTTTTGCTCCTGCTGCTAATCTACATGCTTCACGATAACATTCCCAATGCCGTTCTGTAAATTTCATTACTTCATCTAATTTTAAATAAAGGACATAGCAGGGAAAAGTATTAAACTTACAAAAATCACAAAGTTCTTTTATCCTATCTTTACTAAAGATATCAGCTAAGGAGTCTATTTTATCTGATGGATAAATAATTTGAATTTTATTCTTTTCATAGGGTAGTAAAAACGCCCTATAATTATGAATCTTCATTTTTACATTTCCTTCCCGATTATTCATATTAGAATGAAATGTACAATACTCTCTTACATCCTCAGGTACGCTTAACTTCAAAATAGTATAAATCCTTTTTAATTTTTGGTTTAAGCTACCCTCAATTTTCCTCTTAGCCAATATTGCCTCTATTGCTTCCCTCTCTTCCATACTTCTCATATTCATTTTATATTCCTTCTTTCTTAAATAAACTGCAAAAATGATGATACTTTATTAGAATTAATTACTTTATATATGTTTGAAATAATAGTACGTAGATCTGTAAGCTAGGATTAGAATTCTAGGAAAGGAGCTTAAATAACTTTGTGTATAAATTAATCATACTCCTTATGTATCAATAATTAAATCTATTATTACATTTTTTTCTCGATTATTTATAGTATTTACCTATATCACTAAAATATTCACTAATTAGCCTTAAAGCTTTAATTTTAGTATAATTATGCAAAAGAGATGACAGAGTAATTCGTCTTTTATTTCTATTGCACCTAAAAAAGCTCTCCGCCTAAGCGAAGAGCTTTATTCATATCATATTCTATAGTTATTCCACAAAAAGTAATTTAGTTCAACTTACTTTTTGTGGTTTAAGCATTCTATTAAAATTCATAGCTAATTTAGTTCACATAATTTCACAGCTAATTTTGAAGCTACTCTTGCATTATTGTATACAAGTTCTATATTTGATGCTAAGCTATTTCCACCTGTTATTTCTTTTACTTTTCCAAGTAAGAAAGGAGTTGTATCCTTACCCTTAATTCCTTTTTCAAAGCATTCCTTTAAAGCTTTATTTATAGCTTCAGTTATTACATCAAAGTCCATTTCGTATTGTTCAGGAATAGGGTTTGCTACTACCATTCCTCCATGGAGCCCTAAATCCCATTTAGTTTTTAGTGCTACTGCAAGTTCATCCACTGAATCAACTTTATAATCTACACCAAACCCACTTTTTCTTGTATAAAATGCTGGTAGTTCGTTTGTTTTAAATCCAACAACCGGTACTCCTTGTGTTTCTAGATATTCAAGAGTTAATCCAATGTCTAAAATTGATTTAGCCCCTGCACATACTACAGCAACATTTGTATTTGCTAATTCTTGAAGGTCTGCTGATATATCAAAAGTTTCTTGTGCTTTTCTATGAACTCCACCAATTCCACCTGTTGCAAATATTTTTATTCCTGCAAGATTAGCTATAATCATTGTAGATGCAACAGTAGTTGCTCCATCTGCTTTTTTAGCAAGAATAAATGGAATATCTCTTCTGCTTGTCTTAATAACTTTCGTTCCCTGCTTACCTAAATAATTTATCTCTTCTTCTGATAATCCCACTTTAAGCTTACCATTTAAAATTGCTATAGTTGCTGGAACTGCTCCATTTTCTCTAATAATATTTTCAACATTTATAGCTGTCTCTGCATTTTGAGGATATGGCATTCCATGTGATATAATTGTAGATTCTAGCGCTACAACTGGTTTATTATTTTTTAAAGCCTCTAAAACTTCATCTTTTATTTCTAAGTATTTTTCTAACATAATCCTGTCTCCTTCATTATATTTAGCACATTATTTGCTGACATATTTGGATTTATTGTCTTATGGTTTTTCATGGCTAGGATTGAAGCAGCCATAGAAAATCTTGCAGCATACTCTATTTCTTCATCTTCCATGTAACAATATGCAAGTCCTGCAACAAAGGCATCTCCCGCTCCTGTTACATTGATAGGTTCAATTTTAGGACTCTTTATTTTTTCTTCTTTTTCACCATCATTATAGTAAATACCATTTTCCCCCAGTGTAATAAAGACTCTTTTCACACCTTTTGATAGAAAATAATTTGCTGCTTTCCTCATATCTCTAACATTATTAATTTCTATACCTGATAAAACTTCTGCTTCTAATTTATTAGGTTTAATAGTATGAAAATAACCTATAATATCTTTTATTTTCATTGCTTTAGTTGTAGATACAGTATCTAAAAAGTAATCCACATCATCAATATTAGTAACTGTATGTCTTATAACGTCCTCAGGTAAATTTGTATCAATAACACATAGTCTCGAATTTGATATAACTTTTCTCTTCTCTCTTATAAAATCAGGGGTAACTTTATCAAAAATATCCATGTTTGAAATTGCAGCTACCATACTTCCTTTTTCATCTAATATGCACATATAATTTGATGTACTTTCATCATCCAAAATCAATGAATAGCTCAAATCTAGTCCATATTGTTTTGCGTCATTCAAAATTTTCTTTCCATAAAGGTCATTCCCTACTGCAGTTAATAATTTTGTTTCTACTCCTAATTTTGATAAGTTCTCTCCAATATTTCTACCTACACCACCCAAAGATATCTTAACATCTCCTGGATTTGAATCTTCATAAATAAATTTTTTCTTCGAAAATCCCTGAATATCAATATTCGCTCCACCTAAAATACTTACATATTCATGCTTATATATTACATAACCTTTGCCTAGTATATATCCTTTTTTCATCAGGTTAGCAATATGAACAGCAGCAGACGATCTTGTTATTCCTAACTTATTGGCAAGTTCCTTTTGAGAGATTAAAGGGTTCACCTCTATTAGTTCTAGAATTTCCTTTTCTCGTTTAGTCATATCCGGCTCCTCTTTGCTTTTGCTTAGTAATTAAACTTAAGCTTATATTTATATTAACAAAATTTTTTTACTTTTTCAATATATAAAATATTAAAATTTCATTAATAGTTTCGTTAATTTTAACCATTTATACTTTTACAACAAAAAAAGCTTTTCCTTAAGAAAAGCTTCCTCTTTTAACTGATTGTTTTTTTGAAGTTCTATTGCTGTTTTTAGCAGATTCTCTAGTTAAAGGTGTATCCCAGTTTGCCTTTTCTTCTCTTACACCTTTTTTATCAATTTGACTATCCTTTGGCATAATTTCTCTCCTTCAGAGTCGGCTTAATAATTAGTTCTACTTTTCTTTCAAAAACATACAATCATCAAGTAAGAATTTTTATTACGAAACTTTATTTATACATGTACAAAATCTCAGGTATTTATGAGTTTTGGACTTGTATAAATAGTTAGTTGAATTAAAAACTCTATATGTTTTTTGAAAGAAATTAGTAGAAGTTATTATTCAACGATCTCTTTCATTTACTATAAACTGCGAACTATAGATAAATCCAGGTCGTAATTTATCTATATATTTTCCACAGTAATACTATTAGCATAACAAAAAGAAATTATTCTACACTTTAACCATTCTACGGATAAATCAACTTTTATCTAGCCCATATTTTTTACACTTCAAAGAAACAGTTCTATGTGTTAATCCTAAAGCTTTTCCAGCTTTATTATAACTTCCATACTTTTTCATTGCAAGCTCAATTATTTCTTTTTCATATTCTTCAAAAGGCATAATGTCGTCATTAAGAGTATTTATCAGTTTTGTTTTTTTATCTTTTAGATTGGTTATATATATAGGCATATCCTTTATAGTAATTATATCTTTATCACACATGTTTATTGCTCTTTCAATGATATTCTCTAATTCTCTAATGTTTCCTGGCCAATGATATTTTTGAAGTAATTCTAAAACCTCGTTATCAATTTGACTAATATTTTTACCCATTTTACTTGTAATTTTATTTATAAAATGTTCAACTAATAAGTTTAGATCTTCTTTTCTTTTCCTAAGTGGTGGTAAAGATATAGAAATAACATTCAATCTATAATATAAATCTTCCCTAAACTCGCCCTCTTCCATCATTTTTTCGAGATTTTTGTTAGTAGCAGATATAATTCTTACATCAACTTTTTCTGTTTTTATTCCTCCCACTGGTTCAAATTCTTTTTCTTGGAGTACTCTTAAAAGTTTAACCTGCATGGATTTAGGTAAGTCACCTATTTCATCTAAAAATATAGTACCTTCATTAGCTATACTGAATTTTCCCTGTTTATTCTTTAGTGCTCCTGTAAAAGCACCTTTTACATATCCAAAAAGTTCACTTTCAATTAAATTTTCTGGTATTGCAGCACAATTAATCCTTACAAATGGTTTTTCAGCCCTATGAGAGCTATTATGTATAGCTTTTGCAATTAATTCTTTACCTGTTCCACTCTCTCCTCTTATCAGTACTGTTGAAGTGTACTTAGCCGCCTTATCAGCTATTACCATACAATCCTTCAAACTACTGCTATTACCTATTATATTTGAAAAGGAACTATTTAATTTACTATGTCTTTTTAATTCTTCTTTATAATAATTAAGTTCTTCTTCAAATTCATCAAGCTTTTTCATTAATTCTTTTATTTCTTCAACAGACCTACCTATTGATAGTACACCTTTAAATTTTTCGTCAATAAACAAAGGATATACACTAGTTATAAGATTTGTATTGTCTTTAGTTCTTACTACGTTTTCTAGCTTTTCTTTAGAATTAAACACCTTCATCCTTAAACCCTTAGATGATATTTGAACCAAATCTTTTCCTAATATCTCAGCCTCACTAATATCAAAATATTCTTTATACGCAGGATTCACATATGTTATTTCTCTTTTCTCATTTACAAAACAAATCATTTCATTAGTTGTTTCCAAAATTTTATTTAGCTTTTCATTTAACTCTTTCATACCTACTAGTTCGGATATATCCTGAAATATTCCAATAGCACCAATTGTTTTACCACTAGATATTATAGGAGATCTATTAGTTATAACAATTCTATTATTTATATGTTGCACATTTCCATATTGTTTAGTTTTTGTAATAAGCACATTATGAAGATCAGAAGTTGGTATAATATCTTTGACATACTTCCCCACCACTTCATCACTTTTTTTCTGAATCAAATCAAGTCCATATCTATTTATTAAAGTAATATTGGCATCCATGCCAATTACAAGAATCCCTACAGGTATGTTTTGAATTATTTGCTCATTAGCAATAGCATTTTCTTCGAGTATGGCATCCAAACCTGCAAAGCTTTCGTCTCTTTCATTGAATTGGGTATTTATGAAACTAATTAATTCATTAACCGCCTGTTTTGCTGTATCTGTTTCTTCCCTACAGGATATTTCAATTTCTTCACCATTTTGAATTCTCATAGAAATAAGTGCCAAGATACTTATTGCAATTGGTAATGAATTAGGTTTTTTAATAAATAGCTCAATCTCTTTTTTAATTTTTATTTCATCAGCCTTTTGTACAATCATTGCTGCTATTCTAGTATGAATTCCGTTTTCAATATCAATCCTTACTCTTTCTCTATACATAGCTTTCCTTTCAATTGATATATTTTATCATAACTACAAAAATCGTTGATAATTTTTATCAACCCACCAAATAATAGTGTTATACATTGATTTTTATAGATTTTTTCTAGTACATTCATTAAAAATACTTTAATCTAAGTTTGTAATTAATATAATATTATTTTTATATTGATAAATATTATCATACCAAATACATAATAATATTAATGTAATCATTTCCAATTCAATTATATCAGTAATTAATATATTATTCTACTAATTTGGCACAAATATTGCTTTAATTTATAGTGATAAATAAAAATTACGCAGCCTATTTGATATTTAGAGTTTTCTCTTGGTATCAAAACTACCATATAAGTGATAAGTTAAAAGTGACAAGTGACAAGTTAAGGATGATTTTCTTGCAGAAAATTTTTAGCTAAGCCTTATTAGCTTCTCTAACTGGAATAATGTTGTTTTGCTATACAAAAGAGATCAATTGAATCTTTTATATAATTAAAAGCTTTCACCTTAGTGAAAGGTGTCCATAATTTGTAACTTGTCACTTGAAACTTGTCACTATATTTTTTATAGTATCTTTTAAATTTTAGTTTAGAGTGTTTTATCTGTATATCTATATATAGAAAGATTTAAATATAAACTCGGGAGGAATAATAATGAAAAAAGGAATTGCAGCATCAAAAGGATATGCTATTGGTAAAGTGGTTATTAAGGAAGATACAGAAATTGTAATAGACAATACAAAAATCACAGATATTGAAAGTGAAATTTCAAAATTAAATACAGCACTGGAGTTATCTAAAGAACAATTAACAAAAATCAAAGAAAAAGCTGAAAAAGAAATTGGTGCTGATAAAGCTGCTGTTTTTAGTAGCCATATAATGGTACTAGAAGATCCCGAATTATCTGGTGCAATTACTGAAAAAATTAAAACTGAAAAAGACAATGCTGTAAAAGCCGTTAATGATGTTATCCAAATGTACGTTGGTATTTTTGCTGCAATGGATGACGAATATATGAGAGAAAGAGCTTCAGACATAAAAGATGTAGGTAATAGAGTTTTAGCTAATTTAACTAACTCTTCTTGTGAAGGAGTAGATTGTCTTTCTAATAATTCTATAGTTGTAGCTCATGATTTAACTCCTTCTGATACAGCTCAACTTGATAAGTCAAAAGTAGTTGCTTTCCTTACAAATATAGGCGGAAGAACTTCCCATAGCGCTATTATGGCTAGAACATTAGAAATTCCTGCAATAGTTGGCCTTCAAGATATTACTACTAGTGTAAAGAATGGCGATTTAGTAATCGTTGATGGTGGCGAAGGGATTGTTATAATAAATCCAGATGAAACAACTATTGAAGAATATAAAACAAAACAAGCTGAATATGAAAAAGAAAAAGAAAGATTAAAAACTTTAATCAATGTTAGAACTGTAACTAAAGCCGGAAAACATGTTGAAGTATCAGGTAATATAGGAAAAGCAGAAGATGTAAATCAAGTATTAGAAAACGGTGGAGAAGGAATCGGATTATTTAGAACTGAATTCTTATACATGGATAGAAATGATATGCCTTCGGAAGAAGAACAGTTTAATTCATATAAATATGTTACTGAAAAAATGGGTGAAAAACCTGTAGTAATTAGAACATTAGACATTGGTGGAGACAAAAAACTTCCGTATCTCCCTTTACCTGAAGAAATGAATCCTTTCTTAGGCTATAGAGCAATAAGATTGTGTTTAGATAAAAAAGACATATTCAAGATTCAATTAAGAGCATTACTTAGAGCATCTGCATATGGAAACTTAAAAATCATGTTCCCAATGATTTCTTCATTAAGCGAATTCTTAGCTTCAAAAGAAATCCTTACAGAATGCATGGAAGAATTAAAAGCTGAAGGAAAAGATTTTAACAAAGATCTAGAAGTTGGTATGATGGTTGAAATACCTGCTGCTGCCGTTTATGCTGACGAACTTGCTAAACATGTAGATTTCTTTAGTATAGGAACTAATGACCTTATACAATACACTTTAGCAGCTGATAGAATGAACGAAAAAGTTTCATACTTATATGATCCAATGCACCCAGCAGTATTAAGACTTATTAAAATGACTATAGATGCCGCTCACAAAGAAGGTAAATGGTGTGGTATGTGTGGAGAAGCTGCTGGAGATGAAAATGTAATTCCTACTCTAGTTGAATATGGATTAGATGAATTCTCAATGAGTGCAACTTCAATTTTAAGAGCTAAAGAATTAATTATGAATCACGAAATCTAAAAACCTTGATATAAAACTATAACGCCTTAATAATAGTATTATAGTTTAATATATAGTCTCTCAAAAGACAGCTTCCCTACCCAGGTTGCTGTCTTTTTTCAGTTTACTTCTCCTCAACATATATAGATTTTATTATAACTTTCACCACTGAATAAGCCGGTATTGCTATAAATGCTCCTAAAATACCAAGCAAAGATACTGATATAAAAATCAGAAATATAACAGTTAGTGGATGAATATTAAGTCTATTACCAATTATATTAGGTGTAATGAAATTACCTTCTATTTGCTGAACAACAACAGATACGATAATAACCTTAAGTGCTAAACTAATATTAGTTATGAGCGCTATTAACAATGCTGGTATAATCCCTAAAAATGGCCCTATAAAGGGTATCATAGATGTGATCATAGCAAATATGGATAGTACAAATGCATCTTGCATACCTATAATTAAGTATCCTATAAACATCATAATCCCAATGCAAAAGGCCACTAAAATCTGTCCTGTTATATATGTAGATAAGGTACTATCTATATTCTTAAATAATTTATTTGCCCATACTCTTCTTTTATCAGGTATTATATTTAAAATACCTTCTTTAAATTTTTCTCCATCTTTTAATAAATAAAATGCAACTATAGGTATTAATATAAGTAAACTTCCTATATTAGCTATACTTGAAATAAAACTAAAAGACCCTTTAGAGATATTTTGTATTGATTTCTCTATGTAAGGCTTTATACTCCCTTCTATTTCCTTTGCAGTACTTGAATCTAAATTTAAATTTCCCCATACCTTATAAAAATTATTTTGTACTTCTTCAATTTTTGATACTACATCTTTATAGGATTTACTAAAAGTTTGAGCTACTTGACTTCCACTATATCCAAACAATAAAAATAAAACTCCAACAAAAATAAGTAAAACCAATATTACAGCCAAATCTCTTTTTAGACCAGTTTTTTCAATTAATTTTACCAATGGCCTAAATATATAATAAATAAAACCTCCAAATAATAATGGGATAAATAATGTATTGAGTATTATGGATAATGGATTAATTATGAAAGTTAATTTAGATAACAAAAAAATTATGGTTAAAACTATTAAAACTCCTATTGAATAACGATAAAACTTATTGTCTATTTTCATTTTTTACCTCCCAAGTTTAAAAGCAGTTAACTAACTATAAAAAAATACTGCATCTATATTATAGATGCAGCATTTCATTATTATGATTATATCATAGTCTTATTTGTAAAAAAATTCAATAGTTGATTTCCACACACATTTTTTCTATTGACATCAATTAATTCAGTAATTCCGTTACCATAAAACTTCTTCTCAAAAGCCTTTATCCCACGGTTTATTCTAAATTTCATTTCCTCTTCATACAACGGAACAATATTAAAGAAGTTAATATATTTATCTTCACCAATATTACACTTACTAAAAGCAGGATTAGCTAATGTTGGTTGTAGTGGCACAAAACCACATTGCTTTGTATTGTTAGCTACAGGATAAGTTCTTCGCTTATTGATATTAAATCCATACCATGGATATGATGATTCTAATATAAGCTGTTTAGAAATTTCAATAAGCCATTTATAAGGCCATCCAAATCGAATGTCTTTCATATGATTCTCCCCTCTATACCAAGAAGGAGGTAAACATATAATTAACTCAACATATTTAGAATTATGAAAGTCTTTGTCCTTTTCTAATTTTGTATCACTAACTCCGTAAGTTACAAGTTTATGGTAAAACCCATTTTTTGTAGGAGGTATATGATAAATATTCAAATAATAATCTTCTGTTATTTTTTCCTGAAAAACATTATCTATTTCACCCAAATATTTTTCTATATGGTTTATAAAAATGTTTTTTTCATTCTTTATACTTCTGTAATAATAATCTAAATCATTAAAAATAACATTATCTCTCATTAAATTCAATCACCCATCATTTTAATATTACACACTCTCTACTCTTTTTCCAATATTAAGATTTGAGATTTCATTGTCTGCTATATTTATATTTTTATTACTAAGCTCATCCTGAAGATTTTTTTCAGCCACAGCTAGCATCAGTTTAATTCTATTCAATTGGTTAACTTCACTAGCGCCTGGATCATAATCTACAGCAACAATATTTGCTCCCTTATGTCTTCTCCTAAGTTCTTTTATCATACCTTTTCCAGTTACATGATTAGGTAGGCAAGCAAATGGTTGAATACATACAATGTTCTTTACATTGTTATGGATTAGCTCTACCATTTCACCAGTTAAAAACCATCCTTCTCCAGTTTGATTTCCCAAAGATAATATAGGCTCTGCTCCTCTAGCTAACTCTTTTATTGTTCCTAATGTATCAAATCTTTTGCTATTCTTAAGAGCTTTTCTCATATCATTTCTAAAGTTTTCAATATACCATATTACTGCATCACCAATCAGTTTTGATTTTAATGTTCCTGATAAATATTTATACTTAAAAGTTTCGTCATATGCACAATATAAGAAGAAATCTATTAAGTCTGGGACTACTGCCTCCGCCCCTTCTCTTTCTAGCACTCCAACTATATCGTTATTTGCAGTTGGATGATACTTGACTAAAATTTCACCTACTACTCCAACTCTAGGCTTCTTAATGTTTAGAACTTCTAATTCATCAAATTCTTCTATTATTTCTCTCATATATCTTTTAGCTTCTTTTACATTGCACGAGCTTATAACAGTTTTAGATTTTTCAGCCCATTTTCTATACAATGCATTAGCAGATCCTTCAACTCGCTCATAAGGGCGAACTCTATATAAAACTCTCATAAATAGATCGCCAAAGAGTAAGCCTAACAAAGCTTTTTTCAAAAATTTTGAATTTACATTGAACCCAGGATTACTTTCAAGCCCAACATAATTCAAAGAAATAACAGGAACCTGTTCCATACCAGCTTCTTTCAATGCTTTTCTAAGAAACCCTATATAATTACTAGCTCTACAGCCTCCACCAGTTTGAGACATAATCAAAGAAACATTATTCAAGTCATATTTACCTGATTTTAAAGCTTTAATCATCTGTCCTACAACTATTATTGATGGATAGCATGCATCATTATTTACATACTTTAATCCTTCATCAACTGCAGCAGTATCTACTGACGGAAGCACTTCAAGATTATATCCTTCTGATTTAAATACATCACTTATAAACTCAAAATGAATTGGCGACATCTGTGGTGCTAGTATTGTATGTGTTTTTTTCATTTCAGTAGTAAATGGTACTTTTTTTATAGTTTTGTACTCGTTTTTTGGTACATAACCAATTTTCTCTCTTTCATCCATAGCTGCTTTTAAAGAACGTACTCTGATTCTAGCTGCTCCTAAATTATTAACCTCATCTATTTTAATAACTGTATAAATCTTATTATTACCTTTCAATATTTCCTGTACCTGATCAGTTGTTACCGCATCCAGGCCACATCCAAAAGAGTTTAACTGAATCAATTCAAGATTTTTTTCAGTAGAAACAAAGTGTGCTGCCGCATATAATCTTGAATGATATACCCACTGATCAACAACTCTTAAAGGTCTTTCAATAGTTCCTAAATGAGCTACAGAATCTTCTGTTAGAACCGCCATTCCAAATTCTGTGATTAAGTTTGCTAAACCATGATTTATTTCTGGATCTACGTGATATGGTCTACCAGCTACTACTATTCCTTTCTTTCCAGTACATTTTAAATATTCTAATACTTCTTCACCTTTTTTTCTAACGTCATTCCTAAAGTTTTCTCTTTCTTCCCATGCAACATCTACTGCACTATAAATTTCTTTTTTAGATATCCCACAGACTTTAAACTCTTCCGATAGTCTTTTCGCAAGTCTTTCTTTTATATCCATTGGCAAAAAAGGTTTTAAGAAATTAATATCTTTTTCTTTTAATACATCCATATTATTCTTTATAACTTCAGGATAGGATGTAACAATAGGACAACTATATCCATTATCTGCTCCAGATTGCTCTTTTTTATCATATGGAACGCATGGATAAAATATCATATCTACTTTTTTATTAACCAAATCCATTATATGCCCATGTGCAATTTTTGCTGGATAGCATACAGATTCTGAAGGTATTGTTTCCATCCCAAGTTCATAAATATGTTTTGAACTTCTTTCTGATAAAACCACTTTATATCCCAATTTTGTAAAGAATTTATGCCAAAATGGATAGTTCTCATACATATTAAGCACCCTAGGAATACCAACTGTACCTCTTACAGCTTTATCATTTTCTAATGGTATATAATCAAATATTCTATTATATTTATATTCTATAAGGTTAGGAATATCTTTGTTTTCTTTCCCTTTTCCAGCACCTTTTTCACATCTATTACCAGATATAAATTTTCTACCATCAGAAAATTTATTTATCGTAAGAAGACAATTGTTACCACAGGCTCCGCATCTTCTTAAATCAATATCCACCTTAAATTTATTAAGTTCTTCTAAAGGTAATAAAGTTGATTTATATTCTTCATCATATCTTTCTTTGCTCAAAATAGCAGCTCCAAAAGCTCCCATTATGCCAGAAATATCTGGTCTTATAACTTCTCTTCCAGAAAGAAGTTCAAAACTTCGCAAAACAGCATCATTATAGAATGTGCCACCTTGAACAATAATTTTTTCACCTATCTCATCTGGATTTCTCAATTTTATTACTTTATATATAGCATTTTTTATAACTGAATATGATAACCCTGAAGATATATCTCCAACAGTAGCTCCTTCCTTTTGAGCTTGTTTAACTCTGGAATTCATAAATACAGTACACCTAGATCCTAAATCCACTGGCTCTTTTGAATATACAGCAGCTTTTGCAAAATCTTCAACCTTCATATCCAAAGACTTAGCAAAAGTTTCAATGAAAGAACCGCACCCAGAAGAACATGCTTCATTAAGTAATATATCATCAATAATACCATCTTTAACTTTCATAAACTTCATGTCCTGACCACCGATATCTAGAATGGCATCAACTCCAGGCAAGAAGAAATTAGCAGCTTTATAATGTGCTACAGTCTCAATTTCACCATTATCAATTTTTAATGCAGCTTTGATTAAACCTTCACCATAACCCGTTACAGTACTATTAACTATTTTTACTTTATCATGTAATTTGTTATATAAATCTTTTAATATTTCTATTGTTTTTCCTAGGGGATCACCTAAATTACTACCATAATAAGAATATAACAACTGTCCATTTTCACCGATTAAAGCTGCTTTTGTTGTTGTAGAACCTGCATCTATTCCAAGGAATGATTCACCTTCATATTTATCTAAATTTCCCTTTTCAACTAAGTGTTTAGAGTGTCTTATTTTGAATTCATTATACTCTTTTTCATCAGCAAATAAAGCATTTAACCTTTTTACTTCGTGACTATTAACATTGTTTATTTGTTCTACTCTGTTTTGAAGTTCTTTAAAAGTAATATTTTTTTCATCCAATGAGGATATGGCTGCTCCTATAGCAACAAATAAACGGGCATTTTCAGGAAATATTACTCTTTCTGATTTCAAGTTTAATGTTTCAATAAATCTATTTCTTAACTCAGATAGAAAAGACAAAGGTCCTCCTAAAAAAGCCACATTTCCTCTTATTGGTTTACCACATGCAAGTCCACTTATTGTTTGATTAACAACTGCTTGAAATACAGATGCTGCAATATCCTCCTTTGCAGCCCCTTCATTTAATAGTGGTTGAATATCTGTTTTTGCAAAAACTCCACATCTAGATGCTATAGGATATATAACTGAATGTCTTTTTGCAAGTTCATTCATTCCGTCTGCATCTGTTTGTAATAACACTGCCATTTGGTCAATAAAAGCTCCAGTTCCACCTGCACAAGTTCCATTCATTCTTTGTTCAATAGAACTATCAAAATATGTTATCTTCGCATCTTCTCCACCTAACTCAATAGCTACATCTGTATTAGGAATATATTCTTCGATAGTCTTTGTACAAGCAATGACTTCTTGAATAAAAGAAACATCAAGCCATTTAGATACTGATAACCCTCCAGATCCTGTAACCATTATAGAAACTTTATCATTTTCATATTTTTGACAAACTTCATTGATTAATTTAATTATCGTATTTTTTATGTCTGAAAAATGCCTTTTGTAGGTTGAAAAAACAATTTTCCCTTCTCTGTCCAAAATAATAACTTTTACTGTTGTTGACCCTACATCCAATCCCATGCTATAAGTATGTCCCATATTAAATTACAGCTATGCTGTATTTCACCTCCATTGTGCAAATAAACATACACCAACTTACTAACAATTTTCACAATATTTATAGATTTGTAAATTTTTACTCTAAGTTGTATATATATACTTATATATTATATGTTTATAATTGTATACTAAAATTATTAAAAATTTATTAATATTACATTCCATATTCTTTATTTTTTATAATTTAAGTTTATTTTTCCTATTTCAAGAAACCCTCAAGTATAGTTTCTTCAGCTTCTTTCTCACTAAGTCCAAGAGACATCAATTTCATAAGTTGTTCTGAAGCTATTTTTCCTATCGCAGCTTCATGAATAAGAGCTGCATCTACATGAAAGGCTTCTAAAGCTGGAATAGAAGTAACTCTAGCATTTCCCATAATAATTGAATCACATTCAATATGACCTTTAGATTTATTTTGACCTTTTAAAGAGAAATAAAACTTTTGCTCTGAATTATCTTTTGCAACACTTCTTGATACTACCTGAGCAGAAGAATTTGTGCCATTGAGTTCCACAACAACATTTGATTTCGATACTTGCTCTCCATCAGTCATCATTTTTTCTGATATCTTCAAACTTGCATTCTCACTTAAATGTATTTCCATTTCTTTTTCACCATAATCTACACCTTTGATTTGACTAAGTTCCATCTCTAGAACCCCATCTTTTTCAACATAGATTTTTGTTATCGTCTTAAAAACTTTTTTCGCTGATGAGTTACCTTCAGCATAATGCTTTTCAATATACTTAAGTTTAGCACCTTCTCTAACATATATTTCATGAGTACCATCGTGTTCTGTCTTAAATTTCCCATGATTATGAACACCACAACCAGACACTACTGTTACATCTGAGAATTTACCAACTTCAAATATATTATTAACTGTATCAGTATAATCTTCATTTGATAATATAACTGGTACATGAACTTCTTCCCCAATAGTGTTTTCTTCAATTGTGACAATAATTCCAGAATTATTTTCCCTACTATCTATATTAATGTTTTTGGATGTGCTTCTACTAACAGCGACTCCATTACTTCTAATATTATGTGCTCCAGAAAAAACATTTTCTAGAACTCCGATTTTTTCTAATATTCCTGTATCAATATTACTGATTTTACCCATTATCTTCTCTCCCCACAAGTTATGCAATAATCACAAGCTGCTTCTGATTTAATTTCGCTTATTATTTGAGATTTACTAGTAGTCCTTGCAATAGTTCCATCTTTCATAACAATGACTTCGTCAGCCATCTGAATGATTCTTTCTTGGTGAGAGATTATGACTATAGTGGTACTAAACTTTTTATGATAACTCAAAAAAGTATCTACTAATTTTTGAAAACTCCATAAATCTATTCCTGCTTCTGGCTCATCAAATATTGCTACCTTTAATTCTCTACCAAGCACAGTTGCAATTTCAATCCTCTTTAGCTCTCCTCCGGAAAGATTTCCATTAACTTCCCTATCCAAGTAATTTTTAGGACATAATCCAACATCTGCTATAAGTTCTCCAACATCACTTACTGAAACATTATTTCTAGATGCTATTTCTAATAACTCTCTTACCTTCATCCCTTTAAAATGAGCTGGCTGTTGAAATGCATACCCAATACCTAAATTTGCTCTTTCTGTTATATCGAAATTTGAAATATCTTTACCTTCAAAATAAATTTGACCTGAAGTAGGTTTAGTTATCCCCATCATTAACTTACATAGTGTGGATTTTCCTCCCCCGTTAGGTCCGGTTATAACATATATTTTATTCTCTTCTAATTCAAAATTAATATCATTTAAAATAGAACGAATCTCTTCTCCATCATTTATTTTATAGTTTAAGTTTTTTAATTGAAACATAAATACATTCCTTTCTGTAACTATTTTTAGATTGTTAACTTTTGAAGTTAGTTCTTGTAATTTATACCTTTTATGATAACACTAAGGAAATTTAGTTTCAATAGTAGGATAAGTTAAATTTTCCAGATATCAATAGTAGATTTTTATAAGATAAAGCCTCGCGAATTCGCAAGGCTTTATCTTTATCTTTAACCTCTAAATCTTAGAAGTTATTTTAAAATTTTAGTTATTTTCATTAATAATTCATTATCGTTTCTCATTTTGTCATTAATTTTCTTTAATAAATAATAAGACAAAGCTAAGAAAGTCATACCAATTGCAAAGCCAAATAGTTCGTAACTAGCGTATCCTAAATTTCTAAATACATTAATACCAATTGCTGTACCTATCATCATTAAAATAAGCGGTAACATATATGCGAAAAACATCATCTTATTGAAAGATTTATTTTCTATTTCAACATCAACCTTATCACCAATCTTAGCATTCAATGGGTTAGCTATTTCCGTTGTAATAAATGCAGCAGCACATTTAGTTTTACAACAAGCACAGCTATCTCCACAACCTGATTTTCTTTTAAAGCTCACATAGGCTTTTTCACCATTAACTTGACTTACAACACCAATTTCTTTCATAATGGCACCTCCTAACAAGAATTTCTCTTTCTACTCTTTATTATTTTTATCCTTTTTAACAATATTGATGAATTTTTCTAACGACCCACTTTTAATTTTTTCTTTTGGGATATAGAAAATCATGTTATTGCTATTAAATACAACTAATTTCATATAAAGGTAATTATCTTCTATCAACCCAAGTTGATTAACTGGCGCGCTAATATTTATTCCTTCACCCTCTATAGCCACTTCATCTGATCCTCTTTTGCTAAAACTTATTGTCATTTTTTGAAGCTTTCTAATTTTGAATAAATAGATTAAATGAGGATAAAGAAAATACGAAACAGCAATTATAATGAAAAGACAACCCCATATAATTGTTGTAGTAGTATTAGCACTTAATAACATTAATCCTACAATAAAAAAAACAAATCCATACATTTTATATCTTTTTATTGCATTGTACTCAATTTTAACAAATCTAAAAATATCCCTTTTATCAACTTCATATTGAAGCATAAGGTTTTGTTTCACTTTACTTTCATTTTCTTTCAATTCGTTACTTAAAACCTTTTCTTTAAGAGTACTAACAAAGCTATTAAGATTACCTTTAGTAATGTTATTCTTCGGTATTATTTCTTCTTTCAAAAATTCTTTATTTCCCGGGAAAGGTTTTATTCTAATAAAATCATTATCTTCTACAACTGATTGAATAGCTTTGTATGTAATATTTAACTTCATTGAACCAAAATCAAAAATAACTTTGTCCTTTAGTAAAGTTAATTTTACTTCATTATCTTCAATTTTTCTGTAGTTTTTTAAAATCATTAGATATGGCACTATAGTATAAAAAACACCACAAACTGCAATAAATATTCCAACTAAACTCTGAATTCGTCCTATCAATAAACCTAATAAAATTATAATAGGCCCTGTGATTTTTGCACTTAATTTACTGTAATATCTTTTCAGTAATATCTTAATTAATTCATCACGAGTTAAACTGTAATTTAATTCCAACTTGAAATATTTTTCTTTTTTCGCCATCCGCCTCTTCCTTTCAAGTATTTTTTGTCATGCAACGTCTATCAATGATAGTATAACATAATTTTTAAAATTAGTATAAACATTTTATTCTCTCACAGACACTTCATCTTTATCTAATAAATGAATTGCAATTGTTATTAAAACAAGTATATATGCCATTATCCAAGCTATTACCATTAGTATATGTTTAGTGTTGATTCCTCTTAAAACCACTTCTTTTATTAAAAGGATTATATTTACAATGGGTATATGAAAGTATTTTTCATTAATTGTACTTGTATTTATTAACTGCATAAATAAACTAGGAATAAAAGTAATTAAAGTTAATAAAAATAGGTACCCTTTTATTTCCTTTATTGATTTTGAACAAATGCTTAAAATCAACTCTATAGCTGCAAATAACATGATACTAAGTATCAAAATAATACATACTACTCCTATTGCCTTATTTGACATATAAAATCTCAATACACTGCTATCAAAAATATACCCACCTCTATTAGCAATTGCAAAGATAAGCCCTTCAATAGCTAAAACTGAGGTGATTATTGCAGTACTTGTCATTGCAATAAATTTACCAAATACAACACTTATCCTATTTGCCTGAGTTGTAAGTAAAACTGCCATAGTTCCTCTTTCTTTTTCTCTAAAACCTAAATCTAATGCAGCAATCATAGGGGCTACTACACTTAGAATTATTATAACTACAGACAGAATATTTGCTAATAATCTATTTGAATAGTCCTCTTTAAATGAGCTACTATTTTTTATGATTGAAATTTTATTAAAATTATTATCACTTACACCAAAACTTTGCAATCTATTTCTGATAATATCATCAGAAAATTTTTCTATATAAGAACTTAACATATATGAGGCTAAAAGAGACATTTCATTATTTATATTATAATAAATTTCAACTTGAGGATTTCCTTTTAGATTGATTTCATTTTCAAATTCTTTAGGAATTAGTAAACCTAATGATATTCCATCTTTATTCCTTTCATCCTTTAGATTATTAATTTGTATTACATTAATTTTTTTTATTGATTTCAAATAATTAGTTAGAGAACTATACCCTTTTGTCTCATCTTCTACAAAAACATCTATAACATTATTATAATTTGGTTTTCTTTCATTTACAATCTTTCCACCAATCCAAAATATAGAAGGAAACAATATAAAGGGCATTATAATTGTTACAAACAAAAATTTTCTATTTCTAATAATTTGAGTGAACTCTTTTTTTAGAATAGTTACGAATATGCTAAACATATTCATCACCTACAATTTTCTCTAATGCTAATTCTATTTTTTCACCATTATATTTTTTTTTCAAATAATCAAAACCACCTTCATCAGCAATTTTACCCTTATGTAATATAATAACCCTATCACATACTTTCTCTAAACTATCTAAAATACCACTAGAAATAACTATTGTTTTCCCTTTATTTTTGTTTTCTAATATAAAATCATCTATTAACCTAGTAGTATCTGTATCTAACCCTTTGCTTGGTTCATCTAACAATAACAGTTTAGGGTCATGAACTATAGACCTAGCAAGTACAACTTTTTGTTTCATAATAGCTGAATAATTTTCCACTTTCACATTTCTCACTTCTTCTAATTCAAATTTGTTTAGTAATTCATTTACTCTTGAGTTAATTTTCGCTTTATCAATTTTATGTAACTTCGCAAAATATCTGATATTCTCTTCTGCAGTTAACTTTTCATATAAAGCAAATTCACCACCAAAAATAATTCCAATATCTTTCCTTATATCTTTTCTATTCTTTATTATACTTTTACGATTTATATATCCAGTTCCAGAAGTTGGTTTTATTATTGTAGATAAAATTCTAAAGATTGTGGTTTTACCCGCTCCCCTTTTACCAATAATAGCAACCACTTCACCAGCTTTTATACTAAAACTTATTTTTTTAACAACTCTGGTTTTCCCATATTTTTTGCACAAATTGTTTACTACAATCAAAACAAACCCTCCAAGCTTTTGCTTAGTTAAAATTTTATTAAGTAATTATACCATGGTTATTCCACAAAAAGTAATTTGATACTCTATGATCAAATCCCAATATTTGTTTTCAGCATTTTGTTTGTAATTATTAAAATGTTTTCAATAATTATTGACTTTTTATGTTAGTCTTGCTAAAATATATTTGAGATAAGTCGAATTTTGTACGAAAGGAATGAAAATTATGAAATCTACGGGAATAGTAAGGAAAGTTGACGAATTAGGAAGAATTGTTATACCTATTGAATTGAGAAGAACTTTAGATATCAATATTAAAGATCCACTAGCAATTTATGTTGACGGTGAACAAATTATTTTAATGAAATACAATCCATCATGTATCTTCTGCGGAGATGCAAAAGATATTTCTCATTTTAAAGGCAAAAACATATGTAGTAAATGTCTTGAAATAATCAAGAACGAAGCTTAATATCATAAAATATAAAATACCAAGGGACAAGCCCTTGGTATTTTATATTTCAACGTCTACACTAACTAAATCCTCAATCCTTTTAGCCAACTCTAATGATATTCTTTCTGCTTCATTAAAGTTTACAGCTTCAGTATAAAGTCTACATAATGGTTCGTCAGAATCCGGTAAAACTAAAGCCCATGCATCTCCATAGTTTAATTTTACTCCTTCAATTAACTCAATAGATTTCGAGGGATTGTCCTCTATAAGATTTCTCATTATCTTACCTTTTTTGTTCCATGGACATATAATATCTTTTTTTTTCTGATAATATAAAGGAAATTGACCTACTATTTTTGATAATGGTATATTAGAACTTGCCATAAGTTCTAATGTTAATGATAAAATAGCAACAGAATCTAAACTCAATAGATAAGATTCGACAATTTCTCTTCTACTTATTTGGTGTTCATTTTCAAAATATACATCAATAATATTTTTATGAGAAGTTTTCGTTCTTATAAAGTTAACCGAACACATCTTTGCAATATTCTCCATCAATTTAGAGGCAGTAACAGGCACAACTAAAGAATGAAGATTAGAATATCTTAGCATAATAAAATTTCTTAATCCATCATATATATCGTCCTTGATAATATTTCCTTTTTCATCTATAAACATAGCAGAATCGCTCTCGTCTGAAAAAATAATTCCTAAATCTGCTTCACTTTTTTTAACTTCTTTACTTAACCCAATTAAATCTTTGCAATTATCGAATATTTTCACATTCACATTAAACTCATGCAATATTTTTTGAACAGTAGCATTTAGTAGTGGATTTCTTGCACTTAATATAATTTTAAATCTATGTTTTTTTATATTTTTTACTGACACCCTATTTATCAATGATCTAATATAATAATTGACTGTATCTGAAAAATGTGTAATTTGTTTGAAATCATCACATTTAACACGCCTGAAGTCTTCTCTAATAAAGTTGTTTTCAATTTTTCTTTCTAAAGCTTTATCAATATGCACTCCATTTTTATCCATAAAGATAATATTAATATTTTGAGGTTCTTCTCTGTCAACAGTAACATGAATTGCTCCATCCACACCAAAAAATACCGTTGCAAATCTACTCATAGAAATGGTCATCTTTTTTAAATCATAAACTTCTACCCCTAATGATAAAAGTCCTGTAGCAAGAGAATATTTAAACATTTGTGCAGCTCCGTCATCACTACAACTAATAGCTACTCTAGGAGAATTTTTTAAAACTGCTCCATATGCCGAACCTAGTTTAGATACAAACTCTGGAGTAATATCTACGTTAATTTCACCAGAAACTCCATTTTTACCAAACAAAGAATTAGAGTAATTTCCAGCCCATATAACGTTTGTTTTAACCACTGTACTAGCTTCTATCATTTTATTAGGCCAAATCTTAACTGCAGGTTTAACTACAGTTCTAGACCCAATTATAGTCTCATCAGCAATAGCTGCCCCCTCAAATACAGCAGCCTTTGATTCAATCTGAACATTTTTACAGAGCACTGCTCCTCGTATTTCAGCATCATCTCCAATATATGAATAATCGAGTATAACACTCCTTTTAACTGTACTACCTTTAGAAATAATATTAGATTTCCCAATAGAACAGAATGGACCAATTTCACTATTCTCATAAATTTTCGTATTTGCCCCTATATAAACTGGAGTAGTAATTTTTGAAGTATCATGAATTTCACAATTTTCCCCAATCCATATTCCTTTTTTTAATTGCTTTCCTTTAACCTTTACACGAACTTTACCTTTAAGTATATCCATATGACATTTTGAATATTGGTTTATATTTCCTATATCCCTCCAATAATCATCCGTTACAAAAGCATACACTGGTCGCTTTTCATTCAAAAGTATAGGAAATAAATTTCTGCTGAAATCAAATCTTTGTTCTCTTTCATAATACTTAAATATCTCTGGCTCCAATATATATATACCTGTATTTACTTTATCACTAAACACTTCACTCCAACTTGGTTTTTCTAAGAAATCCTTTACTTTACCATCTTTTTCTGTAACTACAACACCATAATCTAAAGGTACAGATACTTCTTTTAATACAATGGTAGCAATAGCTTTTTTTCTTTTATGAAATTTAATTGCTGAAGTTATATCAATATCAGTTAACGCATCTCCACTAATAACAACAAATGTATCATCTAAAAATCTTTCAGCATTTTTGACACTACCAGCTGTACCTAGGGGTTTATCTTCAATAAAATACATAATGTTTACACCAAAGTTATAACCATCACCAAAATAACTAATTACTTCATCTGGTAAATAACTTAAAGTAATTCCAATATCTTTGATATTGTGTTCTTTTAAAAGTTCAATAATGTATTCTATTACTGGTTTTTCAAGTATAGGCATCATTGGTTTAGGAATATTGCACGTTAATGGTTTTAATCTAGAACCTTTTCCTCCTGCCATTATTATTGCTTTCAACTTTCTCCCCCCACATTACTATTGGCCTATAAATGGCTTACTCATTCTATAGATAAACTACTTCGTAGCTTTATCTATCAGTTTACAATCGACAGTAATGGATGATTTTCTACAAGAAAATCATCATTAACTTGTCACTCTTTACTTGTCACTTCTATAATTATACTAAAATTCTACCTAAAACTTTCCTTATCAGTATTGTATTTTTAAAGTATTTACAAAATATTTTTATTATTTATAACTTTTTCATTTTAACCAATCTGTACATTTAATCTCAAATTGCGCTTTATTATACATTTCTAAAGTAGTATCTGCAATTTTTTCCCACGCGAATTTATCTTCAATTGTTGCCTTAGCATTTTCTATTAAAAACTTAGAGAGCTCAAAATCATTAAATATTCTTAAAATGTTATCACTTAAACTCTTAGAATTTCCATTTAAAAATGTCAGTCCATTCTTTTCATGATATATTATTTCAGCAAATCCTCCAACGTCTGAAACAATTACAGGACATCCTGATGCCATTGCTTCTAAAGCAACAATACCAAAGGGCTCATATAAAGAAGGAAAAACTGCTATATCTGCAATCTTATAAAGTTTTATTTTTGATTCTTCATCCATATATCCAGTAAAAATAAATTTCGATTCCATCCCCATATTTTTAACCTTGTCTTTTAATTCTTCTGTCATTGGACCAATGCCTCCAATAACAAATTTTACATCGTTATATTCCTTTGCAATGTATGGAGCCGCATTAATCAAAACATCTATACCTTTTTCAAAAACATGTCTTCCAATATAAAATACTATTTTTTCATAATCTTGTGCATATTTATTTTTAAAATTTTCCTTATCAAATTCTAATTCAAATCCTTTGCAATCAATACCATTGGGTATAACCCAAATTTTCTCTAATTCCTTTGTAAATAGCTGATTTATTTGATGTCTCATGTAATTGCTACAAGCTATTATTTTACAAGACTCAAATGTCAACATATATTCAGTTGAAGCAATATACTTTTGAGTTTCTGTCCTTATTCCGTTATTTCTACCATATTCTGTGGCATGTATCGTACTTACTAAAGGAATTTTAAATGCCCACTTTAAAACTTTAGCTGCATAGGTAACAAGCCAATCATGAGCATGTATCACCTCTACTCCACCAATTTCATTTATTAAAGTTATTGATCTTTCTATCATTGCAAAATTCAGTTGCATTACCCACTTAGTAAAATCCTCCGTTTCTATATCATATGGCTCAACTCTATGTACAAAAACTCCGTGCTTTAATTCTTCATAGGGTGCCGCGCCCTCAACACAAGTAACAATATGCACCTCTACACCTTTATTCACTAAACTTTTAGATAAATAATAAACATGATTAGATAACCCCCCTACATTCTTAGGTGGATACTCCCACGATAACATTAATACTTTCATTACTTCACCTCATAAATTCAATAGCCCTTGCTTTAATGTATAGTTGATTTTAATAATTCACATTATTTATAAATTGCGAAGAAAAGCGCTTCGCAATTTATAGTGATAAGTGACAAGTGATAAGTGACAATTTATGGATACCTTTCGCAAGCGAAAGCTTTTAATTATACAAAAGATAAAATGACTTCCTTTTGCGTAGCAAAAGTTCCTTATTCCAGTTAGCGAAGCTAACAAAGGCTTAGTTAAAGATTTTCTAAAAGAAAATCAACCTTAACTTGTCACTTGTAACTTATCACTTGTCACTTTTATAGTTCGTAATCTATTTCAAGTATGAACCATAAACTAAAAAGTCGAATATATTTAATTATAATTCATATGTAAAATTTTAGCAATTAAAAAAAGCTCTCCACCTAAGTGAAAAGCTTTTTTTATATGCCTTTATTCTTATTTTATTTATCTTTTTTTAACATTTCACCAATTGCTGCTATTGAACCTAAAGATGATAATGTCTCGTTTGGAAGTATAAGTTTATTAGCTGGGTTGTTAGACATCTCTTTTAACGCTTCAACTTGCTTTAAGGCAATTACTGTTTCGTTTGTACCAGATTCAATTATAGCCTGGTTTACTTTTCTAATTGCTTCAGCATCAGCTTTTGCAACTAATTCAATAGCTTTAGCTTTACCTTCAGCTTCAAGTAATTGAGATTCACGAAGACCTTCTGCTCTTCTAATGTTTGCTTCTTTCTCTGCTTCTGCTTCAAGGATTCTAGCCTGTTTTTCACCTTGAGCTCTTTCAATATCACTTTGTTTAGCACCTTCTGCTTGAAGAATCGCAGCTCTCTTATCTCTTTCTGCTCTCATTTGTTTTTCCATAGCTTGTTGAATTTCAGCTGGTGGAATGATATTTTTAATTTCAACAGATAAGATTTTGATACCATATGCATCTGTTATCTCATCAATAATTTCAAGTAACCTAGAGTTTATTCTATCTCTTCCTGATAAAACTTCGTCTAGAGACATGTCACCAACAATATTTCTCATATTTGTTATAGTTGAGTAAACAATACCTGATTTAAAATCTTCAATGTTGTATACAGCTTCTTTTGGAGAAAGAATCTTATAAAATATTACATTATCAATAGAGATTTTAACATTGTCTTTTGTAATAACATTTTGTGGTTGGATATCTAAAATTTGTTGCTTAGTAGATATTTTCTTTCTTACAAAATCAAAGAATGGTAGAGTTAAATGCCACCCTGGCTCTAAAGTTCTGTGATATTGACCAAATCTTTCAACTATAAACACTTGTCCTGTGTGTACTACTTTGATAGAAGATACTAAAGAAACTAGCACTAAAATTATTAAAATACCTGTGAAAATCATTGCTCCCATAAATAAACCTCCTAATTTTTTTATATAAATTTAAATTTAAACATTTTGATCATAAAACTATTTTTTTTCAACAACTAATTTATTTCCTTCTATACCTGTGATTTTAACTTCATCTCCGATTTCAATTGTGTCACCAGTATTTCTAACTGTCCAATAAATACCATCAAATTTAATTGAAGCTTTTTGAACAATTTTTTTCTTTGCAACAAAAGTTCTTCCTAAATAAGATTGTTCCATTGTTGGAGTAAAAGGTACGGTTTTCTTAATTGTCCTTTTAACTATAGGATAACCAACTGCTATACAAGCTAAACTTACTGCTATAAACGTAATTATCTGAGTCGAAAAAGCTACCCCTAACAGAACTTGAATAATTGCTACTATTCCACCAACTGTGAACCAAATAAAGAAAAAACTACTTGTAATCGCATCTACCACCAATGCAACAGTCGCTACTACAATCCATAAAAATAATTGGAACCAAAACATAATAACCCTCCCTTTTTATTATCAGTTAACTAATAATCCCTATTATAAATTATATTATACCAAATATAAAAAAATAAGAAATATTTTTTGTATTCGTCGTTTCCATATACCTATTATAGCGTACTTTTATTTATTTATAAAGTTATATTTACACCTATTATATAGTATATTAAACCGTTTTTAATGAATTACATTACTCCATAATCGTTTTCCTTAGTTTTTCTCTGTTTTTTAAAGGTTTTCATGATTTTTATAAATTGGGAAGATGTTCGAAATTTATAGTGACAAGTTACAAATGATAAGTGACAAGGTCAGGATACCTTTCGTAAACGAAAGCTTCTAAATCTATTTCAATTGCTTACAAAACACAAACTATTAACATTATTAAATAAACTATCACTGTTTTAAATTTTAATAATTTTCAAACATAATGGCACGAATATTGACATAGGGGCCATATACGTGTAATGTTTAATTATTGAAAATATTACTATTTTATTTTTGTTTTATTTTTAGTTAAGATAAACAACTTCAACTATTAATTTATTTAAGTTCAAAACTTATTAAAGCCTAAGATTTTGTACATAAATAAATTAAGTTTACGTATGGTTTATCTTTAGAATGCAGAAAATAACTTATAGAAAAAGCTTTAGGAGTGATTTAATGAATTTTATTAAAATATCAACAGCATGCCCTGTGACAAAGGTAAGTGATGTTGACTATAATCTTGAACAAATAAAAGTATGTATAGATACAGCTTTGTCAGAAAAATCTAAATTAATTATTTTTCCTGAATTATGTTTAACTTCTTATACTTGCGGAGACTTATTTAATCAACAACAATTAATTGAAAAATCAATTTCAGCCTTGGATAATTTATGTCATTATTCTAATAATAAAGATATATTAATTGCAGTAGGAGCTCCTTTAATATATAGACACTGCTTATACAATTGTGCATTTATTATTTATGATGGAAAAGTGCTTGGAATTGTTCCTAAAAGTTTCATACCGAATAATTCGGAATTTTACGAGAAAAGATGGTTTACAAATGGTCTCACTATAAAGGACACTTTTGTAGATTTACCATTTCAATCTTCAATAGCATTTGGAGTAGATTTAATCTTCAAATCAGGTCAATTCAAATTTGGTTTTGAAATTTGCGAAGATCTTTGGGCAGTAATTCCTCCAAGTTCAAATTTAGCTCTTAAAGGTGCAAATATTTTATGTAATTTATCAGCCTCCAATGAGCTCGTAAGTAAATCTTCTTATAGAAAAAACCTGATAGACATGCAAAGTGCTAAATGCATTGCTGCCTATGCTTATGCTTCTAGTGGTGTTAATGAATCCTCAACAGATTTAGTATTTAGTGGACATATGATTATTAGTGAAAATGGAACTACTCTATCTGAAAACAATAGATTTAACAGAGATAATGAAGTACTTTCAGCAATTATTGATATTGACAAATTGAATAACGAAAGAGTTAATAACATTACTTTTAGAGATAGTGTGATTCATCACAAAGAAAAATTCACTGAAGTACCTTTTAGCTTTTCAGATACAGATGTAAAGGAATTTGACAGATATATAGATAAACATCCCTTTGTGCCTTCAAATAAAAGAGAAAGAGAAATGAGATGTAGGGAAATTTTTAATATTCAAGTTTCTGGATTAGCTAAAAGACTCGAACATACTGGTATTAAAAAAGCAGTAATTGGTATTTCAGGAGGTCTTGATTCTACTTTAGCTCTTCTTGTTACAGTTAAAACATTTGATATGTTAGGTATACCAAGAAAAAACATTATAACTATAACTATGCCAGGCTTTGGAACTACGGATAGGACTTATAATAATGCAGTGGATCTTTGCAAAAATTTACAAACAGACTTGAGAGAGATTAATATTGTAGATGCATGTCTTCAGCATTTTAAAGATATCCAGCACCCTATTGAAAAACACGATGTAACTTATGAAAATGTTCAAGCAAGAGAAAGAACACAAATACTCATGGATATTGCAAACAAAGAATATGGTTTATTAATAGGAACAGGAGATTTATCTGAACTAGCATTAGGTTGGTGCACATATAATGGAGATCATATGTCTATGTATTCGGTAAACTGTTCTATACCAAAAACATTAGTTAGATATCTTGTGAAATATGTAGCTGATAAGGAAGTTTCCGAAAATGTTTCTGAAATTTTATTGGATGTTTTAGATACTCCAGTAAGTCCAGAGCTTCTTCCAAAAGATAAAAGCGGTAAAATAGCACAAAAAACAGAAGACATTGTAGGTCCTTACGAACTCCATGATTTCTTCTTATATTACTTTATAAGACACTGTGCAAAACCAGAGAAAATACTCTTTTTGGCTAAAATTGCTTTCGTAAACGAATATGATGAATCAACTATTAAAAAATGGTTTGAGAAGTTTATACATAGATTTTTCCAACAACAATTTAAACGCTCTGCACTACCAGATGGCCCTAAAGTGGGTACTATAAGTCTTTCTCCACGAGGAGATTGGAGAATGCCATCCGATGCAAGCCCAAATACTTGGAAAAGCTAATATAAAATTTTGGTGAGGTGGTATAAATGTTCCATACTAAATCTATTGATGAGGTACTAAGTGAGCTAAACACGAATGCCCAAACAGGTCTTTCATTAGAGGAAGTTTACAGTAGAAAAGAACAATATGGTTTAAATCAACTTCAATCGAAAAAAAAGAAAACTTTGATTCAGCTTTTTTTAGAACAAATTAAGGATGTTCTTATTTACATCCTTATGTTTGCTGCAATAATTTCAATTATAGTCGGAGAATATAGCGATGCGGTTATAATTGGACTTGTGATTGTATTAAATGCTGTGATTGGTATAATTCAAGAATCTAAAGCTGAAAAATCATTAGAAGCTCTACAAAAGCTATCTGCGCCTAAAGCTCTAGTAAAAAGGAAAGATGAAATTGTAGAAATAGATTCAATTGAAATTGTACCAGGAGATATTGTAATAATTGATGCTGGAAGATATATACCCTGCGATATAAGATTAATTCAAACAGCAAATTTTCAAGCTGGAGAATCAGCACTAACAGGAGAATCATTACCAGTTGAAAAAGATGCTAATTTAATTCTTGAAAATGAAGACACCCCTATTGGTGATAGAAAAAATATGCTTTACAGTTCCACATTAGCTACTTCTGGAAGAGCAATTGGTGTTGCAGTTGGTACTGGAATGAATACGGAGATCGGCAGAATAGCCCAAATGTTAAAAGAAGATAAAAAAGATCTTAGTCCACTTCAAAAAAGATTAGATCAATTAGGTAAAATTTTAGGTTTTGTAGCTTTATCTATCTGCTTATTAATCTTTATTATTGGGCTATTACAAGGAAGAGAATTATTAGAACTATTCATGACCTCAATTAGCCTTGCTGTTGCAGCAATTCCTGAAGGATTACCTGCTATAGTTACAATCGTTCTTGCAATAGGTGTTCAGAGAATGATAAAAGAAAATGCCATAGTTAGAAAGCTACCCGCAGTAGAAACCTTAGGGTCAGTTAATGTAATTTGTTCTGATAAAACAGGCACACTGACTCAAAATAGAATGACTGTTGTTAAATATTATACTAACAATACTATACATGAAATTGATCAATTTAATAGAGAAGACTATACTCAAAATTTACTTTTAGAAAATTTAGTATTGTGTAATGATGCTACAGTATCAGTTTCTGGAAGTACAGGTGATCCGACAGAAATAGCATTGATTGATATGGGAATCAGAGTCAATACAAAAAAAGAAACCTTAACAAGTGCTCATGAGAGGGTAAATGAAATCCCATTTGATTCTGATAGAAAGCTTATGTCAACTGTCAATAAGTATGAAGATAAATACTATGTAATGACTAAAGGTGCTGTAGACAATTTACTTAATATCTGTTCTAAATCACAAGTTAATGGAGAAGTCGTAGAAATAACACCTTCTATCAAAGAAGAAATCCTTGCAGTGGCTTCTTCAATGTCAAACAATGCACTTAGAGTTCTTGCCTCTGCTTATAAAGAAATATCTGGTTATAATGAAGATAATTTAGAAAGTGATTTGATTTTTATTGGGTTTGTTGGAATGATCGATCCTCCAAGACTTGAAGTTAAAGATTCAATAGCTTTATGTAAAGATGCAGGTATTGATACAGTTATGATTACAGGCGATCATAAGGATACTGCTTTTGCAATAGCAAAATCTTTAGGTATAACTGAAAATAGATATGAAGCATTATCTGGTAGCGAGCTTGATAAATTGAGCCAAGAAGAACTAAATGCTTCTATCCAAAATGTAAAAGTATTTGCTAGAGTATCTCCTGAGCACAAAGTTAAAATTGTAAAAGCGCTAAAATCTAATGGTAATACAGTTTCTATGACAGGAGATGGTGTCAATGATGCTCCATCACTAAAAGCTGCAGATATCGGAGTTGCAATGGGTATTACAGGTACAGATGTTGCAAAAGGAGCATCTGATTTAATTCTTACAGACGATAATTTTTCGACTATTGTTGCTGCAATAGAAGAAGGTAGAAATATATACAATAATATAAAAAAATCGATAATATTCTTATTATCTTGTAATCTAGGAGAATTAATTGCGATATTTATAGCTGTATTAGTAGGTTGGGCTACTCCATTAAGACCAATACACATTTTATGGATAAATCTAGTCACTGATTCTTTCCCAGCACTTGCCCTTGGGGTTGATCCAAAGGATAAAAGTGTTATGAATGAGAAACCAAGGGATGCAAAAGAAAGCATTTTTGCTGGAGAAATATTTAACTTATCCATTAATGGTATCTTGATTGCTATTTTAACTTTAGCAGCTTACTATATCGGAATTTCAAGGTACCCAGAAGCTACACTTAAGAATCCTGGATCAAATGCTTTAATTTATGCTCAAACAATGGCATTTTTAGTTATGAGTATTTCTGAGCTTATTCATTCATTGAATCTTAGAAATAACAAAGATTCAATATTTAAAACTGGTTTATTCTCAAACATGTATTTGATATATGCAATTTTAGTAGGAATTGTACTTCAACTGTTAATACTTCTTACGCCTGGATTAAACACTTTATTCAACATTACACCACTTAGTATGAATGATTGGGGAATTGTCTTGATACTAAGCATAATTCCTTTGATAATCAATGAATTGATAAAATTAATTAAGAGAAAAATAGTAAACAAAAAAACTGCATAAGCAGTTTTTTTGTTTACAAGAATCTTTGTATAGATAGCTTGTTATCTTTTCTATCCATACTATTCTTCCTCTAAATACAATTTTGAATTTTCGATATAATGAATAGCACTTAATTCAATACTTTTAATTTCCTCATCAGTAAGTTTTCTAATAACTTTAGCAGGTGAACCAAGGCAAAGAACCCCTTCAGGAATTTCTTTGTTTTGAGTAACAAGACTACCTGCACCTATTATCGTATTTTTACCTATCTTAGCTCCATCTAATACTATACTTCCCATACCAATAAGACAATTTTCTTCAATTTCGCAACAATGAATTATACACTTATGTCCAATAGTAACATTTTCATGTATAATTGTAGGTTTTCCATGTTCTGAGTGCATAACTGTTCCATCTTGAACATTAACTCCTTCGCCAATTACTATTTTATCAAGATCTCCTCGTAAAACAGCTGTATACCATATATTAGCATTGTCTAGTACTTGAACATCTCCGATAATGTCAGCACTTTCAGCTACAAAAGCGTTTTTTGATATTTCAGGTAATATTCCTTTAAATTTAACTATCATTATATATAACACTCCTATCAATATTTTTACTATGTACCCTTATTCTACTCATTTTTATATAATAATCTACCAAGAAATTATTTTCAAGCATTCTTCACTTTTTTTCAACAAATTCTTTCGAATAAACATTTCTTTTGTTGTTAAATTATTCTTGAAAATTTTAAATTATTTTTATATAATACTATATGTAGGTTACATCTTTTATATAACCACAATATATAGGGGCTATTATGTTTCAGATATAATATACTGCTAGTATTTTACTATCAATAAGTATATAATAGTTATAGTTTTGTATTATCATTTTAGGAGGGTACTACGAATGGATAGAGTAACATCATTAAGTCAATTATTTAAAAGACATTTTACAAAAGAATTAAAATCGAACCCTGCAAAAACAGTATATGACTTATTTGTATGGAAAAAAGTAAATGTAAATATTAAAGATCACAAGTCAGGAAATACTTTGTTTGAAATGAATAATTTAGAATTTCCAAAACACTATTCTCAAAATGCTTGTGATATTATTGCATCAAAATATTTTAGAAAAACTGGCATATCTAATGATCTGGGTTATGAAAATAGCATGAAAATGGTTGCTCATAGAATCATATCATTTTGGGCAGAAGCTTTAAAAAATGAAGGCCTTATTAAAACTGATGAGGAAAAAACTATTTTTTATGATGAAATGGTTTATGGTTTATTAAACCAAATGTATGCTCCAAATTCACCTCAATGGTTTAATACAGGTTTAGCCCTCTCTTATGGAATAAAAGGTAATAGCCAGGGTAGTTTCTACTATGATCCTATTGAAGAAAAGGTTCTTGAGAGTAAAGACTCATATACTAGAACACAAGCTTCTGCTTGTTTTATACTATCAATAGAAGATAAATTATTAGGTCCTCACTCTATTTCTGAGCAATACGTAACTGAAACTAAACTTTTTAAAGGTGGTTCTGGTACTGGAACAAACTTTTCTACTATTCGAGGAGTTGGAGAAAAATTATCTGGAGGTGGATTTTCTTCTGGACTCATGAGTTTTCTAAAAGGGCTAGATAGAAATGCTGGTGCTATAAAATCTGGAGGTACAACAAGAAGAGCAGCAAAAATGCTTTGTTTGAATATTGATCATCCAGAAATTGAAAACTTTATTTCATGGAAATCAAAAGAAGAAAAAAAAGTAAGAGATTTAGCTAAAATGGGCTATGATGCTAGTTTTGAGGGAGATGCATACGAAACTGTATCAGGACAAAATGGAAATAATTCTGTAAGATTTTCAAAAAAGTTTATGCAAAAAGTTCAAGACTTAGAGAATAATCCAAAAGCAACATTGAGATTAAAAGGACGAGTAGATAGTTCGGTAAGCAGAGAAATTGAAGTATCTGAACTATGGAATCTTTTCAATAAATCTTCTTGGGAATGTGCAGATCCTGCCCCTCAATTTGATGATATATTTAACTCTTGGCATACTTGCCCTTCTGGGGAGAACGGGAAATATAATGCCCCATACAATAGAATAAATTCAACAAACCCTTGTGGTGAATATGCTTTCTTAGATGACACTGCTTGCAATCTTGCATCTATTAATGTATTTAAATTCTACAACAAAGATACTGGTGAATTTGATGTTGAATCTTACACTCATTTGATAGGATTAATACAGCTTGCCCTTGAAGCATCAATAATTTGGGGTCAATTTCCTACTGAAGATATTGCTAGAAAAACTTATTTATTTAGAACTACTGGATTAGGTATCGCAAATTTAGCATCGTTACTTATGGTAAAAGGCTTTCCTTATGATTCTGAAAAAGCAAGAGCACTAACAGCCTCTTTAGTTGGAATCATGACAGGCCAATCTTATTTTGTATCTTCACTTATGGCAAAAGAAGTTGGTCCATTTAAATGCTTTGATACAAATAAAAAAGCTATGCTTAGAGTTATTAGAAACCATTGTAGAGTAGCTGGAGTTATTAATTCACCTTATGAAAATTTAGGTTATAAGCCTCTTGAAGTGAATCATCATCTACTTGAAGAAACAGGTCTTTCATATATGAGTACAGAATTAAAAGAAGCATGGGTTAGAGCATTAGAATTTGGTAATAATTACGGTTACAGAAATGCTCAAGTATCTGTTGTAGCCCCTACAGGAACAATATCTTTGGCAATGGATTGTAGTGCTACTTCAATAGAACCATTTTTTAGTCATGTTGTATACAAAAAGCTTTCTGGTGGCGGATTCATGACTATAGCAAATCCCGTACTTCAATTAGCTTTAACTAATTTAGGGTATACTGAAGAAGAAATCCAAGATATCCTATCCTATATTATGAAATCAACGCTTGTTGAAACTGATGGTTTTGAATATGATAAAATCGAAGATGGTAAAATCGAAGGGGCACCTCATTTAAAAGAAGAACATCTTCCAATATTTGATACTGCAAACAAATGTGGAACAGGTAATAGATATATAGATCCTATGGGGCATGTAAAATTAGTAGCATGTATAACTCCATTAATTTCAGGTGCAGTTTCAAAAACCGTTAATTTACCATCAACAGCAACTATAGAAGATTTTAAAAATGTAGTTCTCTCATCTTGGGAACTTGGTGTAAAAGGAATTTCATTATATAGAGATGGTTCTAAAGCAAGCCAGCCATTAAATACATCTTTAGATCAAACAGACACAGATAATTTAGAAGATTTAACATATTATGAATTATTAGAAAAAGTAAAAAATATTCAACTTGACTTAGAAAACAAAGAGAAAATTTTTGATAACAGCATTAGTACAGATGATGTTTTTGATGAAGAGGTTAAAGATAAAATAGAAGATACAGAAGAAGATGATATAGTAGAAGATGATGCCTACATTAAAAACATAGCGCCTCAACAACACTCTTCTATTCAAAGTACTACTGAACCTCACTATTCAGAGAGAGAGAGAGTTATAGGAATAAGAACCGGTAGAACACATCCCGCTCAAATTGAAGATGTTAAATTCTATACAACTGTTAATAGATACTCAAATGGAGAAATAGCTGAAATATATATAACTACAGATAGAGAAGGAACAATTATAATGGGATTATTAAATTCTCTTTCCAAATCAATTTCAGTTATGTTACAATATCATGTTCCACCAACTGACATTGCAAACATGCTCCGTGGACAAAAATATGAACCTTATGGTTTCGTAAAAGATCATCCATACATTAAATTTGTTACATCCATATCAGATTTAATTAGTAAAGTAATAGACATAGAATTAGGAGATTTTTCTAGATGTCAGGTAAAACCTGAGCAGCATACCGAAAATAAAAAAGTACAAAATAAAAAAATCTCAACTGAAACATTAAAAGTACAAAAAGAAAAAGGACATAGAGTTTATGATAGCAAGTGTTCTATATGCTCAAGCACTAGAATGGCTAAGAATGGAACATGTATGATATGTTTAGATTGTGGTTCTACCACTGGATGTAGCTAAATAGTAATATCATATATACAAAAACTTTATACTTTCCAATGAGATAAGCCAATAGATTATTAAACTCTATTAGGCTTATTTTATTCTCGTTTTTCAACCCTTTATAATACTATAAACTATAAAGTAAAATATTATAGAGAATTCACTCTTAACAAAATCAATAATCTGAAATCTCTATATCTAAGGAGAAATACATGGAAAGTAACTTAATTAGCTGTAATTTAGATGGTAAAACAATAGATAATGTACAACCAAATATAAAAGTACAATTCTGGGAAAGAAGCTTTAGTTTGAATAGTCTAAAAAAAATGAAATGTTACTTAGATAAAAAAAAGATTATTCCTCAATTAATTAAAAATTCACTAACCTATACACCTATTAAAAAGCTAAAAAAAGGTTCTCATAAACTAAAATTAAAAATCAAGTATAAAAACGGTAAGAAAAAAGAATATTGTTTTCGCTTTAATGTAAATACTTTGCAGCAAGAATACTCTTATTTTTATGGTATTCCTCATAGTCATACATCTTACTCAAGCGGAAAAGGCACTCCATCAAAAGCCTACAAATACGCTGCTAAAAATGAGTTAGACTTCTTGATTATCTCTGATCATTATAGCGGTCTAAAAAAAACTATTAATGAATCCTCATCAACTACAAGATGGAATAAGTTAAAAAATGAAAGTAAAAATTTCAAAAATAAACGTTCAAAGTTTTTACCTCTTTATGGGTATGAAACTAAAGGGTATTTAGGATCTCATATAAACATACTATTCTCTGAGAAACTAATTCCTAACTTGAAAAACTTAAAAAAATTAAAAGAAGTGGCTAGTTCAAATCCAAATATGATTATTTCACTAAATCATCCAGCTAAAAAAATCCTAAAAATGGATTATGATTCTCAGTTGGACAAAGTAATTAATTTAATAGAAGTAGCAAATGGTTCTCCACCTAATAAATACAAAGATTATTATGACCTATATTTCAAAATGCTTGATAAAGGATGGCATCTAGGTGCATTAAACTCCCAAGATAACCATTTAGAAAATTGGGGTGATTCAGATAATCTTACAGCAATAATTGCTGATAAATTATCATACAAAAGCTTTGCAGAAGCCTTAAAAAAAAGACGTGTTTATTCAACTGAAAGTAAATCATTAAAATTGAAATTTCTAGCTAATAATAAATGGATGGGAAGCCTTGTTCCTCTATCTTCTCAAGGAGATATAGATTTATACGTTAAGGCTGAAGATAAAACTTATCTTATAAAAAATTTAGAAATAATATCTAATAAAGGTGAAGTCATATTTAATAAATCATTCAACGCACACATAGCTGAATTCCAAGAAAAAATTTCTTCAAAAGCTGGCCAATATTATGTAGCTAAGGTAACTTTAAGTGATAACAAATCTGCACTTTCATCTGCTATTTATGTTATTTAGTAAAAACTATTGATGATTAGACTAAATTACTTTTTGTTGAATAACCATTGTATAATATTTAGAATTCCTATAAAATATGATTATGAATATAAAAAGGAGATTTTTAAAAATATGTTTGATCTTAATTCTTGTATCGCATTCATAACTAATAATTCATCTAAAAAACTATCAAATTCCTTCAACGAAAGACTTGTACAAAAAGGATCTACAAGAGTTCAGTTTATAGCATTGTATTACTTAGGATTATCACAAAAAATCAACCAATCCGAATTATCAGAAAAAATGAATATAAAACCATCTACTACTGCCAGATTAATTGATAGGATGGAGAGAGAAGGATACCTTACTAGAACTAAATGCACTGATGATAGAAGAGTTACTTACTTAGAGTTAACCCCTTTAGGAAAGCAATTTAGAGATTCATTGCTCCCTCTTGGCGAAGAAATGAGTAAAGTTTTTTCAAAAGGGATAACGGACGAAGAATTTGAAATATTCAAAAGAGTTTTAAATAAAATGGTATGTAATTCTGAAGAATAACTTAATATAAACTACCTTTAGTAATTTAAAAGGTAGTTTATATTATAAAAACTTTAGATTATATCAAAATTTTTATTTCTATTTTTGCAATATACTATTTTCAGATTATTACGATTAGCCATATCCACTGCTAGGTCGTAATTTGCGCCTACATTTTCAACTTTATGTGCATCTGACCCTAATGTTACATACTTGCCTCCAAGCTCACTGTATCGTTTATATAAATCATTCATGTTTTTAACTGCACTATCTATATTTAATCTTCTTGTGTTTATCTCCAAACTAATATCTCTATCAATAAGTTCTCTAAAAACAGTATCTAAATGATCTGCAAATTCTCTATAATACATCTCAGTATCTATATATTCAGCATACCTACAAATATAATCTATATGCGCCAAAGAATCTATAAACGGATGGGTTTTCACACATTCAATCATATATTCAAAATACTTCTCATACATTTCTTTTTTACTATAGTTTTTATATAATTCTTTAGTTGCATATAAATCTAATCCATCAACTTCATGAACTGCACCAAGGACATAATCAAAATTATATTTTCTTTCTACATCACTGAATTCTTTAATTTTCTCCAGACTTAATCCCATTTCTATCCCTAACAATAACTTATCTCCACGATATTTTCTATATGTATTTAAATACTTATCTATATCACATTTGAATAATTTTTCTTCAGGGTAATTTAAATCTAGATGCTCTGTAGTTATGATACCTAACTTTGAATTATCTAGTCTACTCAATACTTCCTGTATTTCAAGTTGTGAATCAGAAGAAAAAGTAGTATGCACATGTGTATCAAACATTCTATTCCCTCCTATAAGAACAAAGAAAAACAACAAAACAAAGTTTTGCTGTTTTTGATGTTTTTAATTTCTATTTTTTAAAAAGTTTTTTCTTTTTATTTTTTTCGATAACTTCCATACTTGTATTTTTGATTCTTGACGGTTTAGCTTTAGATTTAATTACAGTATTTTTATCATTCTTAGAGTACCTATTATTTGATTTCGTTCTTTTGTTAAAACCAGCAAGGTCCATATACCACAAAAACAGCATAACAAAAATAGCCGAATGTAGATACTGCCACCAGCTCCCAAGCATATTAGACTTTTCTCCAAAAAAAACAGGAGCTATAAAAGTTATCACAGCAAGTGCTAGTACTATCCATTTATTAATTTTCACTTTATCTAAAAGATAGACTTTCATAAAGTTATATACTATTAATATTACTATAACTAATACTAACATTTTTAATACCAAATAAACCCACTCCATTTATTCCCCTCCTTTATAAATTCCTTATTACTATATTATACAATGTTCATTATATATATCAAGTACAATTAAAAACATAAAATTTTAACAGTAAAAGGAATTTAACGATGATAATCATAATAGTAATTAACAAATTAATAAAAAAACAGCCTATTAATTAAAATTCTGTTTTTTATTACTAATATTTTAATAATTTTCTCTTTATTTTTTTGACACTTTATTACTATTTGCAAAAATAATTATTAATGTTATAATTTTTTTATAAACTTTGCATGTTTATTTTGATAAATTGTTAAAGATTTTGATATAATATTATTGGCATGAAAAAATTAGAGGTGATTTAAATGAATTTAAATATAAATGGCTTAGATGAACTAGATTTGCAAATATTAGAAATACTAATTAAAGATTCAAGAACTCCATATTTAGAAATAGCTAGAAAATGTCATGTAAGTGGCGGTACCATCCATGTAAGAATGAAGAAAATGGAGGAATTAGGGATAATAAAAGGTACTAAACTAATTCTTAATACTTCACGCTTAGGCTTTGATGTATGTTGTTTTATCGGAATTTATCTTGATAAAGCATCATCTTATAATTATGTGTTAGATGAGTTAAATAAAATTAATGAAATTGTTGAATTACATTATACCACAGGTGAATATTCCGTATTTTCAAAAGTAATTTGTAGAAATATCTCTGACTTGCAGTCTTTATTAATGAATAAAATTCAAGTAATTGATGGTATACAAAGAACTGATACTTTTATCTCCTTGTCACAACCAATTGACAGAAATATACAATTATAAATAAAACTATTTCAGATAATATATCCAACTTTACGAAATTTTTATATTTTTTTTGCAAAACACTCATATTTTTTGTGTATCTGCAAATAATATATTTGTAAATTTTTTTAAAAGGAGATGTATTAAATGAAAGCATTAGATACAACTGCACTTATTTTAGTAATAATAGGCGCCGTTAATTGGGGATTAATTGGATTCTTCAGATTCGATTTAGTAGCTGCTATCTTCGGAGACTTAACAACCTTCAGCAGAGTAATTTATGCATTAGTTGGTATTGCTGGTTTATATGCAATTTCATTCTTTGGCAAAAATGATGAAGCGTCTAGAGATATTAAATAATTTTAAAGAAGTTCTCATTTTTGAGAACTTTTTTAAATTTAAAGCAATTCATAAATTTTTCTTATAAAATAATATTATCCTAATGCAGTTAAATCAGTATACTTCAATCTATAATTATTATTTTTTTGTTTGTCAATAGTAAATTTATTATGTATTATTATAAATTTACTATTGACAAACAAAAAATATCAGTATAGAATAATAAATAAGTTAATTGAAAATATCTTTGATCAGGAAGAGTAACTATAAATCTTAGTTCCAGAGAGTTGAGGATGGTGGAATCTCAATACGATGTTTTTTAGTGAATGGCCCTGTTAGATGTAAACCGAAATCTTTTTAGAGAGTAGTATTTACCGTGTTCGCCCGTTACAGCGATAGGATATGTTTGTATCCGAAAAAGAGATACTTAGATCAGCTATATCTTATATACTGATTTAGGAAATTTAGGTGGTACCGCGAATTAACACTTCGTCCTATTATATAGGACGGAGTTTTTTTATTTTAAAGAAAAAAGGAGGTGAACAATTTGTTGTGAATTGATGATATAAATGATTGGTGGTTGCAAAGTTTCTATTTAAATATACAAAACAAAAAGGAGAGATTTTCATATGAATTCAAATTTAAAAAGACAAATTGTTCACTCACTATTATTAGCGGTAGGACTTGTTATTAGACAAATCACACCTGGATTCTTAGGAGGAATAAAACCTGATTTTATGTTAGCCATTTTATTCGTAATTATAATCTTTAACAATGACTATCAAACAACTTTGATAACTGGAATAGTTGCTGGAATTCTAGCAGCTATGACTACTACTTTTCCAGCTGGTCAAATTCCAAATATAATAGATAAAATTATCACTACCCACGTTATTTACTTAACTCTACTTCCTTTCAGAAAATTTAGAGGAAGTAAAGTCAAATCAATTATTATCGGTTTCTTAGGAACAGCTTTTAGTGGTTCAGTTTTTCTATACACAGCGCTATTAATAACCGGATTACCTGCTCCTTTTGAGGTATTATTCATAAGTGTTGTTATACCTACAGCCGCAATTAATGCAGCGGTAACACCTGCACTTTTAGTATTGCTAAAACGTGCATTAAAAGCTACTAATTTACAAATGTATTCTACTGTTAATAACTAAAATGATTTTAAATAAGAATAATAAATATTTATTTTGAAAGGGGATTATCAAATGTATAATAAAGAAACTGGTTTTTATGGGGATTTTGGTGGAAGATTTGTTCCTGAAAGTTTGAATGGAATATTAGAAGAAGTGAAAGAAGCTTTTTTTCACTATAAAGATGATGAAGATTTTATAAAAGAATTAGAATACTACAACAAAAATTATGTTGGTAGACCTAGCCCTCTATATTTTGCTGAAAAACTTACTGAAAAAATAGGTGGAGCGAAAATCTATTTAAAAAGAGAAGATTTAAATCATACAGGTGCTCATAAGATTAATAACACAATAGGTCAAGCTCTTCTTGCAAAAAAATTAGGTAAAAAAAGAATAATAGCTGAAACAGGTGCGGGTCAACACGGTGTAGCTACAGCTACCGTATGTGCATTATTTAATATGGACTGTACTATATATATGGGCGAAGAAGATACAAGAAGACAGGCTCTAAATGTGTTTAGAATGGAATTATTAGGAGCAAAAGTTGTCCCAGTAACAAAAGGAATGAGAACTCTTAAAGAAGCAGTTGACGAGGCTCTTAATGACCTTATTGAAAATTATGAAAATACCTACTACATGCTAGGCTCAGCAGTTGGTCCTGATCCATATCCAGAGATGGTAAATTATTTTCAATCTGTAATTGGAAATGAAGCGAAAGCTCAAATTTTAGAAGCTGAAGGAACTCTTCCTGATTATCTAGTTGCTTGTGTCGGCGGAGGAAGTAATGCTATTGGATTGTTCTCCCCATTTTATTATGATGAAAATGTAAAGTTTATAGGAGTTGAACCTTCTGGTAAAGGTCTTGAAACTTCAATGCATGCTGCAACTCTAACATTAGGTACGCCAGGAGTTCTTCACGGTTTTAAGAGCTATGTACTGCAAGATGAAAATGGCGAAGCACTTCCAGTTTATTCTGTTTCTGCAGGACTTGACTACCCAGGTGTTGGCCCAGAACATTCTTTTTATAAAGATAGCAAAAGAGCTGAATATGTAGCAATAACAGATGCTGAAGCTATTGAATCCTTCCAAGAGCTGTCTAAAGTAGAAGGAATAATTCCAGCTATTGAAAGTTCGCACGCTATAGCATATGGAATAAAATTAGCAGCTGAATTAGATTCTTCTAAAACTATGATAATAAATCTTTCTGGACGTGGAGACAAAGATGTACAGGAAATAGCTGATATATTAAGTAAATAAATTTCTAAAACCTCAAATAAATACTGAAAAGTCAATTTTGACTTTTCAGTATTTATTCATTTTTCAAGGTTACAACAATAATTTCAGGTCTATTAAATAAACGTTGAGGTATAATACTATTCCCTAACCCTCTATTTACAACCATCAAAGTATTTTGACCTTTATATATACCTGATAAGTATTCAGGAAAAAAACCTTGATTAGGAGCAACCACCCCACCTATAAAAGGCAGTCTAACTTGTCCTCCATGCGCATGTCCAGAAAAAACTAAATTAAATTTGATTATATCATAATTACTAAATAATTCTGGTCTATGTGATAAAAGTATGTTGAATTTATTTTCTTCTAAACCATCAATAAACGTATCCCAGCCTTCAATTTCCGTATCATTTATATTATAGGAATTATTCTGAAAATCTGGGTCGTCTATACCTGTTAAAGCGATTCTATTCTCATTGTGAAATATATCTATGGACTCATTTCTTAAAACTTTAACTCCTAAAGCTATTAATTTTTCTTCTAAATCATCAAATTTTCCACTCCACTTTTCATGATTCCCTGTAACATAATATACTGGTGATGCTTCTATAAGTTTTTCCATTAAAATCAAACTATTCTCTTCGTTATAATTTTTACTATCAATTAAATCACCCGTAAAAACTATTATGTCTGGTTCTTCTTTTAAAACTTTCTTAACAAGTCTCTTTTGTTCTTTTCCAAAAAGTTTTGAATGCAAATCAGATAATTGAACTATTTTGTATTCATTAAAAGCTTTGGGGATTTCTTCATTCTCAATCTCCATTCTATTTACTTTTATAAAATTATTCTCAATATAACAAAAGCTAATTATACTTAATATGAATAAACAAATAATAGTAATTTTTTTCTTCTTCAATGTTCTCTCCCCTGCCCCTCTGATTTTCGTTAATTATACCATTGGATTAATTGTGGTGTGTAACAAAAAAGATACAAAAGAATTTAAAAAATTAAAAACATATTATTAATAAATAAAAACACCATCATTATATAAGTACAGCTATGTATAAATATTAAATATCTGTTATAATTTTCTTATAGAATAAGTCTAGATTGTAATATAACATTTATTATTTAAGGGGGATATAAAAAAATGAATATTAATATTATTTTTCATAGCATTCATGGACATGGTTACGCTATGGCTAAAGAAATCAAAAAAGGTATTGAGATGGTAGAAGGAGTTAAAGGTAACATCTTTAGAGTCCCTGAAACTGTTTCAGCTGATATTATTGAAGCTATGGGTGGAACAGAAAAAATAAAAACTTTTTCTCATATACCTCTAGCTACAATAGAAACGGCCGTAGATGCGGATGCTATAATTTTAGGAGCACCTACCTATTTTGGAACTCCAAGTGGTCAGATGGTGGCTTACTTGAATCAATTTGGAGAAGAATGGGTTAAAGGAGCTTTAGTAGGAAAAGTTGGAAGTTCTTTTACAACGTCTTCAGAGCAAAATGGCGGTGTAGAAACTTGTTTACATAATTTAAATACTTTTTTCTATCATCAAGGAATGCTTATTGCAAGTGTACCAACAGCACTTACATATGGAGAGATGCATGTTGATGATAAGCCAGTAGGGGGTTATTCTTATGGATCATCTATGATAACTGGTGGTATGAATAATAATGAGATTTCTGAAGAAGAAAGAAAAATTGCTAGATTACAAGGTAAACACGTTGCACAAATTACTAAAGCATTATGTTTAGGCACGAAGAGTTTGTAAAAATACAAAACCATGATTAATCAGTCTTTGATTAGTCATGGTTATATTTTGATTAATATTTCCCAAATTCCATATCGCTTAATACAATTTTATTCAAAATTAGATATAAGCTTTTGAAGAATTTCAACACAATCCCCCACTATCTTATAATGAGCAAGCGAAAATATTGGCGCATCTGGATCGCTGTTGATGGCAATAATAGTTTTCGCCCCTCCGATACCTGAAACATGTTGAATAGCGCCAGAAATTCCACATGAAATCAAAATCTTCGGTGCAACTGTAGACCCTGTCTGTCCTATTTGATATTTGTATTCACTCCAACCGATATCAACTAGAGGTCTTGTTACTCCAACAGTTCCACCAATAAGATTAGCCAGTTTTTCTGCTAGCGCAATGTTTTTATGAGCTCCTATACCCCTACCAACAGCAACTATGATTTCAGCATCTCCTATTGTTTTTACTTCTGGAGCAAACACTTCGTCTAGTATCCTTATATTCTCGTTTTTAGTTGATTCATACTCAACAGTAATAATTTTTCCTTCACGAAAATAATCAGCTTGCTTTATAGGCATTACACCAGGTCTCACTGTTGCCATTTGTGGACGATGATTTGGACATATTATTGTAGCCATAAGGTTACCACCGAAAGCAGGTCGAGTCTGTTCAAGTAACCCTGATTCCTTGTCTATCTCCAATACCGTACAGTCGGCAGTCAATCCAGTACCTATTCTCGCAGCAATTCTAGGCGCTAGTGATCTCCCAAATCCAGTTGCTCCTAGTAGCAGCATTTCTGGTTTATGCTTAATTATCAATTCTTCGAATACTTCAACATATCTTTCATCCATGTTAGATTTGAGATTTACATCATCACAAACAATCACCTGGTCAGCCCCATAAGCAATTAGTTCTTTTACATCCGATGTAACTCCACTACCTAAAAGCACAGCAGTAAGCTCGCATCCTTTATCCATGGAAAGTTCTTTTCCTTTCCCTAGAAGTTCATATACAACTGACAATATTTCACCTTCATGCTGTTCAGCAAAAACCCATATTCCTTTATACTCTGAACAATCAATATCAGCTGAATGTTCTTTTTCAATTGATAATGCATCAAAAGGACAACTATCAAGACACATCCCACATAACATACACTTATCATTAACAATGGCTTTCTTATCAACAATACTTAGGGCATTATAACCACAACTTTTTGTGCAGATTCCACATCCCACACATTTGTTCATATCTACCTTTAAACCTGCCATCTAAAGCACCTCCCTAAGTATTTCTGATATTTTCTCTGCCTGTATATCCACATCCCCATCGATATTTAAAGCCTCACATTCTCTTTCAGGCGTGAAGGTTTTTACAACTTGTGTTGGTGATCCAGATAATCCTATACGCTTTATATCAGCATTTAAATCATTTGAATTCTTTATTTCAAAGGGAGCTTCAAGTCCAAATAGAACACCAGGAATAGAAGGCATCCTAGGCATGTTTATGTCTTTAACAACAGTAAGTAATGCAGGCAATTTTACCTCAATAACTTGATGGCCATAGTCTGTAATCTTTTTGCATACAATTTTTTTCTCAGTAACCTCTACCAATTCACATACATCAGTCACATGTGGAATTCCTAGATTTTCAGCAAGTTCCGGTCCAATTTGAGCTGTATCTCCGTCAACTGCCATCTTACCACATAAAATTAAGTCCACATCCCCTAGTTCTTTTACTCCTAAAGATAAGGTATATGCTGTTGCTAAAGTATCTGCTCCTGCAAAATTTCTATCTGATAGCAATAGTGAACGGTCAACTCCTCTGCTTTCAGCATCCCTAAGTAGTCTTTCTGTTTCTGGAATTCCCATACTAAGTCCAATAACTTCTCCACCAAGTTTTTCTTTGATTTGAACCGCTTCTTCAATAGCATATGTATCAAAGGGATTCGTAACTGATTGCCGTCCGTCCCTTAATATAGTATTCGTAACAGGGTCAAGTCGAACTTCATTGGTTGAAGGAACTTGTTTAATACACACCACTATCTTCATTTCAAATCACCTCTCTTTAATGGAATAAACATATTTCCTGTACCAATTAATGCTCTTGGGTCAAATTCCAATTTCATTTCTGCCATTTCATTAATAAATTCTTCTCCATACATTACAGTAAGAAACTCCGATTTCAACTTACCTACTCCATGTTCTGCAGAAACTGCACCACCCATTTTAGTCACTTCTACTGCCCACTTTTCATAGAGTTCTTTGCCTTTAAGGTACTCTTCTTCACTGTTAGGTAGTAGATTTACATGAAGATGATTATCACCAATATGTCCCCACATAGCTGACTGAAGTTTATATTCTTCAAGTGAGTCTCTGTACAATTTCATAACTTCTTTCAAATATTTGTCTGGAACAGACATATCAGTTCCAAGTTTAGTAATAATAGGATTCTTCTTTTTGCGTTTGTCAATTAACATGTTAACACTTTCTGGAACAGCATGTCTGAAAAAAATCAATCTGTCTATATCAGAGTCAGTACGAGCTACCCATGTATCCTTGTTGTTTCCTCCTGAAGCATTCATAGCCAAACCAACTGCTTTTAACTCATTTAAAGCTTCTTGCTCTTCCTTACAATGAATCTCTACATAAATAGCTGCATTCATTGATTCGTCAGTGTCAGGTAAATGAGAAAACCCTGGATTCTCTATTTTTTGTTTTCGTAGTATACTTAATGCTTCTCCATCAAAAAACTCTATAACCGCAATATGTTCTAGCTGTTCACGTATTTTAACCACAAAATCTACTGAATCTTCAATTCGTTCAAAAAAACAGTTTACTCCCCAATTGTATTGTGGCAAAGGTAATAGTCTTAATTCGATTTCTGTAATACCGCCAAGTGTTCCATCTGAACCTATAAATAAATCAATTGCATCCATATTATTCTCAACATAATAACCTGATGCACTTTTCGTTTTAGGCATTTCATATGAAGGCAAATTAATAATCAAGCTATTATTTTGCTCAGTGTTTAGTCTAAGAACTCTTCCATCAGCAAAATTCTCACCACGTTTGATCCACAATGTATCTCCATTAAAGAGAACTATCCTTAATGCATTCACATGATTTCTAGTAGATCCATATAAATAACTTCTTGCCCCCGATGCATTACAAGCTACCATTCCCCCAATAGTAGCTGATGCTTCTGTTGGATCTGGACTAAAAAATTGTTCTTCTGTTTCGCAAAACTCAATGAATGCATTTTTTGAAGTACTATCCCATTTATTTGTTTTGAATTTCTTTCCTTTGATTTGTTCTCTTAGGTTGGAAAGTATTACACCTGGCTCAACAGTAACGTAGAAAGTTCCACATTCATCCCGTCTCATTGAAGTGACTTTATCCATTCTCGATAAGTTCATAATATGTCCACTATGAGGTACTGCCCCTGCTGCAAGTCCTGTTCTCGCCCCTTGAAAAGTAATTGGACTGCCCTTTGAATATAGTCTCTTCATCAGTTTAATAACATCTTTCTCTTCCCGAGGAAAAGAGATGCTATCAGCTTTTCCACTAACCCTTGACTCATCTCTTAAATACTCGGCAAATTCTTTATTTACTGGTTTTATAAGATTATTGACCATATTTATCCCCTTTCTATATTTATCTGTAGTTGTTACATATTAATTCACGCATTACTCATATTTATACATTATACATTACTATATAAGCAACTTCTTTCTCTATTTTGCGTTTTTATTTGCATATATTGCTCATTTTATCTTAATATGATATTCTAATACTGGAGGTGATTTTATGAATTTGAACTACAAAATAAGTAATAATAAAGATAAAGAATGGTATATGTGTAAACATCACTTTCATGAGTACCACGAAATTCTTCTATCATTGTCCGATGCTGGAAGTTTATTTGCAGAAAATAACCTCTATCCATTAAAAAGAGGAACTTTAATGCTATTTAAAAGCTCATGCCTTCATAAAACAATTGCTAATGAGTGTAATTTATACGAAAGGTATGTAGTCCATTTTGCAAAAGATACACTTTGCAAAATTTCTACACCGCAAACTGATTTTCTATACCTTTTAAACCATTCTAACCATTGTATCCAATTAGAAGACGATGAAATCAAAGGCTTGATAAATTTATTAGAAAAATGTAACTTACCTGAATCTGAAGCTTTTGGAGATGATATAAAGAGAAAAATTGCTTTTATCGAGTTTCTATTAAGAGTATGTACATTACTAGAATCAAAAAAATGGATTGATGCCTCTAACTCTCCCGACTTTTCTAAAATGGCTCCCATTATAGAATATATTCGAGCTAATTTAGACAAAACGCTTAATCTTGATTCAATATCAAAGCACTTTTTTATCAGTAAATATCATTTGAGCCGCACCTTCAAAGCTGCTACCGGCTTCAATGTGGTAGACTATATTATCAATTGTAGAATACTAAAAGCAAAGGAATTACTAAGACAGGGATACTCTGTTCAATCAGCCGGAGAACACTCAGGTTTTAACAATAATGCTCATTTTATCCGCACTTTTGGAAAGTTAACAGGAATTTCTCCTGGACGCTACATGAAAAAATACAGAGAAGGTAATAAACAATAGTTCTCAGCTACCTTCTCTCAATTCTAGCAAAAATCTTTAATAACTCTAATGTTATCATTAGCAATATCTAAATCATCTTTTATTATTTGATTAAAATGAAGGTGTTCAATTTCGATATTGTTCCTTTTTAATACATCAATTGTTAAAAGGGCGTGATTGATACAGCCTAGTTTATTTTCTATTACTAAATGAACAGAGGCATTGTCAAATGATTTTATAAAATCAAGTTGCGTATACCCTCTTTTAATTGGAACGAAAAGTCCACCTGCAAGTTCAACAAATACATCTTTATTGCAATTAACAAATTCTTTTAAAGAATTGATATCAAAATCTATACCATCTATTTCACTAGCTAAGTGTGGTGAAACAGCTTTTGTAAAGAAGTACTTATTGACTTTATCTACACTTATCTTTTGCATATTTGCATAGGTATAGCAATCACTATCATTTATATTTTTAAAGGTGTTCTTACCTGTTTCAATGGGTTTAATAACCCTATGTCCTTTTTCTATTAGTGACTTGCCATAATGTGTTTTTCCTACACCTGTACCGGTCCCCACTATAAATCTTATCATTAATTAAACCACTCCTTAAAAGTATCATATATCTTATCAAGCTCATCATCTGTTACTATATAAGGCGGCATCGCATATAAATAGTTTAAGAAAGGTTTGTTAAAAATACCTCTTTCATATGCAAAATCCGAAAAACCAGCCAAATCTTTGGAATCATACACTTCAATACAAACCATAGCACCTAGTATCCTTACTTCTTTAACTTTTTCACTTGAAAAATCTTTAAATACCGTTTTAGCATAACTTTCAATATGTTTAACTTTATCTAAGTAATTATCCCTTTGGAAAATTTCTATTGATTTCAAACCGACTGCACACGCAAGTGGATTCCCCATAAAAGTAGGACCATGCATAAATGCCTTTTGCGGATCATCAGAATAAAAAGAATCATAAACTTTTTTATTACTTACCGTAACAGCATGTCCTATATAACCTGCCGTAAGAGCCTTTCCTAAAACTACTATATCAGGACATACTACATCACTAACAAACATATGCCCAGTTCTACCAAACCCCGTAGCAACCTCGTCAAAAATAAAAAGCGTATCATATCTATCACATAGTTCTCTTGCATTTTTGAGAAATTCCATAGAGTAGGTTTTCATTCCTCCTGCCCCTTGAAGTAATGGCTCTACAATAAACGCATATGGTTTATAGTTTTTCAAAGCCTCTTCAAGTTCATATTCATAAGGATTAATATGATAAATATTGTTTTTTTCTGGAAAAGCTAAGTGATAATCTTCATCATCGCCCACTTCCATCGCCTTAAAAGTATCTCCATGATATGATTTTTTTAGTGCAACAAAACCTTTTCTATCAGTTTTACCTAAATTGTAATAGTATTGAACAGCCATTTTTAAAGATACTTCAACAGCTACACTACCTGAGTCAGAAAAAAAGCAGTAATCTAAATCTTTAGGAAGTATTTCTGATAACTTTTGTGATAATTCTTGTACAGGCTTATGGGTAAGACCTCCTAGCATTATATGAGAAAATTTATCAATTTGATTTTTCATAGCTTCATTAATTTCATCATTACTATAACCATGAATAACACTCCACCACGAAGAGATTGAATCAATCAGCTCATGTTTACCTACATACAGTTTACTTCCTTTTGCATTTGTAATTTCTATTGGCTCTTTCATTGTTTTCATTTGTGAATATGGATACCAAATCATTTTACAACCCTCATCTCATTAATTAATTTATTTAATAACCTTTTTTATTCTCATAGCTACACCACCAAAAATAATGGAAAGTACAATGTCTGCGTAAAAATCTACTGAAACAAATATACCAAGTATAGATATGTAATTTATATCTTTGCCTATATAAAATTTACTAACTGTTACAAGCCAGATCATACCAAAAACCCAAATAAACGTTGTAGCAAGCAGACTATAAAATATACTCATATAATTCTTTTTTTGATGATGGCCTTGTCCTGCTATGTATGTAGCAAATACAAATGAAACAATAAACCCAAATGTAGGATTCACAATGTACATTAAGCCCCCACCTGATGCAAACCAAGGTATACCAACCAATCCACCAAACATATATAAAAGTGCACTTTTGCTTGCACTTTTACTGCCTAATGCAATGGACAAGAAAATAATGAATGGTAATTGCAATGTAAAATATCCTGCCACAGGTGATGGAATTTTAATAAATGCTCCTATGGCAATTAATGATGTTCCTAATGCTACTTTAGTTAATTCTTTTGTTTTCATTTTTCCTCCTTAAAATTAAGTTTTTTCTTTAGCTATTGTTTTTTATTCATTTTGTTCTTTCTAGTTGTCTCTTGAATATATAGTAAATTAATAAAGATAGTTTGTCAACCATTTTTTGTTTTATGGTTTACAATAATCAAAAACACTTACTTTTTAGCTCCTTTTTTAAGTAAAAAAAGACTACAAACAAATTTTATCCAAATTTATTTGTAGTCTTCATTTATTATCTTATTGATTCAATCTTCTTAGAAGCCTTATATAATGCTGTTTCAGCACTTTGTTTGCCAACAAAAGCTTTCACTATCTCCTCAGTAACAATCCCAATTAATTCACCTGTATTAGTTAAGTGTGGGAGTTGCTTTGCTGTTTCAATCATTTTACGAAGAGCAGGGTACCATTTATAAACTGTCCCATCAATTTTAAAGCTTGATGTTCTTGTTGGATTTCCACTGTAAGCACCAACCTTTCTATCAACATTCTTTGATGTAATATACTGGAGAAATTGTTCTGCACTTTCTTGTTCCCTACACAATTTATTAATACCAAATGACCATGTTACATTCCATGAGGTTTCTAAAGCTGCAAAGCCTATGTCTTCTCTATTGATACACTTTTCATTCATGATTTGGCCTAATTGTCCTCCCCATGAGACACCTAGGTTGCATCTATCTTCTTGAATTATTTTAAGAACTTCTTCATTTCCAAATTCTTCAACATTATATGAACAATAATTCTTCATTGAAATGTACTTTTTCAGTGCTCTTACTCCATTTTTATTATAAAAAGTGGGCATACCTTTATCATTAAACGCATCCACACCTTCATTTCTTAGATAAGGTAAAAAGTCTAAAAATATTTCTGAAGGATGTGCTTTTAATACAAATATATTATCTACGCTATCTTTACTGTTCCTTATTAAATCCATTACATTTTCTAGGCTTACAACATTTGAAAGACTTTTATTAATTTTAGATTTTCTATATAGTAAAATATGCCCATCACAAAATGAAGGAAGTAAATATTTCACATTATTTAACTCCAGTTCTTTTCTAATAGCCGGAAGAATATCATCATAATCATAATCCTCTTTAAACTTGCATTTCAGTTGGAGTAGGTATTCTTTTTCAATAAACTCTTTTAGCCACAGATGTCCTGCTATCATCACGATATCATACTTATATGTTTCAAATGATTCTAGTAAAGTAGTATAGTACTCAGACCATTTTACGATAGTAAAGTTCACATATATGCCTGTCTGTTTTTCAAACTCACTTAAGAAATCATTTTTTTCATCTACATAAACATGAATGGCAGGGTCTCCTACAGCTAAAACATTTACTGTTCCCCTAGTCAAATAATTTCTCCAAGTTTTCTTTATATGGTGCTCTAACAACCCCTTTTTCTGTAATAATTGCAGTTATATATTTCGCATCAGTTACATCAAAAGCTGGATTATATGCCTTTACTTTTTCAGGAGCAGTTCTTCTACCAAATCCGTTACCTATCTCATTTTCATCTCTAAGTTCAATTTCGATTTCTTTTCCAGTTGGAGTATTTAAATCAATTGTTGAAGTAGGTCCAAGAACGTACATTGGAATACCATATTCTTTTGCTAAAATAGCAACACCAGATGTGCCTATTTTATTTGCAACATCCCCATTGGCAGCCACTCTATCACACCCAACTAAAACTGCATCAATTTTTCCTTCTTTCATCACTATAGATGCCATATTATCACATATAACTGTTACATCAAGACCTGCTTTATATAACTCATATGCTGTTAACCTAGCTCCCTGAAGTAATGGTCTTGTTTCATCAGCAAATACCTTAAAATTGTATCCTTTTGAATGACCCGCATACATTGGAGCCAAAGCTGTTCCAATTCCTGATGTTGCAATCCCTCCAGCATTACAATGTGTTAACAAACCCATATTAGGTTTTAACAATGACAAACCATACTCACCAATAGCTCTTCCCATTGCCTGATCCTCTGCTAATATCTTTTCACTTTCATCTAATAAAGCTTCTTTTATTTTATCTACTGTTTTATGTTCTTCTCCTTCAAATCTATCATTCATTCTATTAAGAGCCCAAAATAAATTTACTGCAGTTGGTCTTGAAGTTGCAAGGTACTCTCTTAACTCATCAAATTCTTTTTTAAAATCTGCTACATTATTAGCCTTTGATTTTGCTACACATACGTATAGTCCAAATGCCGCTGCTATACCTATAGCAGGAGCTCCTCTAACCCTTAATTTTTTTATTGCTTCCCAAACATCTTCAACCTTATCTAATTCTAAGAATACTTCTTCATTTGGTAATAAAGTTTGATCTATTAACACTAATTTATCTTTCGCCTCATTTAGTTTAGCTGGTACCACAGTCATATTCATGATTCACACTCCTATTCAAATTTTTTTATTAACTCTATATAATCTTTACCAGTTGTAAGTTGCTGTCTATTAATAATAAATTCTTTTGCTAGCAGAATATTTTTCTTCTTGGCTTCTTGTCGAAGTGAGTCATTAGGAATACAATCAAGATCTTTCACATGAGCAAATCCTACTGTTCTTCTTATCATCTCACAACCTGCAACTCCAGCAGAATTGACTAATACATCATTTATATACCATTCTTTAAAACCTTCAACCTTTGCCATTTTATCTTTTACAACATCGTCCCATATTTTAAAACTTTTTTCTTTAAATAAATCAACAACTTCTACTATACTTTTTAATAAATAACTTAAATGTTTATCTTTCTTATCACCATCCGTTAGCACAGCTTTAGTTGACAAGAAGTTCATTACCAAGTTTGCAATTAATGCACCAACATCGTAAGCCATAGGTCCATAAAATGCGAATTCTGGATCAATAACTCTTGTAGATGTTTTATTTACAAATATACTACCTGTATGTAAATCACCGTGTAACAAGGATTGTGCATTATTCATAAAATCAAATTTAAGTTTGGCAACCTCTAATCTTAGCTCTTTGTCTTCAACTAACTCTTTTTTATGAAAATCTATCAAAAACTCTTCCATGTCATTACGTGCTCCTATATTAAATGGCTCTGTATATACTAAGTCCTCGGTAATTTCACAAAGTTCTGGATTTATAAAATCTTTTACCATTTCTTTCTTTTTTTTATGCTCCATTACTACATCAGAAGTTAATAGTAAAGTATTCACTAAAAAATCACTAATCTGTTCTGAAAACTGAGAGTAATTTTCATATTTCAACAATCCATATCTCATAATAATATAATCTGATAAATCTTCCATAATCATGCAGTACATTTCCTCATCAAAAGTATATACTTTAGGTACTAATCCATTTGTTAATTCATATTCAATTCCTAGAATTTTAGTTTCAATAGCACCTCGCCCAACATCAAGAGGCCAAGCTTCACCGGCTGCTCTAACATATGGTAGCGCTTGTTTAACAATAATACTCTTATTATTTTTAGTATCCTTTACTCTAAATACTAAATTTAAATTTCCATCTCCAATTTCATTGCACTCATAAACCGCATCATTTGCAAAAAAATCTATTTTATTGTTAACATATTTAACTACTGTATTTGTCGTTAATTCATAATATTTTCCCATGAGATTACCCCTTTCGCTTATAATAAGTCAATCCTAATGCAACAATTAGAACAATACCTTTTACAATATCTTGTGAATAATATGGAAAATCCATCATTATTAATCCGTTTAATAATACGCCCATTAATAGAGCTCCAAGCAATGTACCAAATGCATTTGGTTTACCAATTCCAAGTACTGAAAATCCAACATAAGCTGCAGCCACCGCATCCATTAAATATGTTGCTCCTGCATTAACTTCTCCAGACCCAAGTCTTGAACCAAGAACAAGACCACCTAAGGCTGCAAGAAATCCTGAAATAATATAGGCAATCAATTTATATCTGTTAACTGGAATACCTGCTAACTTAGCAGCTTCTTCATTTCCTCCTACCATATACATATATCTTCCATATTTTGTGTATTTCAATAAAATATGTACAAGTATTACTACAATCAACATAATGATAACTGGCACTGGTATTTGAAATAATTTTCCTTGGCCAATATAGAGAAAAGCTTCACTCATAGTTCCTGGTGCTATTCCCCCATTATTAGGCAATGGCATATAATTATAAATCGCCGAACCATCTTGAAATGTTATAGAAATACCTGTCAAAACAAACATCATTGATAGGGTAGTAAGCATATCTTTTATGCCAACTTTTATAATCAAAAAAGCATTTATACAACCAATTAATATGCCAACAAGTAGTGGGACGATAATTGCTAAAACAGGTCCCATCTGCCATATAACCATAATTTTTGCCGCAATTACAGAGGCGAATCCAGCAGTAGCTCCCACTGATAAATCAAAGCCATCAACTGTTAAGGATATTGTTATAGCCAATGCAATTAAAGCAACTATAGACACAGATCTAAATACATTCGTTATATTGTTAAAATTCATAAAATTTTCAAGAGTTAATGAGAAAAATAAAACCGCTGCAACTGTCACTATAATTGTTCCATATTTGTAGAATATCTTGAAAAAATCAATTTTTTCTTTCTTTTCTTTATCAATCATTTATCATCCCTCCAGCAGAATAGTAAAGTAATTCTTCTTCAGTAGTATTTTTAGTTACTAGTTCCTTAGCTACTGAACCGTTATACATTACATATGTTCGATCTGATAATCCAAGTATTTCACTAAATTCGCAAGAGGCATATATAACCCCTTTTCCTTGTACAACTAATTCCCCTATAAGTGAATAAATTTCTGCTTTTGAACCAACATCAACACCTTTTGTAGGCTCATCAAATATAAAGACTTCTGCTTCCGATAAAAGCCATTTGCCAATAGCTACCTTTTGTTGATTACCACCACTTAGGTTAGCTACAAGTTGTTTTTCATTAGGTGTCTTAACTCCAATTTTTTTTATATTCTCAATTGATATTTTTTTTGTGAGATTCCTCTGAATAAATCCTCTTTTGCAATAGTTTTGTAACGTAGGTAAAGTAATATTTGTTTCTATAGATTCCTGAACTAAAATGCCTTCTTTTCTTCTTTCTTCAGGTACTAAAGCAAGCCCTTCCTTGACAGCATGTGATGGTGATTTAGGATTAATCTTCTTACCTTTTAATATAATTCCCCCTGAATCTATGCACCCTTCTCCAAATAGTAGTTTACATAATTCTGTTTTGCCACCACCTACTAATCCTGCCAATCCAACAATTTCACCAGCCCTGACAAATATATCTACATCATTGATTCCACCAGTTCCAGTAAGATTTTTAACTTCAAATATTTTTTCGCCAATTGTTGTATCTATTTTGGGATAAGAATTTTCTAATTTCTTACCTAACATCTTCTCCACTGCTTTATCAATTGTCATATCTTTTGTTTTATAAGAGCCAACTAATTCTCCGTCTTTTAGTATAGTTATTCTCTCGCAAATTTTAAAAACTTCATCTAATCTATGAGAAATAAAAACAACACTCATTCCATCTTGTTTTAATTTATTTACAATCTTAAATAATTTTTCTGTTTCTTCAACACTCAAAGGAGCTGTTGGTTCGTCTAATATTAAATATTTTGCTTTATGTAAAACCGCGCGACCAATCAAAACCATTTGTTTTTGAGATAATGATAATTCACTAATCAATTGGTTTTCATTAATCTCTAACCCAAGAGCTTCAATTTCTTTTTTTGCTCTCATTTTTATGTTTTTCCAATTCATAAACACATCTTTTTTCTCGGTAACAATATAATCCATCATAATATTTTCAGCCACAGTTAAATGAGGAACCAAAGCAGTATCTACCTCTTGATAAACAATAACAATACCATTTTTCATTGCATCTTTTGGATTTTTTATGGATATCTTACGATTTCCAATAAAAATATCACCTGAACAAGGAGAATAAACACCTGCTAATATTTTCATTAATGTACTTTTACCTGCTCCATTAGCACCTATTAAGGCATGTACTTCTCCACTTGATACCTGAAAATCAACATTTTGTAAAGCCTTAACACCTGGAAAAGTCTTAGTAATTCCTTTCATAACTAATTTATCCATAATATTCACCCTCACATAAATACAAATATATATCTAAATTTCTGTGAATGAAGAACTCTTTATAATTTTTCTTCATTCACAGTCCTTATTTATTTTTATTATTTACTTTGTTCTATTGTTAACATCCATTCTTCTAAGAAATCTGTTGTTGAACCCCAACCATCATAGTATTCAGCTAAATCAGCCATAGTTACACGTTTTTCATCTGCCGTTGGTAGATCATCAACATGTACTAAAACAGGTTTTAAAGAATAATATCTAGGAATTTTTTCTCCAGCTAATGCTTTTAATGCTAAACGAATTTGAACTTGACCAACAACTGTTGGATCAACCGCTGCAGAAGCTCTCCAAATTTCTGGATGATCTTGCATCATAGCTAAATCTTGATCAGATATATCAACTGAATACAATGGAATAGTTTTGCCTGAAGCAACTATTGCATTATAGAACCCTTTTGCATACTCATCCCAAACTCCATAAACAGCATCAATATCATCGTTAGTAGTAAGCAATGTTTCAAGAGCAGTCTGAGCTTTTGGCATTGGATTATCTGTTCCAAGGTCAATAGTATTAACCACATTTATACCTGTATAAGTTGGCAAAATTCCGCCTTCCCATATTCTATGACGCTTATCAGTTGGAGGACAATTTGCTACACGGTTGTATACTATATTACCTTCTCCATCTAATTCTTGTACTAAAGCCATTTGAGAAATTAATCCCATCATTAAATCGTACTGATCTAGGGAAACTAGTTTTCCTTTATGTATTTCTTCTGGAATATCAAAATCATTATCAAATACAATAACAGGAATTGAAGCTTCCAAAGCTTTTTGTACAGAATCTTTTAAAGCATCTGCTTTACCATGTGAAATCAAAATTGCATCCATTTTGTTAGTTACCGCATTGTCAATACCTTCTGACATCTTAGTTAAATCATTATTGGCATCGATTACACTAAGTTCAATCCCATATCTTTCTGCCTCTGCTTTAACTCCGTTAATATGAGTAATCATATGAGTTCCAGTACCCCACTCCTTAACTAAAGCCATTTTCAAAGTTTTTCCTTTAAGTGCTTCTGGAATTTCGGCTGTGCTAGCGACGGTGGTAGTTTTCTTTTCAACACTTTCCTCGTTAGACTGAACCGTTTCTTTTGTAGAAGAATTATTACATCCCACAACAAATGCAATCAATAAAGCAAACAGTGACACTAATATTTTTTTCTTCATTCCACATTCTCCTTTTTTAATTATATTTATCTATATTCATGGTCCAATCAAAATATATCATTATATTGTAAATAATATTAATCATTTAACTACAATTATCAATTATTATCATTTTCGTTCATTAATTGTATAATTAGTGATTTTAAGTCCAACTGAACTATTAATCGTCAGTAGTAGACATGTATATAATTTCTTAAATATTATTGAATCAAAATACACTAAAAACAGAACAAATGCATATATAGCTACATTTGACAAGTATGGATTTACTGAAAAAATTTATAAATTCCTTGTATAATAACAAAAATCACCATCAACTTAATGCTAATGGTGATTTTTGTTATGTTTTATATAAATTCTTTCTAATCTATTACAATTACTTTACTATCATCTTTGAATTGTTGACTTGCTTTATTAGTAGTAATCAGCTTAAACTCTTCTTCCACTTGTGCGAATATATATCTAGAATTCTTTCCAAGTTTAGTAGAATCTCCAAAAAATAACACTTCATTAGAATTTTTAATTACAATTTTATTTATTTCAGCGACATCTATATTAGATGTTGATAACCCTCTTTCAAAAGTAATGCCTGATGCTCCTATAAAACACTTATCAAAATTCATATCCATAGCTTGATTAATAGCAGCGGGTCCAACAAGTACCGCAATATCGTTAATAATCCTTCCCCCTAGTAAAATACTATTAATTCTATACTTAATTAGCTCTTGTATATGAAATGCACCATTGGTTACTACTGTTACATTTTTACCCTCTAAATGTTTTATCATATGATTTTCAGTGGTACCAGGACCAATAAAAATAAATTGCCCATCATTAACTAAAGTAGCTAAATAACTTCCAATACTTTCTTTCTCCTCTTTATTTAGATTTATTTTTTCACTAAGAGATTTTTCAGCAATATTTACTACAATTTTAGCGGCTCCCCCAGATAGTAACTCAATTTGCCCTTCTTCCGATAAGATTTTCAAATCTCTACGCACAGTAGCAATTGATACATTTAGGTGTTCCTTTATTTCATCTAGATGAACAAGATCCTTTGAGTGCATAAGTTCCAAAATAATTCTTCTTCTTGCGTAAGGTACCATCCACTCACATCCTTTCACTTTATTTCATATTTTGTCTAGTTTCCAATCCACAACTCCACATATTATATATAAAATGCATATACATATAGGTACTACAATCCCAATAGATTTATGCATGAATTTATCAATGAGCTCTATAACACTCCTTTTTTTATCTAATTCCCTCTAAACTCATCGCCAAACTTAATTTAATACCACTTGTAGACTTATTTCTGAGGATGATTACAAGAGTGAATTACTTATTCCTATTGAGATTGAATAGATCTAGTCTCAATTGAGTTCTATTTTCAATTTTACAATATAAAATATGAATATTATGAATCCCAATATAGTTAAAACACTTGGTATGATAAGCATATTATAATTTCCCTGAGCAACTCCATAAATTCTTCCATACCATTCTCCAAACCCCCAGGACAGACACACTGTAAATACTTTCATTAAAGCTACTCCTGCAAATATATTTCCATAGGGTTTCCTTAGAATTAGCATTGTAGCTGAAATTGCAACTGCAGGAAAAACAATCCCTAAATCCAAAATAAAAACCCCGTAAGTATCTTGTGGGATATGTCTTGCAATGTCAGGTTCAATTCTTATTAACCAAATAAGCCCTAAAATAAATACAATACTATAAAGAAATATACTAATGAACCTACACAATCTTTTAGACAGGGATGTTATCATTACAAACTCAGCTGGGAAACTAAGAAGTCCTAAAATAATACTATATATGGATATACTAAATATAGCGAGATAAACAAGATAAATTGATGTATATTGTCCTTGCATTACATATAATGCGTAGCCATAAAAAAAGTTACAGCTGAGTCCGATAATAGTAATTAACACCTTGTAACAAGGTCGTCTCAAGAATAAGATTGATAAAAAAAATAGAATCACAGCTAGCGGAATAAATATTATATCCTGAGCTCTAGCTCCTGACAATAAAAACTTTGTGATCGTTCCTGATAATAACACATCATTATAAATGCTTTCCTTTAGAATTCCTGTAAGACACGCAAATATAACAAGTACAGACATGATAAGAGTCATAATTGCAGTAATCCTGCTTCGTTTTTTATTGATAATATCACCTCTCAAAATAATCTAGTCTTATTTAATAATTAATAATACTATATAAATATTATACCAAAATCATTAGTATCCTAACAAATATTTCACTTAATTCAAATTTATAGCCTTATTTTAGTACATTAAAATTATAGAGTCTGCTCAAAATTGAACAGACCCCTAAAATTTCTACTTTGTAAAATATTCTATTCATTATATAAACTATATTGCACATAATTTATTTTAAGATTACATCCCTCTAAAGTATTAGATAGGGAAGTTATTGTAGGTTATTCAAATTCTATGCAAATTAAAATTAATTACTTACAGACCCATATATACCTAACAAAACTTCCATTTTCATTTTTACTTACTTTACAATAATCAGTTATTTTAAGTTTTTCTTCTAAAATTTCATTAGTAATATCCTTAGAAGAAACTAATACTAGTTTTTTTGAAATTCTTTTTGCATTTCTAATAATCTTCACCTGGTTTGCTACAGTAGTATGACTGAAATTTCCATATGGAAGATCTATAATGGAAACATCAAAGCTTTCCTCAATATCTTGAATATCGCCAGTAGTAACTTTTGGCGGGTAATTAAAGTACTGTAAATTGCCTCGAGCATTCTCTGCGACCTTGCTCTTTATCTCCCATCCTCTAATATCATAACCAGCAAAAAATCCTTCCAAAAGAACTGTTCCAACACCACAACATGGGTCTATTAATCTTTTTGAAAAATCACCATTCCCAGCAATATTGAGAAGTACTTTCGCTATATTAATTCCTAGAGAACTAGAATAAGAGTAAGGTTTTGCATTGTGTTCTTTCCATTTAGGATTATTAGTAACTAAAATACCAAAATACCAGCTACCTTGATAAAAAGTAATACCAAAAGTGTTTTTAGGAGCAGAAAATGAAGGAAATCCTTGAATTCTAAAACCTACATCCTTGCAAATTTCTTTCCTTTTCTTAACATATGAATCACCACTAACCAACTCTACATATTTAACTAAAAAATCATGTGCCTTTATTTTATCTTTTTTTATCAACTCAATGACCTCGCTAAGAGATGAAGTCTTATAAATAATTTCTAACCTGTTCTTTAAAAAAGGGCTAATAGAAGGATCTATATGTTTACTTGAAAAAAAGACTTTGCCATCCAAGTTATAGTTAAAAAGTGATCTTATCTCAAGCGCACAAAGGTCTTCTTCATAAACTTGATATTTAACATTATAAATATATTGATTGTGATTCATTCTTAAACCCTCCAATGAATATAGTAAAAATGCTATTAACTCCCTGAAGCCCTACTAAGCGCATATAATTACCAAGCATAACAACTATACCTAGTTTTCATTTAGTTTTTCAAATAAAATACCATCTTCCCACTTTCCATTGATATTAATAACTTTTCTTGTTCTTCCAATAAATTCGAATCCATTCTTAATTAGAACTATTTGTGAGCCAATATTTTTACTAGAAGTTCCCGCTTCTATTCTATGAAGTTTATATCTTTCAAAGGCCTCTTTACATACCAATTTAACAGCTTCAGTTGCATATCCCTTCCCATTATATTCTTCACCAATCCGGTACCCAATCTCTGCTTTCTGAAATATTCCTCTTAAAACTGAGAATAAATTTATTCTTCCTACTAATTCTCCTTTTTCATTTCTAATTAAATACATGTAGCAAAGCCCTTTACTTTGTTCTTCTTCTATTTCTTCTAATATTTGCTTAAGATTTTCTATATTGTAGTAACTATCTCCTCTTGTAGGAATCACAGTTTCAAAGTAATCTCTATTTTGATTTTCAAATTCTAGTATTTCTTCTGCATTACATTTAGACAATAAATGAATTGATATAGACATGTTATTCTCCTCCTTAAAGTGTTTCATCTATTTTTCTTCTTACTACACTAGCTTTTTTTTAGAATTAAAAGAAATTTCTATTCCAGCAGGATTCCCAACTCTGCTTTTGATTAACTAATAGAATACTTTTTTAATTTGTATTGCAAAGTTCGCCTAGATATATTTAGGTCCTTTGCTGTTTTTTCTCTATGTCCATTATTTCTATAAAGTGCTTCTTTTAACCTTCTAATTTCTTGATTTTCTAATTTATTCTTTTTATCTTTATCTTTTAAAGCTTTTTTTAATTCTTCTTTCTTCATTGTTTTCTTTATATATTTTACTTTTTCTACAATTCTTATAGGTAAATCATTTACTTTTAACTTTTCATCTGAGGAAAGTGCTATACTGCTTTCTAGAGTATTTTCTAATTCTCTTATATTTCCTGGCCAATTATATATATTAAATATATCCCATACTTCTTCCGAAACAAATAAAATTTTCTTCTTAAATCTTTTATTTATACTTTCTATAAAAGCTAAAGATAACTCTTTTATTTCATCTTTTCTGTACCTTAAAGGACAGCACTCTATAGCTACTACATTCAATCTATAATATAAATCTTCTCTGAATATTTTTTTATGTACAGCATCTTCTAAATTAACATTTGTCGCAGCAATTACTCTTGCTTCTAATTTCCTTGACTCTGATGATCCAATTCTTTCAAAAGCCTTTTCTTGTAAAACAATAAGTAACTTGGCCTGTAAATTTAAATCTAAAGTCCCTATTTCATCTAAAAATATCGTTCCTTTTCCTGCTGATTCAAATTTACCAATCTTTCTTTCATTTGCACCTGTAAAAGATCCTTTTTCATGTCCAAACAACTCATTTTCCATTAGGTTTGCAGGCAAAGCAGCACAGCTTAAATGTACAAAAGGCATTTCTCTTCGGCTACTTCTAGAATGTATTTCTCTTGCCAATACTCCCTTACCAGTACCACTTTCTCCTGTTAACAAAACTATTGTATCCAAATCTTTTATTTTTTCTATTATTTTATTAATCCTTTTTATTTCTTTACCACTGCCAATTAATTTCTTGTTTTCTTCAGATTCCGATATCTTTTTTTGATGAATTTCTTTTTGATTATCTAAAATGCTTTTTATCTTTTCTACAAAATCATTGTTTTCGAAAGGTTTAGTTATATAGTCATATGCACCTTCTTTCATAGCTTCAACTGCATTATTTATACTTCCAAACGCAGTCATCATAAGCATTATTGTATTCGGTTTGATTTTTTTTATCTCTTTAATTACTTCAATACCACTTTTTTTAGGCATTTTGTTATCCACAATCACCATGTCAAAATCTTCTTTTTTGAATTTTTTTATAGCATCTTCTCCATCACTGGATATACTAACCTTGTATCCAATATCACTTAATTCTTCTTTCAATATTTTTAAAGTTAATATTTCATCATCAACTATTAATATTTTTTTCTTTTTCATTTACACAACTCCTAACATGGTAAATATATTATAAATTTTGTTCCAAATCCCTCTTTAGATTTCACTTTAATATTTCCTTGAAATTTTTCAATAACTAGCTTTACTATAGCTAATCCAAATCCATTTCCATCTTTTTTTGTAGTAAAAAACGGATTAAAAATATTTTCTATATTATCCTTTTCAATTCCTTTTCCATTATCAGATATACATATTTTAATTATATTTTTGTTAGATAGTTTTTTACATGCAATTTTAATTTCACCTGTACATTCCACTGCTTGTAAAGCATTGAAAAGAATGTTTATAAATGCCTGTTGAAGTTGAACATTATTACCTTTTATCAAAGGCAAATTTTTTTCTATCTCTTTTGTTATATTTATATCCCTTGATTTAATATGAAAACTTAATATATCGAAACATTTATTAATTGCCTCTTCCACACTTATGTATCCATAAATATCTTCTTGAGTAATAAATGTGTATGATAACATTTTATTAACTACATCATCAATTCTATCTGACTCTTTTGTTATAGGTAATATAAAATCATTATAATATTTATTGCCAATTAACTTCTTTTCTAATATTCTTCCGCATCCCTTAATGTTTGTAAGCGGATTTTTTATATCATGTGCAATTCCTGCTGCTACTTCTCCTAAAAAAGCAAATTGATTTAATTGTTCAATTTCTTTTTCGTAAGTTTTTCTGTCAGTAATGTCATCCATAACTATAACAATACCATCAATTTCACCTTCTCTATTATTTACAGGTGAAAAAACCATATCCATAAATGTTTTTTTACCATCAATCAAAAAAGTTTCTTCTTTAACTATATAACTTCTATTGTCTTTAATAACTTTATTAATTGTTTCAAGAATATTTCTTTTTCCTTTTATAGTTTTTAAATCAATAAATTTTTTTTCTAAAATATCTTGAGAATTCAACTTGAATATCTTTTCTACTGTTTTATTCCCAGATGTCACTACTCCCTCCATATCTAATCCAATAACTATTGATTCCAAACTATCAAACAAACTATTGAGATAATTTCTTTCTTTCAGCACATCATAGTCTAGTAAAACGTTTTCATATAATAAATTAACAACTGCTGATACTGCTATAACTTCTTCTTTAGTAAAATTCTCCCTCTTATAAAACACAAAAAAAACTTTATATTTAAAATAAGCTCTTATTGGAATTGTTAAAACAAACCCTTTATAACCATATTCCAGAAGATTGAATACCTCATTTTTATCTTCAAGTTTAAAAATTTCACAAGCTATGTAATTTAACAAGTCTTTTAAATCTTTGACTTCCTCATTATATTTTAAGTAAGCATCTACATATACCTTATTTCTTTGCGTAATTGTACATATACCAACTTCCTCAGCTTTAACTAATTCTGTTATACCCAAACTTTCAATTTTTTTTAGTGAATTATCAGCTTTACAACTTACTTTAGAAAATATCATCAATACCTCCATTCAATATTTTTACATAATTTTACTATTATATTAATTATAGTCATTTTAAAAGAGAATGTCTACATTATAAAAGCCCTAATGTCTTTTTAACACATTAGGGCATATGGTAATTTTATTTAGTTATTAGTTTTGCATCAATAGCCTCTTGTCTTAGTTTTTCTCTAAAATCTGGATGTGCAATAGAAATCATAGCTTCAACTCTTTCTTTAATAGGCTTGTTATATACATCCGCTAAACCATACTCAGTAACTACATACATAACATCAGATCTTGGAGTTGTAACTGCTTGACCAGCTGGTAAACTAACATTAATTGTAGATCCTATACTACCATCTTTGTTTTTAACAGTAGAAGCTAAACAAATAAAACTCTTTCCACCTTTTGAAATACCGGCAGCTCTTACGTAATCAAGCTGCCCACCTGTGGAACTAAACTGTTTAAAACCAATTGACTCTGAACCCACCTGTCCTGTAAGATCCACCATAAGTGAACTATTAATTGAGATAAAATCATCATTTTTACCAGCTATATATGGATCATTTACACCTTCAATAGGAGCTAATTCAACCTTACCTTCACCAACAAAATCAATTAATTCTTGGCTTCCTAACCCGAATGCTGCTAAAATTCTTCCATTTATTACTCCCTTCTTAGCTAAATATACCATTGAATCTGTAAGCATTTCAGTATGAACACTTAAATTCTTTTTATTTTCAAGTCCATAAGCTACAGCATTTGCAATACCGCCTAATCCTACTTGTAATGTTGCCCCATCAGGAATTAATGGAATAATATAAGATGCAATTTCCTCATCTGTTTTCTGAACTGGAGGCTGCGTTAATTCAGGTAGGGGATGGTCATATTCACAAATGCAATCTACTTCACTAACATGAATTCTATGTTTTGTTCCATTTACTTTTGGCTGGCATTTATTCACTTGAACGATTTTCTTTTTTGCATATTCCGCAACTGTGCCATTCCATGATACACCCATAGCTCCATAATACATATACCCATCTTCATCAGGTTCTGACACATCAGCTAATAATGTATCAACTTTATACACATCTCTTATTGCTAAATAAGATTTAGCAAAATGAACTGAATCTATATCTACATTTCCTACTTTGTAGAATTTTCTTTCAATAGGTCCATAAAAAATTGTATGAAAATTAAGTTTACCAATGAATTTTGGTGATTGTAAAAATTTATACGGATACATTGCCATAGCTGTAACAAGGTGAACATCCTTAAGTTCTTCAGCACGATCAGCTAACGCTTCTAATAATTGTATAGGTCCTGCTGAACATGCTCCAAACCAAATTTTATCACCGGATTCAATTTTTTTTGCAGCCTCTTCTACTGATACTAATTTACTTTTATAAATTTCTTGCCAATTCATAATAATCCTCCTCATATCAATATATTTATATTTCAAAAGTCGTATTTACTTATCTGCCTACATAATTAGGTTTTCTTTTCTCTAAAAAAGCTTTCAACCCTTCTTTAAAATCTTCTGTCTTACTACATTCTATCTGCGCTTTTACTTCTGCTTTTGCATACTCTTCAAAATCAGAGAATTGACTTTTATAAATTAATTCTTTAATATTCTTATAAGCAACAGCTGGTCCTTTTGCCATTTTTAGAGCAAACTTGTTTGTTTTGGCCTCAAGCTCTTCAATTGAACACAACTCTGATATTATTCCTAAATCAAATACTTCTTTTGCAGATATTTTTTTACCTGTTAACGCAAGTTCATATGCTTTTGATGCCCCAACTGCTTTTGTTAATAAATAAACACCTCCTGTATCAGGAACAAGTCCAAGTTTTACAAAAGCTTCTAAGAACAAAGCATTTTCTGCTGCAATACAAAAATCACAAGCTAATGCAAGGCTAAAACCAGCACCAGCTACTGGCCCATGGACTGATGCAATTACAGGCTTAGGCATTTTTTTAATTTTTATCGCTATTTCTACAACCTTTTCAATCAATTTATCAAAACCATTTCCTTCATCTATAAGTTTATACATTGCAGCAATATCTCCACCACCACAAAATCCTTTTCCTGCTCCATTTATAACTACTGCTTTTATATCTGGATTTTTTTCACATTCATCCAGTCCATTCATTAAATCTGATGCCAAGGATTCATCTAATGCATTTAAATTCTTTTTACTGTTTAATGTGATTTTAGCAACCCCATTTTCATGCCCAAAAATAATTTTTTCATAACTCATGCAACCACTCCTTTTATTTATTAAGTGTTAATCATATTAATCATTTTTAACTTTTATCTTTTTGATTTCTTCTGTAAAAATAGGTAATACTTCAAACAAATCTCCAACTATTCCATAATCAGCAATATCAAATATAGGTGCATCTTCATCCTTATTAATGGCAATAATTGTATCAGAGGAACTCATACCTGCCAAATGTTGAATAGCACCTGAAATACCACATGCAACATATATCTTAGGTTGAACAGTTTTTCCTGTCTGTCCGACTTGATGAATATGTGATATCCAGCCAGCATCAACTGCTGCTCTTGATGAACCTACTGCAGCACCTAATGCTTCTGCAAGTTCTCTTATCAATGAGAAGTTTTCTGGCTTACCTAATCCTCTTCCTCCAGATACAATGATTTCAGCCTCTTCAAGATTAACTATTTCTTCTGCCATTTCTTTAATACATTCAATTAATTTAGTTCTAATCCCCTCTTTTGGCAAACAAATTCTTTCTCTTATAATTCTGCCTTTTCTAATAAAATCAGGTTCTACTTTTTTAAAAACCCCTGGTCTTACTGTACCAATTTGAGGCCTTGTATTAGGACATAAAATTGTTGCCATAAGATTTCCACCAAAAGCAGGTCTAGTCCAAGCAACATTTCCGCTTTCCTCATCAATATCAAGTGCTGTACAATCTGCTGTTAATCCCGTTTTAATTCTGCATGATAATCTTGGAGCTACATCTCTTCCATTATTTGTAGCACCAATCAAAATTGTTGAAGGCTTGTATTTTTCAACTAGTTTATCAAAAACATTAACATATCCATCTGTAGAATAGTTTTTATATTGATTATCTTCTACTAAAATAACTTCATCCGCACCATATTCAATAGCTGTCTTTGCAATACATTCAACTCCCTCCCCAATAACTATAGCTATCAATTTTTCTTTTTTGATATCCGCAAGTCTTCTTCCTGGATTTAACAACTCTAATCCTACACTTTTAGGCTTTCCATCTACTGCTTCGATATAAACCCAAAGGTTTTTATATTCTTCCAATGAATTCATTTTTTGTAACCTCCTATATAAGACTCGCATCAGAAAGCAAAGAAATTAACTTTAATGCTGATTCTGAGGCTGTTTCTCCTTTAATTTTAATACCTGTTTTTTTATGTTGAGGTACAAAAGTTTTTTTTACCTTTGTAGGAGATCCTTTTAAACCTACTCTCTCCAAGTCAATTTCTAAATCACTAGCTATCATAGTAGGTATTTTAACTTTATTAGCTGCCATCTTACTTCTTATAGTTGCATATCTTGGCTCATATTCAGTTTTAATAACAGTAATTACTGCAGGACATTTTACTTCAATAATTTCATGATGATCCTCATTTTCTCTTTTCACTCTTACCACTTCACCATCAACTGTAATATCAGCAGCATATGTAACTTGAGGATAATCCAAATGCTCTGCTATTTCAGTACCAACTTGTCCTGTATCTCCATCAATTGCTTGCTTACCACAAAGTATTAAATCAAATTTTTCTGTTTTATCCTCAATAGCCTTTATAGTTGTTGATAAAATATAACTTGTGGCTAATGTATCTGATCCCCCAAAGACTCTATCACTTACTAAAATTGCTTTATCTGCACCTACTGATAAACACTCTTTCAAAGCAGCCTTTGCTTGTGGAGGTCCCATTGATAAGACAGTTATTGAACCTCCATTACTTTCCTTGATTCTTACCGCTAACTCTAGAGCATAAGCATCAAATGGATTCAATATGCTTGGTACACCTGCTCTGATAAGAGTATTTTTAATTGGATCTATTTTAATTTCAGTTGTATCAGGGACTTGTTTTACACAAACTAAAATATTCATTTTAACCTCCTAGTCTTTTTCAGAAGATAACGTTTACCTTAACAATTGTCCAGCAACTACTACCCTTTGAATTTGGTTAGTACCTTCAAATATTTGGAATATCTTGGCATCTCTTAAAAGTTTCTCTACAGGATACTCTCTACTATATCCATAACCACCTAAGATTTGAATTGCATCTAATGCTACTTCAACTGCAACATCCCCTGCATAACACTTAGCAATAGCAGCCTCTCTTGTATATGGTTTATTTGCTAAAATTAATTGTATTGCATGCACCACTGTTTGACGTGCAGCTTCTGTTTTAATGTCCATATCAGCAAGCATAAATTGTATTGCTTGAAATTTAGCAATTGGTCTTCCAAATGTTATTCTTTCTTTTGCATATTTAACTGCCTCATCAATACCTCTTTGTGCAATCCCTACAGCAATAGCTCCAAGGAAAGGTCTTGATAGGTCTAATGTTTGCATTGCAATTTTGAATCCCTGACCTTCTTTTCCTAAACGATTAGCAACCGGAATTCTTACATTTTCGAACACTACTTCAGTAGTATTTGAAAGCCTAATTCCCATTTTGTCTTCTTCTTTCCCTATAGTTATACCTCCACGGCTTTTTTCAACAATAAATGCTGTTAAACCTTTCAATCCTTTAGATTTATCTACAGTAGCAAAGACTACATATACATCTGATACTCCACCATTGGTAATAAAACATTTTCCACCATTTATTATATATTCTTCACCATCTTTTACTGCTGTTGTTCTTACAGCACCAGCATCTGAACCTGCGTTAGGTTCTGTTAAACAAAAGGCTGCAGAAGCACCTAGTACAATAATGTCAGAAAAACGCTTTTTCTGTTCAGTAGTTCCTGCCAATAAGACAGGCTTAGTTGCTAAACCTGTTGCACATAAACCTGTTATAAATCCAGCATCAATTTTTCCTACTTCCTCATAGATAGCTGCCGCAGTCATATAATCAACACCACCACCACCAAATTCCTCAGGAATTTCAAGGCAATGTAATCCCATTTCAAATGCTTTTTTATATAATTTCTCAGGAAATTCTCCTGTTTTATCAAATTCAGCGACATGTGGTTTTACCTCTTTGATTGCAAATTCTTTTACCATTTGTACTAAACTCTGTTGGTCTTCATTTAAAATATATCCCATCATAATACCTCCTAATATTTATTTCTTTAAGTTCTTTAAATGTCTAATCCTATTGATTTCGTAAATTATAGTATGCAAATTCTATGCCAATTTGGAAAATACTTGAAATGGTGGTTTTTAAAAAATGCGCAATTAATTTTTGTGCAAAATAAAAACAATTGCACAAAAATTAATTGCACAATTGCTTTAATTAAGTAATTCTAAAATATTTCTACTTTTTTCAGTTGATATAATACCTTGTTGGTCATCAGCAAATATTCCTTTTTCGTTTATAATTACATGCATTTCTAATCCACTTTTTAATAATAATAAAATATTTAAATCTGCTTTCGTATTAAAAATAATTACATAGTACTCCTCGTTGCTAAGATATTGAAATTTCTGTGATTGCAAGATGTTTAGAATTTGTTGAATTTCTTCTTTATCTGATATTTCAACTATTTCTTGAGTTTTATCCTCTTCTTTATCCCATCTTAATTCAATCTTATCTACATCATTAATATTAGTAAACCAAAATGGATTTCCATTCTGTCTTTCCTTTTTGAGTTCTATAATAATCCCTTGTCCAATTTCTTCTCCAGTAAATTCTTTCAGATTATATTCATATTTAATTTGCATAGTAGCAATAGATCCTGTCATAGTTCCTACATAATAAAGTTCTTCTCCTTCTATTAAGGTTCCATTCTTATCAAATACAATCTCATCTTTATTACTTATTCCAGATCCAGAGTACTCACTACCATCTTCATCATTATATGAACCTTGTGACTTAAGCGTTTCCTGATAATTAGAGTATTGATAATCATAAAAATATTCAATTATATCTAGAACGAAAAAATTATCCACACTTCTTGATGTCATCCTATCCCAATCTACTTTGAAATCTTCCTCTTTGTCTTCTTTTTCAATTGGAATTGACAATCTATGATTGTAGCATTCTTCCCCTTTTTCGTTTAAAACAGCATATTTTATATAAGCCCTTGCTGTTAAAGCTTCTTTTATACTTTCATCGTTATAAGGGTATAGCTCTAAACTTATAAACTTCACACTATAATTATTTTTAATTTTTTCACCATTCTCCATTTTATCTGTCAAGTTTATTTTGACTCTCTCAATTATTGGAGATACAATAGCACTTACCTCATTTTCCATATTCTTTATTATTTTCTTATTGTATATCTTATTGCTTATAATGAAAATGGATATCAAAATAAATGCTACTAAAAATATCTTTTTCTTTGATAGCCTTTTTATTACCATTCTTCAATACCTCCAAAAGAAATTATATGCTAATCAATTTAAAATAGATAGTGACACAGATGTGTTAATTTGAATATTTTTTAATAAGCCATTCTGCAAATTTTTCTTCTTCTTCAAATTGTGGATAATGTGCTGATTCTAAATAAAGTATAAATTCTTTTTCTGGTGCTATAATGGAGTCATAATAATTCTTTGCGGCTTTTGCAGAAGTCTTATAGTCATACTGCCCCATATGGAAATAACATGGAATTTCTAGTTTTTTAACAATAGTTGTCAAAGGCTTTCTAAGTAAATCTTCTACCATACCCACACTTTTTCTTATACCTAGTTTAAAACGAATTCTATCAAGTAAATTGTATTCCCTGTTCCTAATGAACCCTTCGTCATAATCACCGTACTCATCAATGAGGCGTGCACCACCACCATATTTTTGTATATATTTACGTGGAACGACCGTATATCCATTTGTAACTGGAACCTTTATTTTTTGAAGATCTGCAATATCCTCTTTATTTCCTGCTTTAGCTGCCTCTTCAAGACAATAGTTTAAAGAATCTGTCTCACTTTCTTTAAAATTTGATATTTGTCCAATTCCAATATAAGCAATATAATTTTCAGGTGCTTTTGCAGCAGCCTGCATTGCAATATAAGTTCCAAATGAATGCCCAGCTAAGAGTACTTTATCCTTTTCAAATCTTTCACGAATATACTCAGTTAGTGCTATTAAGTCATCAGTTAATAATTCAGGAGTTAAATTTGAGTAATCTTCTAAAAAATGATATGATTTTCCAGTTCCACGTTGGTCGTAGTGAACAATAGTAAATTTTTCTTCCAAAATATCTTGATATTTTCTTACATATGGAATTTCTGAAAACCCAGGTCCACCATGAACAAAAACTATGATTGGGTTATCTTTATCTTTACCTCGTATCATAAGTTGATGTTTAGTTCCATTTATTGATACCTGTTCGAATATGCTAACACTATTTTCACCTTTAATTGCAGGTGTCCAAGTTGGAAAAAATAATCCTATCAATATTAAACCAAGTATTACTAATGTAAACCTCTTTAAGATTTTTTTAAATCTTTTCATCAATTAACCTCCAAATAATTTGTGTCTATCGTCAAGAAATTTGCATACAAAAAAGTAAATAGTTAAGTTACATTTTTAAAATTACTTTCCTGTTATTTCATATTACAATATATGAAATGAAGTCAATTTATTACTCTATTTTCATTGCTAATTTAATAACATTATTCTTTTTGCTCTTTTACTAATTGTCATTCAATTACTCCCTTTATCTTTGATAGTTCCTTTAAATTTCTGAAAACTCAATTTTGAGTTTTCAGAAATATGTGTCTTTCCTATGGTAATCAATTGTTACAATAATCAATATCTATAAGTCTTTTCCGATAGAATAGAAACAATTTGATCAACATCTTTTTCTCCATAATATTTTATATGTATAACATTATTCTTCCAACACGCAAATACCTCTTTTTTAACTCCTATTTCATAAATATATATTTGGTCAAAGTTAGTACCTTTTGTTCTTTTGGGTTTACAACCAGCATCACAAATCATTTCTTGGATTAACCCATTAGCCATTTTTCTAAAAGTTAATTTATAATATTCTGTTTGCATATAAGATGAATACTTATTCTCTAATGTGTTATTAGAATTGTTCTCACCTACATTTTCATTATTTAATGATCCATTTTCATATATTGTAAGCTGAGCAGGTGCTAAAATACTCCATTCATAATACTCCCTATCTTCAAAATCAGACTTCTGCTCTATTTCTGATAGCGTAACAATAGGAAAATCTCTTTTAGCATCATCCATACCATCATAAAAATCCACAAAAATTTGTACACTATAAACTATAATTATAGCCAAATTAATAGTTATTGCTAAAATTGAAAAGAATCCATTTATATAGCGTGCCTTTTTCCAGGGTTCTCTATGATTTATTGAATTACCTCTAGTTAATGATTTCCTTACTTTATGAATTGTTCTGTAGTTCCTTATTAGTTTTAAAAAATTGATAAGAGCAACAACACCAACTAATAATTGCAAAGTAACTTGCCATCTAATCAATGCTAAAACTTTAGTAGTGCAACTGGAGATGGCGATAAATATAAGAAAAATAAAAATTATAGTCAAAACTAATGAAAGAATTATACTGTTCTTAAGGCTCTTCTCTTTATCAATTAATCTATTGCTATATTCCTGTGGATTATCATATATTTCAGTTACGTTGTAATATATTGGTGCTGAAAAAATTTGAAAATCGCCATTACTTGTAATAAATTCCCATCCTTTATTTTTAATGTTCTCAAGTATATTAGGAGAAAGTTTATCTTCTGAAATGTAAATTCTGTATAATTTTGCACTCTCATCTCCCTTTTCAAAAGTAGCAAATATTTTCCCTAACTTTTTTAAATGAAGTCCCTTTTCTGACATATCATAAAACCATTTTTCGTATTTACCTATATCCCATCCGAACTTAAAATGAAATTTTCTAACTTTTCCCTTCATATACTTTCCCTTTCTCGATAATTGAGACATATAATCTAATTAAAATAAATATTCAGTAGTGATGATATAGAAACTTTTAGCTAAATAATTACCTTAAAGATTTAAACCTGATTTATCATTATATAATCTGTAATAAAAGAATGGTTTTTCTTCTGTTTCACCAGAATTAAGTATCATTTTTGTTTCAATTTTTATAAACCCACATTTCTCAACAACCCTTTGTGAAGGAAAATTGTCTAGCTCAACTATAGCTATTAGGTAGTCCATATTTAAACTACTAAAAGCCCATTTTACCATAGCTTTTGTTGCTTCGCTTATATATCCCTTATTGCTGTGTTTTTCTGATATAAAGTAGGCAATTTCAATTTCATTATCTACTTCTTCCTTATTTCCTATCCCAACCATACCAATTATTTTACCATTTGTTTTAAGAGTCACTGCCAGCATTATTCTTACTGATTCTCTAGTTGCTAATGAATATTGTTTTTCAACCCAGTTTAACCATCCTTTCCTAGTATCTAAAGAACACTGCCAATCAGGCATCCATTTCAAAATATATGGTTCATTACAAATTTTATGTAATTCAATTATATCGTCTAACGAAAATTGTCTTACTATTAGTCTATCTGTTTCTATACAAATACTCATTTCAACACCTCATTTTATTAACAATTATAAATAAACTTCCTTTTATATTGTAAGCAAATTTACTTTCAGTTTAATGTATAATTACATATTTTATATCATTCACCATTATATCACAAATTATAGCTTGTTTATAATATGCACCTTTATGACCCACTCCTTAGTTCTATCAATTTACCTAGTTGCTATAAAAAAATTAATATAAAAAAACTAGCAAGGAATATCTATCCTCACTAGTAATTGATAAATAATTAAACAGTCTTAGGAACTTCAGGATTATTGTTAGCAAAATTCTGTAATATGATTAAAGGTTCATATTTACTTCTATTTTTTATAACAACACCTTTTTTTGCAGCTCTTTCAGAGACAAAGAATTCATCTCCAGATGGTTGGTCAACTCTTAGTAAACCTGGAGTTTCACATTCATAAACTCCAAAGGTTCCATGCCCCTGAGTAACCAGTGCACAATAACAAGCTTCATCGACTAATCTGATATCAACACCAGGGTCAACAACAACTTCTTTTGCTGCAAACCATTCATTTGCATAGGCAACCCATTTTTGAGTTAAACCATTCTGACTCGATGGAATTTCTTTTGGAGCACGGAAATATTTTTCTTTATAGTTTGGTAAAGTACTTTCTTTCCAGTCAATTTGATTAAATAATGACTCTACATCATCTTTTTCTTCTTCTGGTTGACAATCAGTTAATAAATTATGAGGATTTACTTCTCCCATTGTAATATTCTCCATAATAGTATTAACATCGCTATTCCACTGAGGTTCATATGTAACAACAGAACCAGGAGCATGAATAATACCTGCTGGTGTATACCAACCTGTTCCTAATTGAATACGATAAGCTCTTGAGAATTCAGTAATTCTAGTATCTCCTTTATCATAATTGCAAATGCATTTTTTGATATCTTCAGGGTCTGTCGATGGATCAAACCCAAAATAAGTAAGTGGGAATCGTCCTAAATAAGAATTATATTGTACTGGGAAGTAATACGCTTCTGGCTTTCCATGTCTTCCTATTTTATTAGCTTTTTCTTCGGTTAAATGTAGATGGTGGAATAGCGGTTTATCATAGTCATACAACTTAGCAAATGTTGGCCATGATCCATACTTTTCTTGTAATTCATCACCAATTAGTTCTTTTCCTAGAACCTTTACAAAATCAGCAAATATAAGTTTTTCTCTTTTCACACTATCAACTAATACAAAACTCATACCTTCTGCTGACCCTGCTTTTGGTCCATTTAATGCAGTAGTTACAGAACCTAACCACCGTTCACATATACCTCCACGATTCATACCAAATGCATAGTAGTCATCAGGATGTAGACGTAATCTATGTCCTGGTTCATTAAAGGCCCTCGGTACCCATGTTGGTGTTAATTGTAGAATTCCATCACCTTTTTCGAATACTTCTTTTATATATTCCTTTAACAATATATATGCCTCCTATAACTTATATTCAGATAAAATCATTTCTGGCTTATCTGCGCTACTCGCAATAATTCTTTCTTCATTTGCTACAAAATGTAATAAAGCATCAATTACAACTGTTTCATTTAAATGACAATAACTCTTATAATAATCAAATGGTTGTCCCGATACATTGGATAATAACAAATAATCCGCTAACCTGGAAACTGGAGAATATTCAAATGCAGTAATTGCAATAATTTTCAATCCCTTTTCTTTAGCAAGTTCCATAGCCTGTACTACATGTTTAGAATCCCCGGATTGAGAAATGGCTATTACTATATCGTCCTCATCTGCCAAGTTTATATGATTTAAAAAATATTCTGGAATCATATTATAAGTACATTTAACACCAAAACGACCTAATCTAAATCCCATATACATTGCTAATGGACTTGTATTTCCTACCGCTACGATATGAACATGTTTACTCTTTTTTATCAAATTTGCACAATCTAGTAATTTGCTTTGTTCTAAATTTTTCCCTATTGCTGTTATACTGTAGGAAAAAGCTTGAAACAAACCACTTACTGTATCTACCTTAATATTTTCCATTTCATTATCCGACACTGATTTGCGCCCTAAATCTCTTGATAAGTTAATTCTTAGCTGGTAATATCCTTGATAACCTATATGTTTGCACAGTCTAATCACCGTTGCATCACTTACTCCACTATAATTAGCTAATTCTGATACATTGCAGTTTACTGCCTTCTCTGGATTTTCTAAAATAAAATCCGCCACTTTTTTCTCTGCCAAAAAAATATTATTATATTTTTCTTTTATTGTTTCTATAACTGTCATTCCCTGATTCATATTCATACTCCCCTCCACTACAACACAAATATCGTCACAAATAACTCATAAAAGTCCACACTTTAATATAATTAAAATTCTATGGAAGCATAGCTGGCAAAAATCCTCCAACAAATGAATCTCCAAGACCAATAGTTGTTGTATTTGTCTCTTCAACATTTACAACAGGTACACAACATACTTTATTTCCTAGCAATTCTTTTAATTCATCTGCAAATATAACCCCTTCTTCATTAAGCGGAAGACTTTCTGTTTCCTTGTAATTTTCCACTGTAAAATCATCGCCAAAACGGAATCTTGTTGTTGCCATAGTAGTTCCGCCTTTAAGAGCTTTTGAAACACTAATTGCATTCTTGCCATATGCAATAGCCCAATACATAGAATGTACCACAATTAATGGTACAGGAATCAAATTTTGAATATCCTCAAGTGCTTCTTTCATTTGAGATGCATTCAACAAATCCAGCTTTCTGCCAAGATAAGCTTGCAGCTCATCTTCATTAAGACTATAAATATTTATACTATCTACTAAAGTAGAGTGAATTAGTTTACTAAAACTTACATCATAAAAACATGCATCCTCATAATAAACCAAAGCATCCTTTGGAAGTTTTTTTAATATGTTTAATAAAGACTGTATCCTTTTAGCTAGAAGTTCCTTACTTTGCATAGCATTGAATCCTGAAATCAAAAATATCCTTGCATCTGAAATAAGTTTAGAAAAGTCTTCATTAAGCTTCATTACAATATTATCGTAGTCATTATTATAAATAATACGATTTGCGCGGTTAGTGCAGATGTTAATATCACCTACTTTCACTCTAGTATCTTTACCAAACTGCACAATCAAATGAGGATAGGAGCTATCTTTTGTATTACTGCAAACATAAGGACTATCTTGTGGAATTAGTCTTCGTACATTATCGTTTATAGTTACAAGATGAAGAGCAGAAATATATCCAAGCTTACGCATTGCTATGGCAGCTCTTACAGATGTCCCTCCTAGGGTGATTTTATTCTCAAAACTTTGTGTAAACTTCTCAATAATGTCCTGCGAGGAAACAAATCGTTCACCACCACTTTCGCACTTTAAAAAACCGAGGATAGAAATAACTAAGTCACGTTCACTATTTATCTCTAAATTTGTTGACAACTCATAATCTTTAATCTCATATTGAGTAATTAAATTTTCAATGACCTCAGAATTCCAGACAATCTCATAATCTATATTATCGCCAAGTCCCAAAATAATTTTTTCCTTCATTATAGTATCTCTCCTATCTCCATTTTGATATACTCACTTTTTGGCAGAAGTTAAAATTCTAATAGAGTGAAGCTTTACCTTCTGATTTAAAAAGTGAGATCTTATGATAAGCAACCTCTTTCATAGCATCAATACAAGGTGGATAAATAGAATTGGGTTCTCTAATAACAGGATCATCAAGAATTTCACGACACTTCTTGTAGAAAGCATCCTTTATATCACTGGAAATATTAATTTTATTAATACCTAATTTCACTGATTCTGCAATTTCCTCGTCAGGGTTAGCTGAACCACCATGAAGAACTAAAGGAATACTAATTTTAGATTTGATTTTCTTAAGTAAATCTAGTTTCAACTCAGGTTTCAAGTCTTTTGGATAGATACCATGAGAAGTACCTATAGCAATAGCCAAAGAATCAACACCTGTAGCTTCCACAAAAGTTACAGCATTTTCAGGATTGGTAAAAATAATTGTTTCATCACCGGCTTCAGCTTCAGCATCTGTTGTGCCTATGGTACCCAATTCTCCTTCTACAGAAACTTTGACAGCATGAGCAGCTTCCACAACCTTCTTACATATAGCGATATTATCTTCAAATGAGTAGCTGGAAGCATCTATCATAACAGATGTGAAACCACACTGAATTGCTTCCATTACTTGTTCAAATGTTGCTCCATGATCTAAATGAATACATACAGGAATAGTAGCATTATTAGCTTCCTCAATTACTGACTTTACAAATGAAGGGCGAACAAAACTCAATTCATCAGGATGAATTGCAATAATTACAGGTGACTGCTTTTCTTCACAAACTTCAAAAATACCTCTTAGTAACATATTGCTACTAATATTAAATGCTGGAACAGCAAAATAATTCTCATTTGCCACAGATAGTAAATCTTTCATATTCATTAACATACTCATAACCTCCATCAAATAATAATTTTGTATAGTTAACAATAAAAAGTTAATTTTAACTTTTTATAGAACCCACTGTCATACCTCCAATAAAATAACGTTGGAAGAATAAAAAAAGTAGTAGAACAGGTAGACATCCCAGTATACTCATAGCCATCATTTCATTCCACTCGTAGGAATGCTGACCCATAAGCAATTGGATACCTATAGGAACTGTTCTCATTTCAGTTGTCTTCGTAAGAGTAAGTGCAAATAAATATTCATTCCAAGCCAACATGAATGTATAAATTCCTGTTGAAACAATACCTGGTACAGAAATCGGTACAAGCACTTTCCACAAAGCAACAAAAGAATTTGCACCATCTATTTTTACAGCCTCATCTAATTCCTTTGGCAAAGTATTAAAATACCCGGTCATCATTATGATGGCATATGGAAGTGTAAAAACCATATAAGTAAATATCAAAGCCATATAAGTATTGTACAACTTCATTGTAACGATAAGACTAAAGTAAGGTATCAACAGTGTAATAGGCGGTACTGCCTGTACACTGATAATAATCATATTTAAAGTTTTTTTCAGTTTGAACTCATATCGACTGAAACTATATCCAGCCAAAATACCAACAATGAGAGTGAAAATAGTTACCAGTGAAGAAACCAAATAACTGTTTATAAAAAAACGAATCTTCGATGAATCACTAAATATTGACTTATATGCACTGAAAGAAAAAGAATCTGAAATAAAGCTTGGTGGGTAAGCAAATATTTCTGTATTGGGCTTAAATGAACATACAAGCATCCAAAGAACAGGGAATCCTGCATAAATAGCACCAATCAAAAGTACAATAATAATTAATACCTTAGCAAGTATTCTTCTTTTTTTTGAAACCATGCTAATCCCTCGCTTTCTGATTCTTTACATAAAATAAAGCTACACACATTGATAAAATAAGAATAATAACTGCACTTGCTGATGCTAGAGAAAACTTATAAGAACTAAATGCCAATTTATATGTATAAGTACTCAACATCTCAGTCGCATGAATCGGCCCACCACCTGTAGTCATCCATACCAACGGAAATTGCTGCATTGTCCAAATAAAATCTAGCATAGCCATACTTATGATAATAGGCTTAAGTTGAGGAATTGTAACATATATGAAACTCTTAATGTTATTAGCACCATCAATAGTTGCTGCCTCATAAAGGTCACTAGGAATTCCTTGTAGTCCTGCAAGAAGGCTAATCATAAAGAAGGGATAACCTGCCCAAATATTTAAATATGTGATTGCATGTAAAGCAAACTTTCTAGAACTAAACCATTCAATATTACTACTAATGATGTTTAATGTATTAAGTATATAGTTTACAATACCATTTGGATTAAGCATAAGCCTCCACAAAATTGCTATAATTGTTGCGGTAAATACCCATGGTAAAACGTACACAACTCGAAAAAAAGATTTCGTAGCAGAGTGGAGTATTTTCACATTCAAAAGCATTGCAAATGCTAATCCAATCACAAAATGAAAAATAACGCTCATTACTGTAAAATATAGTGTATTTGAAATAGTTTCAAGAAAAATACTGTCTGTGAGGATTTCTACGTAATTTTCAATTCCTACAAGAACAGGATTTTTATTCATAACAACATTATCCATTAAGGAATATATTATAACCATTACTATAGGAATTAGCATCAATACTGTCATCAAAATAATCGTAGGTGATAAATAAGCATATGGAACAAGTTTTCTTTTTAAAACTTGTAGTGGATTTTTCCTAGTACTTTTACTTATACTGTTATTAGTCAACATAGAAAGCTTTCCCCCTTCTTAAAAGTAATCTCTACATATTGAAAATTGCACGGCTAAACCGCCGCGCAACTTTTATTTAACATACTAATGCATTAGAAATTTTTCTTCCAAGCATTTTGCGCATTATCAAGCATTTCATCTACTGTTTGATCACCATCAAGTAAAAGTTGTAATTGTTCATCAAACAATCTCATAAGTTCTTCAGCAACTGGCAACCCAACAAACTCGTTTGCAGGATAACCTTCCTTATATATATCAAATGCCTTAGCAAATAATTCATCAGTTTCTACAAAATCAGGTTTAGAATTCACATTACCAGGGAATGCATTAGCGATAGATGATAACTGTGAGTTAACTTCTTCGCTCATAAGAAATTCAACAAGTTTCCAAGCTTCTGCTTTGTGTTTACTGTTTTCAGAAACACCTATACCCCATGATGCATAAGGTAGTCCTCTTTTGCCAGTATAACTATCATCAGCTGGAATAGAAGTAACATCAAATTTCAAATCAGGATTCTTCTCACGAATTGTATTGATATGAGCTAGAGAATCAACCATCATACCAACTCGTCCATTTGTAAACTCTTCAACTTTATCCTGCTCAGCCATAGAAAATGACCCTGGTGTAACAACACCATCATCATATAGTCCTTTAACAAATTCAATAGCACTGCGTACATTATCATTAGTTACATCAGGCTTACCATCTTTCATCATGCTTCCTCCTGAAGCCCATACCCATGACATAACATCATTCTGGATACCATTAGGAGATTGTAGTGACAATGGAAGAATCCATCCATAAGTGTTACTGTCGGCATTGGTGAATTTTTTAGCTGCTGCAGCAAATTCACCTCTAGTGTTTGGAAGATCTTTAATACCTGCTTTATCCATTAGATCTAGGTTAACGAAAACAGGATAAACAAAGTTTACAACTGGAATCATATAAGTAGCACCATTTAACTTAATCTGTGATGCAAGCTGGCTATCATCATATCCGGCCTCACTCATTAAATCAGTCAAGTTAGTAATAGCTCCCTGATTAACGAAATCACTTACCCAAGCTCCGTCCAAACCAACAACATCTGACATTGTGCCTGCTGCCGCACCCGCAATAACTTGTTGCTTCGTAGAAGAATAAGGACCACTAATGAGTTCAACTTTGATGTTAGGGTTCTGCTTTTCAAACTGGTCCATCAGTTTTCTAAAAGCACCGTCAGGAAGTTCAGGTTCCCACCACTGAGCAAACTCAAGAGTTACACTATCACCAGCATCAGCTTCTTTTGAAGATGTTTCCTTAGTATTAGTTGTGTTAGTTTTGTCATTTGAACTACTGCTGCCGCACCCAGTTATAACGGTAGCAACCAAAGCTACAGATAATAATACGCTTAAAAATTTTCTTTTCATGTATTAGGTTTCCCCCCTATGTATTTTTAGTACCAACCATACTATTGTATAATTTTACCAATCTCATTTTCTATATTAGCTTATTTTTACATTTATGTCAATGTTTTAATGAAATAAAATTTTATTTAATTACTTATATGGGTTATTCTATTATTTTATTACTTCATTTTATTTATTAATCAAACAATAACTACATTTTTTGCGCTATTTCTACAAAAGATAGTTAGATTATATGAAATTTTATTTCTTAATAAAATTTTATTACTTGGTTTAACATGTCTAAAAAAACATTCATTAATAACTTAAATTAGTTATTGCATTTTAAAAGAACACTCATATAATTAACTAAATTTTGATATAAAAAAACTAGCAAGGAATATCTTTCCTCACTAGAAATTGATTTTGTTTCACTATTTATTTTTAAATTTAATGATGAAATAAGCGAATTCCTGTAAATGCCATAGCAATATTGTATTTATCACATATCTCAATTACATTATCATCTCTTACTGAACCTCCTGGTTGTGCAATATAAGAGACACCACTTTTTCTTGCTCTTTCTATGTTATCTCCAAAAGGGAAAAACGCATCTGAACCCAGTGCTACCCCATTGAAATTTTGTAGCCATTTTATTTTTTCATCATGTGTAAAAGGCTCTGGTTTTTTCACAAAAGTATTTTCCCATATTCCATCAGCTAGAATATCTAAATAATTTTCTGAAATATATACATCAATAGCATTATCTCTTTCAGCTCTTTTTAAATCATATTTAAATGGCAAATTCAATACCTTAGGATTTTGCCTTAAATACCATATGTCTGCTTTATTTCCTGCCAACCTTGTACAATGAATTCTTGATTGTTGGCCTGCTCCAATACCAATTGCTTGACCGTCTTTTACATAGCAAACAGAATTAGATTGAGTATATTTTAATGTAATCAAAGCTATCATTAAATCTCTTTTCGCATTTTGTGGAATAGATTTATTATCTGTAGGTTTATTTTCAAATATATCTGATCTTATCTTTACATCATTTCTTCTCTGTTCAAATGTAATTCCATACACATCTTTTGTTTCTAATTCTTTTGGTTCATAATCCTTGTCAATTTGAATAACAACGTATGTCCCTTTACGTTTTCTTTTTAAAATATCTAATGCTTCTTTTGAAAAGGATGGAGCGATAATACCATCAGAAACTTCACGTAATAAGAATGTCGCTGTTTGTTCATCGCACTCATGGGATAAAGCTACGAAATCTCCATAAGAAGACATTCTATCAGCTCCTCTAGCTCTAACATAAGCAACAGCAATATCTGATAATTCCACACCCTCTACAAAATATATCTTCTTTAATGTTTCATCTAATGGAATAGCACAGGCTGCTCCTGCAGGACTTACATGTTTAAATGATGCAGCGGAAGCTAATCCTGTAGCTTCTTTTAATTCTTTCACTAATTGCCACCCATTAAGGGCATCTAATAGATTAATATATCCTGGTTTTCCATTTAATATCTTTATAGGCAGTTCACCAGCTTTTGCATAAATTTTTGATGGTTTTTGATTTGGATTACATCCATACTTTAATTCTAATTCTTTCATTTTGCTACACTCCTTTTAGTATAAGAAAAGAGCCTACTATCCGGGCTCTTTGCCCAGACGGTCGGCTCATATTTGCTATACTTCATGTGGTTAATTCCACTTCCGTCAGTCGTATAACTAATTTATTTATATCATTTTTAGCTCCAATTGTCAAAATAGAATTTGTATGAAATTTTATATTTCAATTCTAATTCCAATAATTCTATATGAATCACTTTGATAATTGTTTCTTTTTTATTTCACAAGCAAACCATATAATAATAGGCAAAATTACTATAAATAAAAAAGCATAATATATCCATACCTCAAAAATCCATTCATTAAAACTCATAATGCTATCAAATTCAAAATATGTTAGATTTACAATTAGTAGTGAAATAGGCATTACTATGAATCTATAATTATTACATTCAAATATCTTAGCAACTCCTTTACATGTTGCCAATAAATAAATGCTAATTTTAATAAAGCATCCCACTACAAATATAACACCCGATATCACTTCTATTCTTTGCAAAACATTTCCAACATCTATTCTTTCAATAGCTTCATATGCTGGATAATACAATATTGATGCATGCTCTATTCCTATAACTAAACCAATTGTTAATGAAGTCATTAATAAAAATATTCCTCCAACTAGCAAACCCTGATTATATATTTTATAAATAGATTTCTTGCTTTTTAGAGTAGAAAAAGCAATAGTAAACACTACCGTTTCGCCAAAAGGATAAATAAATACTTCATAAGCACCTTTAATAACCGGTTTAATCCCATTATATAATATAGGACGAAGATTATTTATGTTCATCTTAGGAACGAGTAATAATATTCCAAAAATAGATAAAATGACAAGTACATTCAAGAATAATTCCCCAAACTTACCCATAACTAGAATTCCTTCTTTTACTATCCAAGCACATAGAATCATAATACATATAATTATCACAATTATTGGGGTACTATCCAAATTAACAATATTTATAAATTGACCCAAGTCTATTAGAACTAAAGATGCTAAATCAAAAGTATACCAAGTATATATTAAGATTATCCCCTTTCCAATGAATTTTCCAAAGGTAATCTCAATTATTTCAAACAAATTTTTATCTGTGGAAACATTAAATAATTTACTATATAAAAATATAAAAGGTAATACCATAAATATCGCAAAAATAATAGCCAACCATAATTCTTTTTTTGCTGTTATACCAGATACCAGTATGCTAGATTCCCCAATTATAAAAAGAGTTACAAGCGATACTCCTTGTTTATCGGAAATAACTTCTTTATTCATTATTTAATTCCCCAATCTATAGTTAATAAATTATCCCTTTATCATCAAATAATTCAATTAAACTTAACTATAGTTTAACCAGATACCAAATAAATATATTCTTCCTACAAGATATGCAATACAAACTATAAAAAAATCAATCCACCACACAAGCTTACTAAGCTACTTTTTTTGGTATAAACAATAATAGTATATTCACCATTACTACAGGTATAAGTACAAAAGGTGTTGCTGAGATTAACCCCAAATGATCTGCTAACTTACCAAACACAAATATTCCTAGTCCACCTATCCCTCCTGAAAGTCCCATAATCAGACCTGTTCCTGTGTTCTTTTTATCTGGCATTAAATCATGTGTAAATACAATATTGGCTGCATTAGTACAACTAAAAGTAAATCCTAAAAATATAAAAGCAATCATAGAAATCATCCCTGAGCCAAAAATTATCATTAATATTATTATAAGAGCTAACGCATTTGAAATTTGTATAACTTTCTTACTACCAAATTTATCATTTAAAAACCCACCTGTAATCGTACCAGCAGCATTCATAAAGAGATATGAAGAAAGTATTATTCCGGCAATTTTTATATCAACATTTTTTAAAACTAATATTTGTATTCCAAAAGTCAAAAATGTCCTTACAATAAAAAATTTATTTGTAGCTATAAAAACTATAACTGATATCCATTTTAGTGAAAAATGATTAGCCTTTTCCTCAGAATCTTTTGTTTTCTTTACTTTAGTTGTAATTTCAATTTTATGAACTTGTAAAATATACATTAATCCTGCAGTAACAAATGCAACAATCATAAAATAAATTAGCTTATCAGTACCATAGTTTTTTACTATAGGTATAGTTATTAATGGTGTAACGGATGCAGCAAAACCACCAATAGTCATAAAAATAGAAATGCTTTTCCCTCTTGATTTATTGCCCAACATGATTGCAGTAGCACTTCCCAAAGGATGATATAACGAGGATGCTAATGCGCCCATAAAAACTATTAAAAGAAATAAATAATAATTTGTAACTATTCCCGTTAAACTCATCCAAATACCTATCCATAATATAGATATAATTAAAAGATATGTTCTCCCATACTTGTCCACAAAACTACCGATAATAGGTTGCGCAAATGTACCACTACTTGTTATTACAAATGCTATAAATCCTTGCTGTGTTAGACTTAAAGACAAACTGTTTGCGAATAAAAATAATATTGGCGGAATAAGATTCATATAAAAATCATTAATAAAGTGTCCTATAGATACTGCTATAAGTCTTGTAAGATTACTAGTTTTTTTTTGATTTATAACTGCTAAATTATTCAATGTTTTGCCACCTTTTTCTTGATATAGATTCTTTTCTTTTAGTTTCATTCATCCTTATACATCACGAATAGCAATATCATTATAACACTCCCTTATTACTATTCCAATAGTAATACAAAGATGTATTCTTTATTCTTATGAGTTTAAAATCCATATATAACCATATTTCAAATTAGGTAAGCTAGTAGTTTTGTTTGAATTATTAGCAGACTCACTTTTCCTAAAAGCAATCTCTCTTGAGAAAAATGAACTTTGTGAAATTAAACATAAAGAAAATGAAGAACAAGATTTAGGATGTAACCCAGATAATTTAAGACAACCAATAAGACTTCTATATTTAGTTGGAAGACTTATTTTAGCTATAGCAATTTTGAAGGAATATTTATTACTAAGATGCTGCATAAAAAATACTCATGATATAAAGAATCTTCAATCAACATATAAAATACTTATAGGAGAATGGATTATTGTGTTAGGAACAGCATTAACCTATATAGGTGCTGGAGAAGAGAAAAAATCCTGAAAAGCACTTGAACTTTTTAGGATTTTACCTCTACCTCTTAAAAATCATTTACCTAATACTTTATATAAAATAAGTTTAACATTAGAATAAAGTAAAAAGTTACATGTAGACATATATATTAGTTAAGAGTTTAGAGTTTAGGTTTGAATAACAAAAAGAGCACTGAAATTATTCAGTACTCTTGATTAAAATCTCTATCATATTATTATGCTTCTACAGGTTTTCCAACAAATCTAACGATAGAAGCTATGATTAAAATATTTACAGGTAAAAGAATCCAAATTGAAACTCCAAGTCCTGCTGGAATATAACCACATAATATTGTTACAGCTGCAACTGTTAATGAATAGAAAACTTGCGTCTTAACATGATCTATATGGTCTGCAGCAGATCCCATAGATGATAAGATTGTACTATCTGAAATTGGAGAACAGTGATCTCCAAAAATTGCACCTGTTAGTACAGCACTAATTGCAACAACCATATATGAATGTGTTGGGTCTAAAGCATATGCCAAAGGAATAGTTAATGGCATCAAAATACCCATTGTTCCATAAGAAGTTCCAGTTGCAAAAGAAATAATAGAACCTAATACAAATATTAATGATGGTAATAAGAATGCAGGAAAATTCACTGCTAACACCTTATCAACTATAAATATAGCTGTTCCTAATTCTTTGATTATTCCGCTTAATGACCATGCTAATAGTAAAATAACCGCTGTAATAAGCATTGATTTCAAACCTACTACCCATGTATCAATTGCTTCACTGATAGTAAATATCTTCTGAACCACACCCATAATCATTGCAACTATACCTGCTAATAACGCAGCTTGGAATAATACTATAGCAGCATCAGATGCTCCAAAGCATTCACGAATTGCCAACATTGATGCAGGGCTATTCTTTAATAATTCAATAAGAGCAGTATCTTCGCCACCTGAAATAGCTACATACCCATTGTAATAAAATCCTAAAAATGATCCAATTACAAGAACTAAAACTGGTACTAATGCATTTGATACTTTTAGTTTAGTACCATCAACAGGTTCCATCTCTGTTGATTCATCTGAAACCATTGGCTTTGCACCATCTCTTAATACTTTACCTGTTTTTCTTGCTCTTCTTTCAGCTTTTAACATAGGTCCAAATTCTCTTAGAAATATTGCAGTACATACTATAAATACTAAAACTAATATATTATAAAATCTAAATGGAATTGTTTCTATAAATATATTATAAGGTTTAACTACTGCTCCAGCATACCCTACAATAGAATCGTATCCATCTTTAATTACACCTAACTCAAATCCTACCCAAGTAGATATTAATGCAATACCTGCAATAGGTGCTGCAGTAGAGTCTACAATAAAAGATAATTTTTCTCTTGATATTCGCATTTTATCTGTTATTGGTCTCATAATAGGACCAACTATTAAAGCATTTGCGTAGTCATCAAAGAAAACACATAAACCAAGGAACCATGTAATCAATTGAGTGCTTGTTTGACTTTTTGCTTTTTTAGCTAATGCTTCTGCTATAGCTCTTACTCCACCCATTTTTGTTATTAATGCTATAAGACCACCAATTGCAAGACATTGAAGAATAATTCCTGCATTCCATGAATCCGCTAGTGATGCTAGTATCTCCTCTACAACTCTTAAAAAACCATAAAACATTGCTGAAAAAATATTTAACCCATTTATATTAAGTAAAATTCCTCCAGTAAATACTCCGATAAAAAGTGATAATACAACATTCTTAGTAATAAACGCTAGTACAATAGCAATTAATGGTGGTAACAAAGTCCAAAGTCCAAATTTTGCAGCGTTAGCTTCTTTAACTGCTTGTTCAACCCCAAATGCCGTTGTGCAAACCATAACAAGCATTAAAACTAATGTAGTAATAAATATACTACGTTTTTTCATAATATTTCCCCCTTAATTTATGTTAATAGTTTAAAAAGGAATAAATTTAGTAGAGAAAACAAAAAAAATGTTTTGAGAGATTCTCAAAACATTTAAATACAAAAACAAATTTATAATCAATGAATGATAGCTCTCCACGACTCGTGACAGTCTTGTATATATTGTATACAAGCCCAATACATAACATCAAAGCATTAGTTATATATTTCGGCAATAATTCCTTTTCCAAAGCTTCACTGTGCTTACCTCCACTTTGGTACTTATAACTACTGCACCTCTACCTAAATATTTATTCAATTTTTAATACCAAACTGATTCTATAACAAAAAACATAGCATGTCAATTGAAAATCAATATTTTATTAAATTTTATCAGAGTTATAGCAAGGACATAGAAAATTACATTTCCTTTTTTATTCCCCTTGATAAAGTGTTTTTATAATCAACAAATGAATAAATATCCTCTGCAAATAAATCACTAAACTCTTTTAATTTTTCTAATTTCATATCTTCTATAGCAATTTTATTTTCTTCACAATACAATACTATAGATCCTATTACCCCATGAGCATCTCTGAAAGGCATCCCATTATTCACAAGATAATCTGCAGCTTCAGTAGCATTTAAAAATCCTTTCTTTACACCTGCATACATATTATCTTCTTTAACTTTAATTGTTTTAATCATTTCATTCATAATCTTTATACATTTAAGAACTGTATCAGAAGCATCAAAGAAAGGTTCTTTATCTTCTTGCATATCTTTATTATAAGCTAGTGGTATACCCTTCATTGTAGTTAAAAGACTCATTAAGTCACCATATACTCTACCTGTTTTTCCTCTAATCAATTCAGCAGCATCAGGATTTCTTTTTTGAGGCATTATACTACTACCTGTAGAATATGCATCACTTATTTCTACAAAATCAAATTCCTTACTACTCCATAATATCAATTCTTCACTTAACCTACTCAAATGCATCATTATTATAGAGAAATCTGACATCAACTCTAATAAATAGTCTCTATCACTTACACCATCCATAAAATTATCAACAGGTTTATCAAATTTAAGTTCTTTAGCAGTTAACTCTCTTTTTGTATTATATGTAGTTCCTGCCAAAGCACAGCATCCCAAAGGACTTTCATTTAAAATATCCACTGCATTCTCAAGTCTTTTTTTATCTCTTTTTAACATATTATAATAAGCCATAATATGCTGCGTAAAAGTAACAACCTGAGCTCTCTGTAAATGAGTATAACCCGGCATCATTACATGATTGTTCTCACCAACAGTTTTCATTGTATCCATAAGTAGGGCTACATTTTCAATTATTTCTTTTGCTTTTTCTCTTGAATACATCTTCATATCTACAGCTACTTGGTCATTTCTACTCCTAGCTGTATGAAGTTTCTTACCTACATCACCAATTTTTTTAATTAAATTAGTTTCAACAAAACTATGTATATCTTCATAGTCCCCTTCAATTAATAGTTTTTCATTATTTATATCATCCAAGATTGAATTAAGCCCTTCTAATATCTTTTCTTTATCACTCTCAGATATGATTCCTTGAATTGATAACATTTTTACGTGAGCCATGCTTCCTGTTATATCTTGAAAATAAAGTTTCTTATCAAAGCTTAAAGAGCTATTGAAATCTTCCATTAACTTACTTTCTTCATCTTTAAATCTACCGCCCCAAAGTTTCATCTATCTCATCCTTTCCATTTTCATTTAATTATTATTAAAAAAAACATTGTGCTAGTCAAAAATTTGAGCTAGCACAATAAACTAATTATTAATATCATTGTAGCATATTTAACTTATTTATCAAATTTCAAAGCTCTTATTTTGCTAGGCAATGAGAATAGATTAATAAATCCTTCGGCATCTTTATGGTCATAGTCAGAAGCTCCAAATGATGATATACCTTCATCGTATAATGCATATGGAGATGATTTTCCAGCTACCATAATATTCCCTTTATATAATCTCAATTTAACCCAACCTGTTACAGTTTCTTGAGTTTTACTCACAAATGCATCTAATGAATCCTTTAAAGTTGAGAACCATAGTCCATTATATACAAGCTCTCCATATTTTTGAGCTATCATAAATTTATAGTGTAATGTATCTTTATCAATTGTGATTTCTTCCAATTCTTGATGAGCAGCATATAGTACTGTACCACCTGGAGTCTCATAAACCCCTCTAGATTTCATACCCACAAGACGGTTTTCAACCATATCAACTACTCCAACACCATTTTCTCCACCAATTTTATTTAAAACTTTAACTATTTCAACTGGTGACATTTCTTCACCATTTATTTTTGTAGGAATACCTTTTTCAAAGTTTATTTCTACAAATGTTGGCTCATCTTTTGCTAATTCTGGTGGTGTAACCATTTGATACATGTCTCTCTTATGATCATTTTGTAACCCTTCAATATCTCCACCTTCATGACTTAAGTGCCATAAATTCTTATCTCTTGAGTAAATTTTTTCTTTAGTTACAGTTATCTCTATTCCTTTAGAAGTTGCATAGTCAATAGCATCTTCTCTTGAATTTATATCCCATATTCTCCAAGGAGCTATTATCTTTATTGTAGGGTCAATAGAAGCAATTCCAACTTCAAATCTAACTTGATCGTTTCCTTTACCAGTACATCCGTGACAAATATATTTTGCTCCTTCTTTATGTGCAATCTCTACTAATTTTTTAGCCATTAAAGGTCTTGCAAAAGAAGTTCCCAGTAAATATTTACCTTCATATTTAGCATTTGCTTTTAAACCTTGGAATACATAATCCTCTATAAACTCTTTTGTTAAATCTTCTACGTAAATCTTTTCCGCTCCAGATTTTATAGCTTTTTCTTTTACAGCTTCGTAATCATCATCTTGTCCTACATTTATACAACAAGCAATTACATCCAAATCATAATTCTCCTTTAACCATTGAATAATTATAGAAGTATCTAGTCCTCCTGAATATGCTAAAACCACTTTTTCTTTCATAATTATTTTCCCTCCCGAAATATTATATATAAATAATTTTATTTTTTTATTTGTTTGATTTCTTATACATATTATATTACATAATTTATAATTATGCAATAAAAATTTATAAATATACATAAATATTTTTCAAATAAAAAACTCTAGACTTTTACATCTAGAGTTTTTTATTGTATATGAACGTATATGTATTTGTTCCTACAGTATTTTATTTAAAAATTCCTTAGTTCTTTCCTCTTTAGGATTATTGAATATTATATCAGGATGTGCCTCTTCTACAATTTTACCCCCATCCATAAATATTACTCTATCCGCAACTTCCTTTGCAAATCCCATTTCATGAGTTACTACCACCATAGTCATTCCTTCTTTTGCTAGGTCTTTCATTACATTTAAAACCTCTCCTACAAGTTCTGGATCAAGTGCTGAAGTAGGTTCATCAAACAACATAATATCTGGTTCCATATTAAGAGCACGAGCTATTGCAACTCTTTGTTTTTGTCCACCTGATAGTTTTGATGGATAAGCTTCCATTTTATCCTTAAGACCAACTTTTTCAATTATTTTTTCAGCTCTACTAATAACTTTCTCTTTATCTTCTTTCTTTACAGTTATAGGTGCTTCTATAACATTCCCCATTACCGTCATATGAGGGAATAGATTGAAATTTTGAAAAACCATACCCATTTTTTCAATTGTCTCTCTCATTTTTACTTTATTTTTAACATCTAGCTTTTCACCTTCTACATAAACTTCTCCATTAGTTGGTACTTCTAAATGGTTTAAACATCTTAAAAATGTACTTTTACCTGAACCAGAAGGCCCAATAATTACAAGAACCTCGCCTTTATGTACCTTTACATTTAAATCTTTAAAAACTTCTAAACTTCCAAAATTCTTAGATAACCCTTTTGTCTCTATCATTATAAAATCTTCCATTTTATTTCCCCCTTTAAAGTGCTAAAGCTCAACGTTATAGATAAACCACTCCAACTACTAATCTATACATGTCCATAACTCATTAATGTCTGAGATTTTGGACATGTATAGATTAAGTTTGCGTAGGTTTATCTCTAGTATACCGATAATTTCTTCTCAATTCCAGAGAAAATTACTGTAAAAATAGTTGTCATGAATAAATATAAGCACCCAGCAACTAAGTATGGTTCCCATGGTCTCCCTGTTGCAGATACTCTTAGTTGAGCACTTCTCATTAATTCTTCCATAGCAATTGCTTGAACTAATGATGTATCTTTAAGTATAGTAATAAATTCATTTCCTACTGCTGGTATAATATTTTTGAATGTTTGAGGTAAGATGACTCTTTTCATTGTTTGAAAATAAGTAAATCCCATTGCTTTACACGCTTCAAATTGACCTTTGTTGATAGATATTATTCCACCCCTTATAATTTCGGCCATATAAGCTCCAGAATTTAAACTTAAGCCTAGTAAAGCTGCTGAAAAAGGTTCTAACTTTATTCCTACAACTGGCAATCCATAATAAAATACAAATAGTTGTAATAACAAAGGTGTTCCTCTAAAAATCCATGTATAAAAAGTAGCAATTTTAGATATAAATACATTATTTGATATCTTCATTAGTGCAAAAATTATTCCTATAACACTACCTATAAAAACAGATAAAACTGTTAATTGAACTGTCATTATACTTCCCTTTAATAATATTGGAAGTATTTTTATTAGAAATTCTAAATCCATAATATTTTCCTCCAGTTAATTTATGACTTGCTTAATTTATCTATATATCAGAACATCTACCCTTATATAATACATACAAGGGTAGATATATTTATTTCAAAAGTTAATTTTTTTACTTATAAGCATCGTAACCAAACCATTTTTGAGATAAATTTGATAATGTTCCGTCCTCTTTCAACTCTGCAATGGCCTTATTAATAGATTCTGTTAATTCTTTATCTTCTTGTCTTAATCCAATGCCCATTGGTTCTTCATTTACCATTTCATCAAGAACTTTAAATACATCACTATCAGTATCTTTTGCTAAATAATATCCCCCTACTTGAGCATCCATAATTACTGCATCTACTCTCTCATTTTTTAAGTCCATAATAGCTTCTGTAATTTTACTATACTTTTTCAATTCTTTTGTAAAACTCAAACTTTCTTCAGCTGCATTTTGTCCAGTAGAACCCATTTGACATCCAAGAACCTTACCATCAAGATCTTCTGCTTTCTCAATACCAGAATCCTTTAAAGTTACTAATATTGGACCACCTTGTACATATGCATCTGTAAATCCAATACTTTCTTTTCTTTCATCAGTGATACTTAATGCAGATAATATCATATCAAATTTTGAAGATTGAAGTGCTAGTAAAATCCCGCTAAACTCAGTTGTCACATACTCAACTTCAACCCCCATCTTATCACCTATAGCTTCAGCTAAATCTATATCAAACCCAACAAGTTTATTATCATCATCTCTATACTCCATTGGTGGATATGAATCATCAAGACCCACTGTAATCTTTCCTAAATCTTGAACTCTAGAAAGAGAAATATCACCTTCTTGAGCACTTCCTGATGCTTTATCACTTTCATTAGCATTATTTTTATTGTTACTTCCACATCCCACTAAAATGCTTGTCCCCATTGCAAGAGTTAATAAAATTGTAATTAATTTTTTCATGTTAATTTTCCCCCTGTATTTAAACTTTTTATTTTCCTTGCACTTATTATATAACAAACTTTATATTTATGCAATATTTTTTTATATTTATACACAATTTCATCACTCCCACCCTGGCACCACATTATTCATACCAAGGTTTAAACGGCTTGTTTATTGAGTTTACCCAAAGTTGAACCTCTATTATTTGTTGTTTTTTAATAATTAACTACATTTATAAACTAAGCAAATATTGTATAATTATTTCACTAAGAAACATTTTATTTAATGTACTTTTACCAACGTAAAATAAATCATTTTACCTTTTTATTAATTAAAAGCTTTCGCTTGCGAAAGGTATCCTCAATTGTGCATTGTGAATTGTGCATTGATTAAAGTGAATTATGCATTAAAAATAAAAAGCTCCCCATTCGGGAAGCTTTTACATATTCTTAATTACCTCATTTGCGTATTCCATTGTTTTTGCTGTACCACCAAGGTCTGATGTAACAACTTTGCCTTCTGCTAAGACTTTTGAAACCGCATTATCAATTTTTTCAGCAGCTTCAAATTCCCCTAAGTGTTTTAGCATCATAACCCCAGATAAAATTGCCGCTGTAGGATTTGCAATATTCTGACCTGCTATATCAGGTGCTGAACCATGAACTGCTTCAAACACTGCAATATCTTCTCCTATATTTGCACCAGGAACTATACCAAGTCCTCCAACAAGACCTGAAGCCATATCTGAGACTATATCTCCATATAAATTTGGCATTACTAGAACATCATATTTTGTAGGATCTTGAACCAATCTCATACTCATTGCATCTACAATCATATCATTTGATTCTATATCAGAGTAGTTTTCAGCAATATCTCTAGCACATTTTAAAAACAAACCATCTGTTAGTTTCATAATATTTGCTTTATGAACAGTAGTAACTGTTTTTCTTTTTTGAGCTTTTGCTAATTCAAAAGCATATTTACAAATTCTATCAGAACCTTTTTTAGTTATAACTTTAATAGTTTCAGCAGCTTCGTCTCCTACCATATGTTCTATACCAGCATATAAACCTTCAGTATTTTCCCTTACAATAATTAGATCTACATCTTCATATCTGCAAGGTACCCCTTTATAAGTTTTAACTGGTCTTACATTGGCATAAAGTTTAAGAGATTGTCTTAAACCTACATTAACACTTCTGAAACCTTTTCCTACTGGTGTAGTTACTGGTCCCTTAATAGCAATTTTATTTTTCTTTATACTATCAATAACATATTGTGGTAATGGAGTCCCATATTCATCAACCACTTTTGCTCCCGCTTCTACTACATCCCATTTTATTTCAATTCCAGAAGCTTCTATTACAGCTTTCGTTGCCTCCATAACCTCTGGTCCTATTCCGTCACCTGGTATTAATGTAATTGTATAACTCATATTATGCCCCCTTATTCTTTTCTACTTTGTTTTTAAAGAATTAATTAATCCACCATTCAAAATCATTTCCTTTTGTCTGTCAGACGCATTTAGTGTCAAATGATACTTATTACCTTTGGTTATATTTTCCACAACAAACTTTCCAGTTTCAACACTTGATAAAGCATCATTTATAACTAGTTCATCAAATTCATCTATACTATCATAATCTTCAGCATTATCAAACACCAAAGGAATAATTCCATTATTTAACAGATTAGCTTTATGAATTCTTGCAAATGATTTTGCAAACACAGCTCTTATTCCAAGATATAATGGAACTAATGCTGCATGCTCTCTACTAGATCCTTGACCGTAGTTATCTCCTGCAACTATAAATCCACCGCCATTTTCTTTTGCTCTCTTAGGAAACTCTTCATTACATGGCGCCAAACAGTAATTAGAGAGGTGTGGAATATTTGATCTATAAGGAAGCAATTGTGCATTTGATGGCATTATGTGATCCGTAGTTATATTGTCTTCTACTTTAATTAATGCCTTACCTTCTACTTTGTTATCTAATTCTTTTCCTAGTGGGAAAGGTTTTATATTTGGTCCTCTAACAACTTCCACTTCATTTGAACTCTCTGCTGGTGTTACTACTAAATTATCATTTATTAAAAACTGTTCAGGCATTTCTACTTTTGGAGCTTCTCCAAATTTTCTTGGATCAGTGATATATCCTGTTAAAGCAGATACGACAGCTACCTCTGGACTTACCAAGTAAACTCCTGCAGAAACAGTTCCGCATCTTCCTTTAAAGTTTCGATTTATAGTTCTTAAAGAAATCGCTTCATTAGCTGGTGATTGACCCATACCAATACATGGTCCACAGCCACTTTCAATAATTCTAGCACCTGCTGCTATCATTTTTGCTAGTGCACCATTTTCTGCCAACATATTTAATACTTGTTTTGATCCCGGTCCAATAACTAAAGATACTTTTTCATTAACTGTCTTTCCATCCAAAATTTCAGCAACTTTCATCATATCTGCATATGAAGAATTCGTACAACTTCCAATAGTTACTTGATCAACTTTAACATCTTGAAGCTCAGCAACTTTAACAACGTTGTCTGGACTATGCGGACATGCAATTAAAGGCTCTAATTCACTTAAATCTATATTTATAACTTCATCATAAACTGCATCATCATCTGCTTTTAACTCTACGTAATCTCCAGCTCTATTTTGAGCTTTTAAGAATTCTAAAGTTACATCGTCACTTGGGAATATAGAAGTAGTTGCACCTAATTCAGCTCCCATATTAGTTATTGTAGCTCTTTCTGGAACAGATAAAGTTTTGACACCTTCTCCACCATATTCGAATATTTTATCAACTCCACCTTTAACTGTTACTCTTCTTAAAACCTCTAAAATGATATCTTTTGCAGTAACCCAATCATTTAATTTTCCAGTTAATTTTACATTAACAACTTCAGGGTATTTTATATAATATTCTCCCCCACCCATAGCAACTGCAACATCTAATCCACCGGCGCCAATTCCAATCATTCCTATACCACCAGCAGTAGGTGTGTGGCTGTCAGATCCAACTAAAGTATAACCAGGCACCCCAAATCTTTCTAAATGAACTTGATGGCAAATACCATTTCCTGGTTTAGAAAAGAATATACCATGTTTCTTAGCAACTGTCTGAATATAAAGATGATCGTCTGCATTTTCAGGACCAGTCTGCAGCATATTATGATCTATATACGCTACTGATTTTTTTGTTTTTACTTTATCTACACCTAATGCTTCAAATTGTAGATAAGCCATTGTCCCTGTTGAGTCTTGAGTTAAAGTTTGGTCAATTTTTATACCAACTTCAGTCCCCTTTTTCATTTCCCCAACAACAATATGTTCTTTCAAAATTTTCCCAACAATATTATGCCCCATTTTTGCTTCCTCCTTAAATTTTAAAAAAGTATTGTTTTTATACATCAAAACCATTTTTGAATAATTTATACTAACAAATTTCAATCATGTATGTTTCCATTATTTAGTTCATGTAATTTTTATTCAGTATTTTTGCATATTTATAGATTTATTTTCTTTTTTAATCTATTAATCGTATATTTATACTGATATATTATCATAAAACTCTTAAGGAAGTAAAGCGTTTTTGCAATTTTTACATTACCTTCATTCATTTTGATAGTATTTATTATAGTATTCCATATTATTATCTACATTTTTCAAGGTATCATATGCAATTCTAAAATTTTTTCTAATCTTTTTTTAAATAAAGCTACTTTTTAAAATATTGTTGACATTAATTAAAAAAATTACAATTGAAATAGATTACGAACTAGATTAGTTAAGAGTAAGGAGTTAAGGATGATTTTCTTTCAGAAAATCTTAAACTAAGCCTTTAGTAAAAAAGCCTAAAACAGTATAAAAAACAGTTTTAGGCAATAATTCTAATTATTTTTGAATATGTTTAGAAATTTCATCTTTTAATAAAGAGGATAACCCCTTTAATTCTTCTCTTGACATTTTTTCAGGATATATGGGCTTTCCAATAACAACTTTTATTGTGCCTTTTTTGATCCAATATTTATTATTCTCTAAATATTTATATCCACCATCAACAGTAATAGGAATCACAGGCACCTTAGCTTTTAAAGCCATTTTTAAGCTTCCCTTTTTAAACTCGTTCATTTCAGGACCTCTACTCCTCGTTCCTTCAGGAAATATGAGCATAGAACATCCATTTCTCATATTTTCAGCTCCTTCATTAATAGCATTCAAAGAAGCTCTAATATCTTTTCTATCCATAAAAACGCATTTTAATTCTTTCATCCATCCAGAAATCAGCTTGAATTTTTCTAATTCCTTCTTGGCTATAATGCCCATACTTTTATCTACTGAAAAAAGTATCGCTGGAATATCAAAATAACTCTGATGGTTACCTATAAAACAACAACTTTCTTCTGGAATATTTTCTTTTCCACTTACTTCCATTGTGATATTACAAACTTTCAACACTTTTTCAGCCCAAATCATAACTTGACTATGTAAATATTCTTGTGCAGCCTTTTCTCCTTTTATTCTTTTAATTTTATCCAACTTCCTTTTCTTAAATACTGTAAAAATCATATAGAAAAAGAAATATCCATAAGCATATAAAGACCTCATATTTTTCTCCCCTCTTATTTTTCACTACAATACTATAGACATACCATACATAAACTTAAACTAAACATGTACAAAATTTCAGGCATCAGTGAGTTTTGGACTTGTTTAGATTTATAGCTCAAGTGGTTTATCTCTATTCATTATAATATTTAAAATTATTTCTTTCAAATATTAAATATTTTATTTTTTTGGTTATAATTAAAAGTATATAGAAATACAAAATTTTATCCCTACGTATTTGATAATAATACTAATTGTATGATAAAATAACTCATGAATATTAAAGTGAGGTGAATAATTGAAAAATAAGAAAAATAGAATAAAATTACTCCCAATATTTTTTGTAATTATTGTGTTAATTTTATTTGTTTTAGCATTTTACAAGATAAATTTCAATAAATATCAAGAAGCTGACACCACCGGCAAATTAGTGGTTCATTTCATTAATGTAGGTCAGGGAGACTCTATTTTATTACAATCAAATGGAGAGAACTTGTTAATTGATTCTGGTTCAAAGTGCAGTAAAAATAATTTATTAAATTATCTTAATAAAACTGGAATAAAAAAATTAGATTATATAATAGCAACACATCCCCATGAGGATCATATAGGCAATATGAGTTATGTAATTGACAGATATGGTGCAAAACAAAATATATTTGCTCCTAAAATAACTTCAACCAGCGCTTCCTATAAAGCAATGATAAAAGCTATAAGTGATGCTCACAAAAAAATAACAGTTGCAAAAGCAGGTGTATCTTTTAAATTAGGCACTGATGTCTTCTGTGAAATAATAGCACCAAATAGTATTAGTTATAAAAATACTAACGATTATTCTGCTGTTCTAAAAGTAACTTTTGATAAAACCAGTTTTTTATTTACTGGTGATGCAGAAAAAATAAGTGAAACAGAAATTTTAGAAAACAATTATTACATAAATGCTGATGTTTTAAAAGTTGGTCATCATGGTAGCATGTCTTCTACATCAATTAAATTTCTAGAATCAGTTTCGCCTAAAATCGCTATAATTTCATGTGAAAAAAAAAATGAATATGGGCATCCTCACGATGTAACTCTAAAAAAATTAAAAGAAAACAATATAAAAATTTTTAGAACTGATTTTAATGGTAATATTGTCTTAGAAAGCGACGGCAATAAAATAATACAAAGGTAGTGATATTATGAACCCTATAGCATTCGAATTATTTGGAATTAGTGTACATTGGTATGGAATATTAATAACAACCGGAATTTTGGTTGGTTTACTGGTAGGAAATTACCAAAGTAAATTTTATGAAGTAGATTTTGATAAAATTACTGATATATTTATAGTTGGACTTCCAGTTGCAATTATTGGTGCTAGATTATACTATGTTATTTTCAATTGGAGTTATTATGGAAATAATCCTTCCCAAATACTGAATTTAAGAGGGGGAGGCCTTGCTATTCATGGTGGTATAATTGGTGCAGTATTAGCTGCATACTTCATGTGTAAATACAAGAAAATTAGTATTCTAAGATTATTAGATATTATAGCTCCTGCTTTTATAATTGGTCAGGCTATCGGTAGATGGGGCAATTTTATGAATAGTGAAGCTCATGGAGGAGAAGTTACTAAAGAATTTATTTCTCGTTTTCCTCAATTTATCCAAGAAGGTATGTATATAAATGGTGCCTACTATCACCCAACATTTTTATATGAATCTATATGGAACCTTTTTGTTTTTGGATTACTAATTTTTATAAGCAGAAAGTTCAAAGATTTGAAAAAGGGTGGTCTCTTCTGTTTATATTTAATATTTTATTCTGTAGGAAGATTCTTTATAGAAGGTCTTAGAACAGACAGCTTAATGTTTGGATCATTTAGAGTAGCTCAATTAGTTAGTATGAGCCTAATTGTAATATGTTCAATATTACTTTTACTTCCTTTTAAAACTAATAATTCTGACTTCATTATAAAAGAAAATAAAGAAAATGAAGAGTAAAACACTTATATCTTACTCAGATTATTAATAATCACAAATAGAAAAAGACTTGGATCTCAAGTCTTTTTCTATTTGTGAAACAAGCGAATTTTATGAAAGCTATTTCGAGGAGAAATAGGAACTTTGATTAACTCTACAATTATACTATTTCCAATTCGCAAAAAAATATTCTAAAATTCCTTGACACATGTTAAATATCATTGTATAATTCTATTTGTCGGCAAAACAGGACATGCCGAAGTGGCGGAACTGGCAGACGCACAGGACTTAAAATCCTGCGGTGCTAACACACCGTACCGGTTCGATTCCGGTCTTCGGCACCAAGTTTGGTGAGACAAAAAATCTAGTCTTTTGACTAGATTTTTTTTATTCTAAAAATTAATTATGTTTTTAAATAGTATTGGCGCAATTGAAATAAAAGACGAACTAAATCAGTGACAAGTGATAAGTTACAAGTGACAAGTTAAGGTTGATTTTCTTGCAGAAAATCTTTAACTAAGTCTTTATCATCTTCGATGATGGGATTGCGAAAGGTATCCACAACTTGTCACTTATCACTTGTAACTTGTCACTATAAATTTCGAACTTGTTCGCACTTTTTTATTATATGGTTAAACCACAAAAAGTAAATTGAACTAAAATCGACCACAATACTACCGCAGATTGATACGTTCTGACGCTATATATCGTGGTCGAAGTTCAACTAGATTACTTTTTGTGGAATAACCATTATATACTTATAACTTTAGTAAAAAACAAAACAAACAATAATACCGCAACAATAATTCTATAATATGCAAACACTTTCATTTCTTTCTTTTTAAGATATCCAATAAACTTGTCTACTACAACTAATGCTACAATAAATGAAACAATAAATCCTGCTGTTAAAGCAATTATTTGAATAGTATTTAGAGTAATCTGCATTTTAATGAAAGATAGCAAAGAAGCCCCAACCATTACAGGTAAAGCAAGAAAAAACGAAAATTCTGCTGCTGCAACAGTTGACAATCCTACTATCCAACCACCAATAATAGTAGAAGCAGACCTTGACATTCCAGGCCACATTGCTAAACATTGAAAACAGCCAATAATCAGTGCTTGTTTAAAAGAAATATCATCAATTAATTTAGTAACTGATTTTCCTCTAAACTTATTTTCCGCGTATATCATCCAAATAGCACCTATAAGTAAAGCCAATGTTACAGGTAAAGCATGAAATAATTTTGCTTTTATCAAGTCATCAAATTTCAATCCTATAACAGCTGCTGGTAAACTAGCCACTATAATTTTGAGCCAAAAAATCAGTCCTGAATTTTTATGTTTAGGAGAAAAATTCTTCAATGTATCCATTATCTTACCCCAGTATAAAACTACGATAGCAAGAATAGCACCTAATTGAATTACAACCTCAAACATATCCGTAAATTCTTTTGAGTATAAACTTGTTGGATCACTATTACCAACAAACCCGATAAGATGTCCAATAATAATCATATGCCCAGTAGATGAAACCGGAATAAACTCTGTAAAACCTTCAACTATCCCTATAATTACAGCCTTAATGATAAATAAAATATCCAATTACAATTCACTTCACTTTCTCCATTTAATTTTACCCGAACAGATAAATTATACTATCAATTATTTAACAAGTCCATAAATGACTAAAATAAAAACTCTAGAAATCTAGAGTTTTACTATTTATTCATAATCTTATGTCAAATTACTAACTTTATCAAACAACTCAGCTGTTTTATTAAACCCAAAATCTTTTAAAGTTTTAAGAATGATTTCATGTATTTCTATAACTTTTATTTCAACTCTATCTCCTAAAGCTTTTGTGACACTTCCAGTCACATTTTCAATATCAGAAGTATTAAAAGGTTCCTTTGCATCATCCGAAGCTCTCATTATAGAAACTTTGATTTTGTTTTTATCAAAATCTTGCATTCTACCATCTCTTTTAATTACTTTCATTATCCATTCCTCCCTAGTAAATAAATAAAGTTATACTTTTATTATACACTAATTCTATTTTTATTTACTATGAATATATGAATTTAATGAGAACATTTAAAATAGTCATTTAAGAGTTTGTCCAAATATTGACTTAATTTAATTACTTCTGGATCTAAACACTTTTTATAATTACTACTTACTTGAGTATTCAATAGTAACCTAACTCTTTCAATTTCTTTTTTTATATTATCCACTTCTCTACGATTGCTAAATTTATTAGAAACCATCACTCTACTCCTTTTGTTAATTTTTGTTAATTAACATAACTTCATGTAATTTTTTAGGTTTATTGTAATATATTTATACCATATTTTTTCAAATATTACAACCCATTCATTTTTACATAAAAAGAGTAAAAAACTAATTTCACTTTTTATATACTGTTTTTTTCTATATATTGTATATAAGGTATATTTTTTACACAAAATAGAGCAATAGTTTTAATTTAATAAAATTTCAGCTTTACAGATTTTTTTTATACCACTTTTTTAAATTGATATTCTATGGTATATTTTGTAAATTATTGCCAATTTGAAATTGGCACATTTTATATAATATAATCTTTCAAATGTTTCAAACTTATATCATCAATACTCACATTCATCATTCCAATTTTTCTCTTTTTGATAAAATCCCCATGACAGTCAGAACCAGCAGTAATGATCATATCATTTTTCCTACACCACTCAACGCATGATACTATTTTTTCCTTTGAATGATTAGGATGATAACATTCTACTCCCTCAATTCCTATATCTTTTAATGTTCCTAACCTTTTTTCAACTGGAGTATCTATTTCTACATAATATGGATGAGCTAAAATCGCTACTCCTCCAGCATTTTTAATAACATTTATAACCTTTTCAGTTTCTTCAAAAATAGGAAATTGCATATCCTTTTTTCCAGCAAAAAGTCTTGTAAAATAATCAGATACATCTTTACAGTAACCTTTATCAATCAGAAAATTAAGAGCCTTCCATCCACCTCTTTCAGAAATATGCTTATAGTTTACATATTCATCAAAATTTATATCATACCCATCTTTAATCAGATTCTTTATAGCGTTATCGTCTTTTTCTTCTAAAAGAATTGTATTCCTATTCAAAACTTTTCTAAGCTTCTCATTTGAATTATCAGTACCATAAGCTAAAATATGATATAAATTTTCATTGTGTGTGCTAGAAATCTCAATCCCAGGTATAAAATTTAATTGTTCACTAAAAATTAATTTTTTCATTTTTTCGACATTTCCAATACTATCATGATCAGTAAGAGAAAATAATTCTACCTTTGCTTTTTTTATTTCATTTACTATCTTTTCAGGGCTCCACGTACCGTCAGATGCGGCAGAGTGTATATGCAAATCAACTTTTAAATTTTTATTAACCATCATTTCACCTCAAGAAAATTATTAATTCATCATACTATTTTATATTATACTATTATAAAATTAAAATTATGTACATACTTCGTCAAATTATGTGAATTTTTTATTTATTGAAAGTTTTGTATCAATAATTTCAAATTTGAATTTTTTTATTCATTACGTTAAAATAATATAGTAAGTTAAAATAATAAATTCACCAAGGAGGTATGTTATGACTGAAATAAACAAACGTGAAATTTCTCTTAACAGAGCATCAGAACTAAAATCTAGGATTTTAGATTATATAGAAAAGAAGAAAAAAATCCCCATTGGTACATCTAGCGAAAGCAAAGAATTTATTAAACAAAACAAGCTGAAAATACTTTCATTTTTCAATGCAACGGAAAAAGATTGGGATGATTGGAAGTGGCAACTTAGCAATAGAATAAGTGACGTAGATACTTTATCTCAGCTTATTGATTTAAGCCCCAGAGAAATTGATGCAATAATTAGTATAGGCAAGAAGTATAGATGGTCTATTTCTCCGTATTATTTATCTTTAATAGACAATGATATGTTTAATCCAGTTAAACTACAGTCTATCCCATCAGTCCTTGAGTTACAAGAAGAAGGCTCCTTAGATCCTATGGCTGAAGAATTCACAAATCCTGCTGGTTCAATTACTAGACGATATCCTGATAGATTAATTATAAATGTAACAAATGAATGTGCTATGTACTGTAGACACTGCCAAAGACGAAGAAATATTGGTTCATCAGACTGTCATCGTCCAAAAGAAACTATAAAAGAATCAATAGATTACATAAGAGACAACCCAGAAATCAGAGATGTTCTTATAACTGGAGGAGATCCATTAGCATTACCTGATTCTTCTATTGATTGGATTCTTACTGAACTGAGAAAAATTGAGCATGTTGAAATTATTAGAATTGGTTCTAGAACTTTAGTAACTATGCCCCAAAGAATAACTGATGATTTTATAAATATCATAAAGAAACATCACCCTATATTTGTTAACACTCATTTTAATCATCCGTTAGAATTAACTGATGAGTCCGTTGCAGCGTGCAAAAAATTAGCTGATGCTGGAGTTCCATTAGGAAATCAAGCTGTTCTTTTAAATGGCATAAATAACGATAAATTTATAATGAGATTATTAAACCATGAGTTATTAAAAGCCCGTGTAAGACCGTACTATATCTTCCATGCAAAACACGTTAGAGGTACAACACATTTTAATACTTCTATAGATGATGGAATGGAAATAATGGAGTATTTACGAGGCTATACATCAGGCCTTGCTATTCCAACTTATATAGTGAATGCGCCTAATGGTCAAGGAAAAACCCCTATAAATCCTCAATATTTACTTATGAAAGGGAAAGATTCTTTTAAAATAAGAACTTGGGAAGGTAATGTAATAGATTACGAAAATCATAGTACTATTGATATAAAATCAGAATTGAAAAAAGCATTAGAACAATAAAAAGGGTGGCAAATAATTGCCGCCCTTTTTATTACTTAAATTTTACTGCAGTTCCGTATACAATAACTTCTGCTGAACCTTGCATTATAGCACTAGTAGCATATCTTATATTCACTACAGCATCTGCTCCTAATTGTTCAGCTTCTCCCACCATTCTTTTAGTAGCTATAGCTCTTGCCTCATTCATCATTTCTGTATAAGCTGATATTTCTCCACCAACTAAGGTTTTCAATCCACTTAAAAAATCCTTTCCAACATTTTTTGAATGCACAGTAGAACCTTTAACTATTGATAACATTTCCAATTCTTTTCCATTAATGTAATCAGTACTTACTAAGATCATCCTTATCTTCCTCCTCTATTTCTTTTATTCTTTCAATCAAATTATAAATCAAAGCCCCCATTATTGCCACAAAAACCATAACTGCTATAATAATAAAAATTATAGGTGACTCAGCGGACAAAAGTCCAAACATAATTGCATATCCATAGCCAAATATAATTAATGCCATAATTATTGTAATGAATATAACTGTTAGCATCCCTTTTTTCATATCATCCCTCCTATTAAATATTACGTTATGAAATAAAAAATATTCTCAACTTACTTTGTTATATCTTCATAGTCTACATCAATAACTTCAGAATCGTCTAATTCATCATTAACATTTATCCTCGATACTATAGGTTCTTCTTCTCTTTTGTCTTCTTTATTGTAAGCAAAATATTTATATACTCTATAAATCATCCATGCAATTATCCCAATGGGAACTAAGAATATTAAGCCTTGAATCAACAAATAAATTATCAAAACTGCAAAAACCGTATTTATTATTGTACTAAATATATTTCCTCTATAATATGACATTCTTATCCCTCACTTTTTAAATGTTTTAAATTTTCTGTTTATATTTATATTATATCATACTTTCAGTAATATAGTACTAAATATCACTTAAAATTGTATTAATAATTTGTTAATTCGTTTATAATATCCTCTTATTGGTAATTCATACTTTTATTTTACCCTAAATTGGCATTTTGTTTAAGAATTTATTGTAAAATAATATTATAACTTATAAAATATAAGCGTATTAATAAAATTATAATGATTTGGAGATGATTTACTTGAAATTAATAACTTTAATTGAAAATAATCAAAGTTCTTTAGAATACCTTAAATATGAACACGGATTATCCATTTATATTGAATGCGATAATAAAAAAATCCTATTCGATACCGGAGAAAGTGAAAACTTTATAAAAAATGCAGAAGCTTTGAAAGTAGATTTAACAAAATTAGATTATATCGTATTGAGTCATGCCCATTATGACCATTGTGGAGGTTTGACCTCCTTATTAAGCAATTATTCTTTATCCTCAACACTTTGTCTAAATGAAAATTTCTTTAAATTTTCTGATAAATTTAAATTCAAAGAAGACGTTCCAATCAAATACACCGGTATAAATTTCAACTCTACTATTATAAAAGAACATAACATTAAAGTAGACTATTTAAAGAAAAATTGCACTAATCTAACAGAAAAAATTTATTTATTTACTAATTTTACCAATAAAAACAAAAATGAAATAATTGATCAAAATATGAGATATAAACTAAATGAAATGTATTTTACAGATGATTTCAGTCGTGAAGTTGTCTTAGGAATTGATACTTCGGCTGGTTTATTATTAATTGTAGGCTGTGCACATTCAGGAATTATGAACATTATTGAGGATATAAAAAAGACTACATCTAAACCTATTTTTGGCGTGATCGGAGGAACTCATCTATCAAAAGCATCTGATGAGAGAATTCTTAAAACCCTAGAATATTTTAATCAAAATAACATAAAATTAGCTGGTTTATGTCATTGTTCAGGAGACAAAACCACTGAAATATTTAAAAAAGATTTTAATGGAAACTTTTTTATTAATAATACAGGAAATACCTTAGATTTTATTTAGTTATACTTTTTTTTGAGAAATATGTAATTCACAATACACACTTTATGAATATTTCTAACTATTTTTTTTTAAATATTCGCTATTATGTTTAAAAATCCTTAATTTAATGTTGATAATTATCTAACATTCGTTTATTATTAATAATATTAAATAAAATCTTTTATTTTAAGGGGGCTATTAAATGAAAGCAATAGTTACAGTTTTGGGGAAAGATACTATCGGGATTATAGCGGGAGTTAGTAATGTTCTATCAGATGCAAAAGTAAATATTCTTGATATAAGTCAAACCATTCTTGAAGATTATTTTACAATGATAATGGTAACTGATTTTAGTAAAGCTACATCTTCCTTTAGTGAAATCCAAGAATCACTAGATAATGCTGGCAAAAAAATCGGAGTATCTGTAAAAGTACAAAGAGAAGATATATTTAACTCAATGCATAATCTTTAAAGGTGGTGGTACAGTGATTAATCAAAACAAAATTTTAGAAACTATACAAATGATAGAGAAAGAAAAATTAGACATTAGAACAATAACAATGGGTATATCCTTGAAAGATTGTGCTTCATTTGATGGAAAAGCATCAAGGGATAGAATTTACGATAAAATTACAAAAAATGCTGAAAATTTAGTTAAGATTGGTGAAGAAATTGAGAAGGAATATGGAATCCCAATAATACATAAAAGAATTTCTGTAACCCCTATCTCTATGGTAGCTGAATCATGCGGTGATGCTAATTACGTAGAATTCGCCAAAACCCTAGATAAGGCAGCTACAGCTGTAGGTGTTAATTTTATTGGTGGCTTTTCTGCTTTAGTTCAAAAAGGTTATTCCAATGGAGACAGAAAATTAATTGCTTCAATTCCTGAAGCCTTAAGTGTTACTGAAAAAGTTTGTTCTTCAGTTAATATTGGAAGTACTAGAACTGGAATAAATATGGATGCTGTTTATGAAATGGGGAAAATCATTAAACAAACTGCAGAAATCACCAAAGACGCTGATGGTCTTGGTTGCGCCAAGTTAGTAGTATTTGCAAATGCTGTTTCCGATAATCCATTTATGGCTGGTGCTTTTCACGGTGTTGAAGAAGCTGAATGTATATTGAATGTCGGTGTTTCTGGTCCAGGTACTGTACAAAGAGCTCTAGAGCAATGTAAAGGTCAACCTTTTGATATAGTAGCTGAAACTATCAAGAAAACTGCGTTTAAAATCACTAGAATGGGTCAGCTAGTTGGAACTGAGGCATCAAAAAGATTAGGAATTCCATTTGGGATACTTGATTTATCACTTGCTCCTACTCCAGCTATTGGCGATAGTGTAGCTCATATACTTGAAGAAATGGGAATTGAAAGTTGTGGTGCACCAGGTACTACCGCTGCATTGGCTTTACTAAATGATGCAGTAAAAAAAGGTGGAGTAATGGCAGCCGCTCAAGTAGGTGGATTAAGTGGTGCATTTATCCCTGTAAGTGAAGATATAGGTATGATAAACGCTGTATTAAACAATTCAATTAATCTTGAAAAACTAGAAGCTATGACTTGTGTATGTTCTGTTGGATTAGATATGATTGCTATTCCTGGTAATACTACTGCAGAAACAATCTCAGGAATAATAGCTGATGAAGCAGCTATCGGTGTTATCAATAATAAAACAACCGCGGTTAGAGTCATTCCTGTTCCTGGAAAAGATATTGGTGAGATGGTTGAGTTTGGTGGATTACTCGGAAGGGCTCCAATTATGAAAGTAAGTCCTTTTAAATCTGATGATTTTGTAAAACGTGGTGGTCATATTCCTGCTCCAATTCACTCATTCAAGAATTAAATATAGATATACTACTTCAACTATAAATTTTAATAAAAATAAATAAATGAAAGGATAATGCTTTGTAACAAGCATTATCCTTTTTAACTTAAAATAAATTTAACTCCCAGTATTAAGAATCCTATTCCCAAAACTTTTGTAAGTGTTATTGGTGATCTTGTTACACCAAATAATCCAAATTGATTAATAACTGCGCCTACCACTAATTGAAAAGATACTATTACTGAATACGTCGCTGTTGCCCCAAGTACTGGAATTACAGTGAGGGAAGTGAAAATGACTATTACTCCGAATATTCCACCAATCCAATACAAAGGCGAAACACTAGTGATTTTTGTAACGTCTTTGATGTTTCCTGTAGTCAACACAATAAACAAAATTAAAATAATACTTCCTGCCAAACTTACAAGCGTTGCATTTTTTGAATTTATGACTTTACCCAAACCTGCATTTATTGGTGGTTGAATACCTGCACAAATACCACATATTATTGCAAGTATAACAGCAATCCCTCTATTCACCAAAACCATCCTCACTTTAATAATATTTTTCATTATTGCATATACCATTAATTACTATCATAAATTTATTAAAAGCACACAAACTATTAGCATTGGATAGCTTCAACATTCATAGTTGAAACTTTCCCCATTCATAAAGCAGAAAGATAGAAACTATCTTCCTGCTTTATTCTTAATTCTGATGCCATCATTTAAAATTTCAATTTTCCCCTCTTTTAAAAGCCTACCTACAGCTCTTTTAAAAGCATTTTTACTCATTTTTAATCTTGATTTTATTTCCTCTGGTTTACTCTTATCATTAAGAGGCATATTGCCGTTATATATATTTTCCATAACTTCTAGAATATATGCTGCATCATCATCCATTTGCTTATAAGCTACTTTTCTAAAAGAAAGATCCAAATTCCCCTCTTCTGTTATTCTAACTACCCTAGCTTCTACCTTTTCGCCAACTTTAATTTTTCCAGCAAATTGAATATCCTGTATTAAAGCTCTATATTTATTATCAACTGCAACCAATGCGCCTAATGTAGGATTTACTGAATAAACTATTCCCTTTACCATATCATCAACTTTATATTCACTATCACTTCTTAGAAAATTTTCAAGAAACATTGTTGCTGAAAGTCTACTAGTTTTATCTACATACATAGCAACTAGTAACTTATCGCCTGCCTGAACACTATATTTTTGTTCTTTATATGGCAAAAATAAATCCTTTTTCAATCCCATATCAAGGAATGCACCAATTCTTGTAATTTCTTTCACTTGAAGTTGTGCAATCTCTTCAACTTGAATATACGGCATTTCTCTTGTAGCAATTAGTCTATCTTCAGAATCTTTGTAAATAAATACTTCTACTTCGTCTCCTTCTTTCAAATCATCCGTTAACTGGTTCTTTGGAAGCAAAATATTATCTTCCTTTTCTTCAGTTCCTCCATCTAGAAATGCACCAAAATCTTTAAAATAAGTAATTGTCATTTTTTGTTTTTTACCAATCTCTATCATATCTATCTCCTTCTCTTTATTAGTATATTTCTTTTTACTAAATGCTTTGGATTAATATTAATATAAATCCACCAAAAATAAAAAAATCAGCAATATTGAATACTGGAAATCTTTTTATATTAAAATATATAAAATCAGTAACATAACCATCTTTTATTCTATCAATAGTGTTAGCTATTCCTCCCCCAATGAAAAAAGAATACCCTACTTTAACTACCACATTATAATTATCTACTTCATACAGAACAAAATATGCAATCATCAATATTATCCCCATAATTGAAGAAAAAAGTAGCAATCTTCTATTGTTACTAAGAATATTCATAAACGCACCATTATTTCTCACAAGAAAAAATTGTATCTTTCCTGAAAAAATTTCTATCCTACAATTTTGTAAAATGTTTTTTGCTTTTACTTTTGTTATCCTATCAATTAAGATTATAAATAGTACTATTATGAAAACTATTTAAATTCTCCTCCCTTTTATCAAAAATTAAACACCATATTTTTTATTTCTATAATTATCTATATAGTAGCATAACAATTTTAACATATATCCTATTAAAAAACTCCAATTAATTAATAATTTACTATTAAAAATTCATATAAACTATGAATTATCACAAAAAAAGCCAGAATAGTATTTCTAGCTTTGTATATTTCTATTTTATTATTATATTTTGTTGTCTTTCTTTTCCCATAAAAAATACAGCTAAAGCCCCAGGTCCTCCATGAGTCCCTACAACTGGACCTATAGTATTTATTAAAACTTCTTTTATATTGTTTTCTTCCAAAATAATATCCCTTAATTTAATAGCTTCTTCTATACAATCACCATGGCAAATAGCAATTCTTTGTTCTTCAGAATCAATTATTCTTTCTTTAATTATTTCAGCTAATCTCTTAATTGTTTTTTTTCTTCCTCTAATTTTCAATATAGGAATTACTCTACCTTCATGATTTATAGTTAAAACTGGTTTTAAATGTAACATCATTCCTACTGTTGCCGCTGCATTTGATATTCTACCACCTCTTTTAAGGTGAGCTAAATCATCTACTGTTATATATATATTTAAATTTTGCACATTCATTTCTAAATAATCAATTACTTCTTCATAAGTAGCTCCACTTTCTTGCATCTCTATGGCACTCATAACTAAAAGTCCTTGACCTAGTGAAGCACTTAGTGAATCAAAAAGATATATTCTGTTTTCTGATAATTCATTTTTAATCATATCTTCTGCAATTCTTGCACTATTCATTGTGCCACTTAATTGGGATGATACTCCAATATACAATACATCTTTGCCACTAGCTATTATTTCTCTAAACTTCAACAAAAACTGTTCTGCATTAGGTTGAGACGTTTTTGGTAAAGCCCCTCTTTTCATATCCCGGAAAAATTCTTTTTGATCAAAACTTTTACCAAAATCATCAATAAATTCATTCCCATTATACGAAAAAGTCAAGCTAACAAAAGGAATATTATTTTCCTCAATATAATCCTTAGGTAAATCACAGCAAGAATCTGTTACTATAACATAATCTCTCATGGCATCTTTTTCCTTTCATTAAAATAGTTATTTCTTCTTTATTTAATTATCTTATTATTCTACAAATAATTCAACAGTTTTCTATTTTTTGCCATATTTTAATTAACAAAACAAATTTTTATTTTAAAACAAACCTCTTTATAAATATAATTAACTTTATTTTGCCCTATTATTCATTTTTTAGAATAACAAAAGCAGACTAAAAGTAGTCTGCTTTAACTATTTTACTGCCGTATATGAGTATTTATTTGAGGCATTCCATAGCAAATATTCATCTACACCATTTTTTTCAAGCGCTTCAATTTGAGCTAATAATTCATCAGGGCCATATTTTATATAACCTTTAACCCAAGGGGCTGTAAAGTCTTGTATCCATGGTCTAATAATTGCTGGAGTATCTACATTTCCATTTCTTCTAACTGAGTCTTTTGTACTATAATACACAGTATCACCTGGATTTGCATCCGGTATTGGTATATCATAGGTTCCATTTGCATAATGAGAAGGATACATCATCGGACAAACGTAATCAACAACATTGCTTATTGCTTCCCAGTACTGACCAAGGGACATATCATTTGTAACGGAAGCAACTAATCCATAAATATCTGCACCTATATACACATGATGCGGTGATAGTTCTTTTTTAGCATATTTCAAATATTCTTGGATAGCTTTAGGTTTTGATTCATTCTTAGAATTTCTATAATCTAGTTCCTTGTCCAATTTTCCCCCATTTGATGCAGGGAAACGAACATAATCAAACTGAATTTCATTAAAACCAGCAATTGCAGCTTCTTTTGCGACAGATACATTATAATCCCATAATTGTCTGTCATAAGCAGATACCCATGATAAGCCATCACTTTTAGTAAACACTGAACCATCATTTCTATTTATAATAGCTCTATCCGGATGTGCTTCAGCATATATAGGATCTTTGAAAGAAACTATTCTAGCAATTGTATAGATATTATGTTCCTTTAACTTTTGAATAAAACCTTTTATATCATTTAGAACTATACCCTCATTGGCTTTTGGCGCAATTTTGCTAGCTGCTTCAGAGTAGAACAACATATGACCTCTATCATCTTTTACGTCAATTACAAATGTATTTATACCAGATTTATCTGCAATATCTAATAAGTAATCAAAATTTTTACTTACAGTAGAGAATCTAGTTACATAGACTCCTTTTACTTTTACTGGTTTATTATCCTCATAAACAATTTTTTCTTGAGGACTATAATCTAAATCTTGATATTCTTTTGGGATTAATTCGAATTTATTATCAACTGTGTACTTTGAAGATATATATCCTTCATTTCCATCAAAGTTGATTTTATACCAAACTTCCCCTGTATCATTTGTAATTTCTGCTTCTACCACTACAGCTTCACTCTTTAATATCTTCCCTATTCTTTTTGTGTTAGATGTAGGGCCTTCTCTTAATATTAAAGGATTTGCATTGATATAAACTTCTTTCCCTTGTTTACTTTCATCCTTCTGTTCATTTTCTTCAATTTTTTCAGACTCATCACTTTCTTCATCTTTTGGTGTTTCATTTTTAATCTCATTTTGATTCTTATCATCTGTAATACCAGTATTATTGCCTTTATTACTAGTATTGCTTCCTTTATTACATCCAGAAAATGCAGATAATATCAAAACAATAGAAATTAATAAAGCTATCTTCTTTTTGCTATTCATTTTAGTCTCCTTTATAAATGAAAGTAGCCCCTATAAACATTATATAATATTTTTGACAATTATCCACCTTATTTTTTTATTTTCTACATTTTATTAACTTTTTCTATTCTATTTTTTCATAAATTCCTTTAATGTTCTCTTCCAAATTTTCAGAAGCTTCCCCAGATTTTATTTTGTCTTCTGCTTCAGTCAATTCACCTATAACACCTTCATCATTTGTAACTTTAACTTCAGTTATACTCTCATCCGTATCCTTTATCTCATTCATAATTTTTTCTTTTAATTCATCATTTAATTCTTGGCCTTCTTCTAAAGTAACCCCAGCTATTGATGTTTCACCATAAGTCATAACTTTTGCTTCTTTAATTTCATCCATTTGTGTTAAAGAATCGCTAAATTGTTGGTTTCGAATTATCATAGTTTCATAATCTGCTTCCTCTTTTTCTCCAGTTTCTTTATCTCCTTCATTTTTTTCCATATTGTTAGTCTTCTCTGTTGTATCATTCTTGTTTTTTTTCTGATCACATGCTGCAATTGAAATTATTGAAAGAAACACCAAAAGTAAAGATAAAACTATCTTAATATTTTTTTTCATAACATTTTTCCTCCTTTATATTTAACTAATAAATTTATTTTTCCCAATCTATTGATTAAAATTCTCCAGTATAAAAAAATATTATGAACATAAAAATAAAGTGAGGTGATAATATGAAATATACTTTACCAAAATTACCATATAATTACAACGGATTAGAACCCTATATTGATGAAGAAACTATTAAAATTCATCACGACAAACATCATTTAGGATATGTTAATGGTTTGAATAAAGCTGAAGAACAATTAAATGAAGCAAGAAACAAAAGAGATTATTCTTTGATAAAACATTTAGAAAGAGATTTATCATTTAATGCATCTGGAGATATACTCCATACAATATATTGGGAAAATATGATTCCAGGAGGAAAAAGGAAACCTATAGGCGAATTAGCATGTAGAATTGATAGAGATTTTGGTTCTTTTATAAATTTCAAAAATCAATTTTCAGAAGTAGCTACCACAATTGAAGGCTCTGGTTGGGCAGTACTAGTATGGTCAAAAAATCTCCAAAGACTTCAGATAATCGGCGTTGAAAAACATCAAAATTTAAATATAATAGGGTCTATCCCTCTATTAGTTTTAGATGTTTGGGAACACGCCTATTACTTAAAATATCAAAACAAAAGAGCTGAGTATATAAAAAACTGGTGGAATCTTGTCAATTGGGACGATGTAGAAACTAAGTATTTGTCCGCCCTCTAAAATACAATTAAAGAGTTAAAAGTTAAGAGTTGAAGACACCTTAACTCTTAACTCTTAACTCTTAACTAAAGTAGTGTGTACTTATTTAGTTAAAATTTCATATCCGTCTTTAGTAACCACTAACGTATGTTCCCATTGCGCTGTAAGTTTTCCATCAGCTGTCACTGCTGTCCATCCATCATCTAAGACTTTACATCTAAATGTTCCTTCATTTATCATAGGCTCAATTGTAAAAATCATTCCTGGTAACAACACCATACCAGTAGATGCTTTTCCTACGTGATCTACAAAAGGTTCTTCATGAAATTTCCTACCTATCCCGTGTCCTCCATATTCTCTAACAACTGAATATCCAAATTTCTTAGCATGTTTGTTAATAGCATAGCCGATATCTCCAACAGTAGCAAATGGTTTAACTTGCTCCATACCTATTTCAAGACATTCTTTGGCAACTTCAACTAGTTTTTTAGCTTCTTTTGACGCTTCACCAACAATATACATTCTACTAGCATCACCATAATATCCATCATAAATGCTGGTAACATCTATATTTACTATATCTCCATCTTTTAGTTTTCTTTCTTCGGGAATACCGTGACAAACAACTTCATTTATTGAAGTACATACACTTTTAGGAAATCCCATATAATTTAGTGGAGCAGGTATTGCTCCCAATTCTATAGTGTAATTGTGTACAAATGTATTAATCTCTTCTGTCGTAACCCCCGCTTTTACCATATCGCCAACTTTATCCAAAATCATAGCAGTTATATGGCCAGCTTTTCTTACACCTTCAATTTGATCATCATTCAATATCAACTCTTTATCAGGAACTATCTTACCTTTTTTATCCAATTGATTAATTAAGGTATCCATTTCTAAGTGACATCGTTTATATTTTTTTCCGCTTCCACACCAGCAAGCGTCATTTCTTGATAATTCTTTCATAAAATACACCTTCTAACTAATTTTCTCTAAATTTTTCTAACCATTCAGTATTATTATATTTTAGTTTAATTATATTGTCCAATAAAATTATTATTTATTAATTTACTTTAACTGCGTTATTTTTCTCCAAATACTTTTAATTATTCTTAAAATTGCATATTAAATTGTAATTATAAGTAAATTAATATATATGTTAGTAATGTATTTTAATCCATATAAAAGAATTTAAAGTATATTTTTTCATCTTCATCCCTTGATTCCTCAATATTTGTATGATAATATATATATAACTTTTATGTAGTTTCGAATACCAGGTGATGACTTATATACATTACTCCATTTGGTATTCGTTGTATAAGTATGAAGGAGGTTGTAATTTTGGAAAAAATTGCTCTTATTGCAGATAGTGCAGCTGATTTAAATTATGACATAATAAAAGAATATAACGTTAATGTTCTACCATTAAAAATTATCTATAAAAACAAAGAATATTTGGATGGAATTACTATTACTGCTGACGAAGTATACGAAAAATTAGAAGAGGAAATACCTTCTACATCATTACCTTCTGTTCAAGAAGTCGATGATCTTTTTACTAAACTTGAAGAAAATGGTTACACGCACATAATTGCTATACAGTTAAGTTCCAATCTATCTGGAACATATAACACAGTAAAATTAGTTTCTGAAAATCATCCAAATATAACCACAACTGTGTTTGATTCAAAATCACTTACCTTAGGCACAGGAGCGTTAGTAATTGGATGTGGTGAAATGATTAAGAATGGTAGATCCTATAATGAGATTGTATCTCAACTTCCTGAAATGCGTGATAGAGCCACAGTTTATTATGTAGTAGATACTCTAAAATACTTAATAAAAGGTGGTAGAATTGGTAAAGTTTCTGGAACTATAGGATCAATGCTAAATATAAAACCAATTATTTCTATAAATAAAGAAGGAGTTTACTATACCTACGATAAAATACGAGGTAAAAAACAAGCCCTGAAGAGATTACTATCAATTGCTGAAGAATCACTGAAAACATCTAAATGTAGAATATGGATTATGCACGGTGGTTCTGAAGAAGAGGGAAATCTTTTGTTTGAAAAATTCAAATCTCTTTCCAACATAACTTCATTAAATTTTGGTTGTATAAGTCCCGCTTTAGGCGTTCACACAGGAAAAGGTTTAATAGGCCTAATAATAGTCAAAGAACCTTTTTATGCTTAAAAAGTAAAAAAACAGACTCATAATTATTGAGCCTGTTTTTTTTGTTTCTTTCTTTTATTACTCTATAAGTAAAAACATCCATAATTTATATTTGTATTCTATATCTTTAATTAGTATAATGATAACAAATGTTTTATCAATGGGGATTGATTAATTTATTTTAGGAGGAGATTTTATGGTAGGTAAAATTTTAAAAACTGTAACATCCAGTTTCATTATTATAATATTAATTATACTAGCACTAACAGGAATTTACACCGTAAAAACTGGTGAAGAAGCAGTAATCTTAAGATTCGGGAAGTATGTAGAAACAGTTAATGAGGACGGTTTAAAATGGCATCTTCCACTAGTTGATAAAGTATTAAAAGCTAATTTAAATGAAGCTAAAAGATTAGAATTTGGATTTACAACAACAAGACAAGGTGATATGAAAAACACTCCTTCTTACACATCGAATATTGATGAAGGTTTAATGTTAACTGGTGATGAAAACCTAGTAAATGTTGAAACAATCGTTCAGTATAAAATTAAAAGTGCAAAAGACTATTATTTCAATGTTGATGATCAAATTGATACATTATCAATAGTTACACAATCTACAATTAGAAGAGTAGTTGCTTCTCATCTATTAGATGAAGTTTTAACAGACAACAAATTTGGAATTCAACAAGAAATTAAAGACGATCTTCAAATTACATGTGATAAATATGGTCTAGGAGTAGCAATAACAGCAATTCAACTTCAAGATGTAAACCCTCCTCATGAAGTGGATGCTGCTTTTAAGGATGTTGCATCTGCCCGTGAAGACAAAAATAGTTATATAAATGAAGCCAATAGTTATAAAAATGAAGTAATACCTAATGCAAGAGGAAATGCAGCTGCTATGATAAATGATGCTTTGGGTTATAAAGAAGAAAGAATTGAACAAGCAAAAGGTGATGTGGCAAATTTCACTCAAATTCTTCAAAAATACGTTGGTGGTAAAAAGGTTACAAGAACTCGTATGTATTTAGAAACCTTAGAAGAAATTCTTCCTGGTATAGAAAAATATATAGTAGATGAAGATGGTAATACTGTTAATCTACTTCCATTAAGCGAAACACCTACTATACCAGCTACTAATTAAAGGGAGGAATACTTATGTTTATAAAACCAAAAAAAGTGAAATTAAATAATGAATCTCAAAAAATAAAAATGGATTTTAAAATAAAAAAATCTTCAATTTTTACAGTGATTATTGTATTCATAGGGATAATTTTATTGAGTTCATGTACTTTTACTGTAGAAGAATACAATCAAGCCACAATAACTAGGTTTGGTAAGATAACTAAAGTAATCGTAAATGAAAAGACACCTGAATTAGTTTCTTCGATTAAAGATAATCCAAAATTTAAAAATATATCTATTGTTGAAGGAAAAGGATTATTCTTTAAACTTCCTATCGTAGATAGTATAACAAAATATAGTTCAAAGTTGCTAACTTACGATACTGATCCAAGAGAAGTTACTACAAAAGATAAGAAAAAGTTAATTTTAGACAATAACGCCCAATGGAAAATTATTAACCCTTTGCTTTTTAGGATTTCTATGGGAAATGAAACCAATGCCCACACAAGAATTGATGACATTTTATATTCAAAATTAAATGAAAAAATCGGACAAACTGTAGCACATGTGCTTATTGCAGATAAAAATTATACAACTAAAATGCTAGAAGAATGTGTAGCTGATATAAATGATACAATTTCTCATTACGGTATTGAAGTTGTAGACATCAAAATTAAAAGAACTGATTTACCAATAGAAAATAGTGAGAATATATTCAATAGAATGAAAACTGAAAGAGAACAAAAAGCAAAAGAATATCGTTCTGAAGGTAAAGAAGAAGCGCAAAAAATCAAATCAGAAGCAAATAAAGAAGCAAAAATAATTGAAGCAAAAGCCTATGCTGAAGCAGAAACAATCAAAGGTGAAGGAGACGCTGAAGCAACAAATATATATAATCAAGCATACAATCAAGATCCTGATTTCTATGAATTTTACAGAACCTTACAAACTTACAAAAAAACTTTAAAAGAAAAAACAAAAATTATTATTGATTCCGGTTCTCCATTTGCTAAATACTTGTTCGGACAATAGAGAAAAAAGAGCTTTCCAGTGAAAGCTCTTTTTTTATTCTTCTACTTCAAATAAATCCTTACCTACTCCACACAGAGGACAAACCCAATCTTCAGAAACATCTGCAAAGGCAGTTCCTGCTTTAACCCCATTATCTGGATCTCCTGCTTCAGGATCATATATATAACCACAAACTGTACAAATGTATTTTTTCATTTTAAATCCCTCCTCAATTAACAACAACTATCTATTGATAATTATTGCACTATTCTATTTCTTAATATTAATCATTTCGAAGCCATATATTTTATTTTCCACTCTTTATTATAAAATATACTTATCTTTTCTTATATTATATAATATTATATAATATAGCTTTTAAATAGAAGGTGTATTATGGGAACTAGGCTTTTTATGCCTTTATCTGAATTTTTCTTAGCATCAATTGTTATTTTTTTCTCTGGTGCAGCTGCTGGAATTTTTGTTTATATAAAAATAAAAAATTATTTTAAATGGAGACCCTAAAAATTAAAACAAAGCAACTGCTTTGTTTTAATTTTTATAAATTTTAGATTTTATTTATCATTTGGAAAAAGAAGTATAAAAGTACTCCCCTTCCCTTCTTCACTTTGTACACTAATTTTTCCTTCATGAGCCTCAGTCAATGTTTTTACTATTGTTAGACCAATCCCTGCACCACCAGTTTCCCTATTTCTAGATAAATCAGTTCTATAAAATCTTTCAAATATATTCTTCATATCTTTCTCTGAAATACCTATTCCATTATCCTTAACTTTTAATATAATACTAGAATCTCTTTTCTCTAAACTAATAGTTACTTCGCCTTCATAATCTGTATATCTATTGGCATTCGATAAAAGATTATATATTATTTGCTTAATTTTATCCATATCCATAAAAACTATAATATCTTCTTCAATATCGTACTTTAACTCAATATTCTTCTTTAAATAAATAGGTTTAAATGTTCTAATTATCTTTATAATATACTGAGATAAATTAAATTCAGACTTATTTAAGTTTAACTTTGATTCTTCTAACATATAAATATTTTTCAAGCTATCAACCATTTTAGATAGACGTATAACTTCTTCCTTACAACTATTCAACTTTTCAGAATCAGCTTCCCAAATACCATCTAAAAAAGCATCAATATGATTATTGATAATTGTTAAAGGAGTTTTAATCTCGTGAACCAAATCAGAAGTAAGACGTTTTCTCAAGTCTTCTTGTTTATATAAATTGTCTGCAAGATAATTTATTGAATCTGATAAATCATCTATTTCTTTAGTTTTAGTATTTACCTTTGATCGTATTTTATAGTTACCAGTTTTTATTTCATTTGCAGTATTTGTCAAACTAGTTAGTGGTTTTGATAATTTTTTTGATATTATAGTACTAAAAAGTATTGCAATTATTAAAGCTATAATAGCTGATATTATAAAAGAAAAATTCATAGCGCCCTTGAAAATCAAATCCTCATTAGATACATTAAATGAACCAAAATACCCTATAGTTAGTCGTGCTTCCTTTTTCCCTTCAATGACAATATCATAATAATTTTCCTGGTAATCAGAGGTATTAAGCCCTCTTTGACGTATCATATGTCCATCCATCTTGTTCTTAGTGTTTTTATGAATAATATCTTCTTTTCCTGATGAAAAAACTGTATTTCCATTCATATTGATTATTTCAATATACAATTTTTCTAATTCAGCAAGCTTTGTAAGTTCCCTTGTTAATTTTATAGAATTGCTATGATCATGTTCATAATAATTCTGTATAAGTATTTTCACTTTATTAATATTCTCTTCATGTTGTTTTTTTAAATAATTATTAAATTTGTTGTCAATTATAGTATTTGATATCAAACTTGATATTATAACAATAGTAATAACAAATAAAACCAAAATTAATCTAATTTTATTTGAAATAGTTTTTTTCATTTCTCACCTCCAAACTTATATCCTGATCCATAAATCGTTTTAATATATTTTGGGTTTTTGGGGTTATCTTCAATCTTCTTTCTTATATTTCTTATATGAGTATCTACACTTCTATCAAAACTTTCTGAGTAACCTTCCATTACTTTTTCCATTAGTTCTTCCCTATTAAATATACGCCCTGGATAAGTTACTAAAGCTTTAAGTAATTTAAATTCATATGTAGTTAATTTAATGATTTCTCCATTTTTCTTTACTATTTGCTTTTTTATATCAATCTCAAGGTCTCCTTCATTGAATTGGAGTATATCAGCTAAAGGAGTTTCCCCTCTGTAGCTTCTCCTTATCAATGCATTCACCCTACTAACCAGCTCTCTTGTAGAAAATGGTTTTGTAACATAATCGTCTGCACCTATAGATAATCCTTCAATTTTATTTTCTTCATCTGTTTTTGCTGTCAACATAATAATTGGTACTTCAGAAGTGTTCCTAATCTTCATACATATCTCTTCCCCTGAAATTTCAGGTAACATCAAGTCTAAAACTAACAAGTGTATATTTTCCTCATAAAATATTTTAAGAGCTTCAGCACCATCATAAGCTTTAAATACTCCATAACCTTCTTTTGTAAGATAAGCTTCTATAGTTTGCACTATCTTCTTTTCATCATCAACTACTAATATATTTTTTATCATAATGTATTATCATCACCTCTTTAAATTTAGGCTGTGTTTTAAAAAAATGTTTATATTAATTTAAAAATTCGCAATTTATAAATATTGCTCACAAAATCAATAACTTATTAAAACAAAGCCTAAATCTATAATATCATATAGATTTATAACCAAAAAGAGCTTCCCGTTATTGAAAGCTCTCTTTTCTTCTATTTTATTAATCGTCGTTATTATCTTCCTCATTTTTACCTTCAGCTAAATTATTTAAACTAAAATCATATGTTAAATTTTGTTTTCTAGTGATATACTCCTCATCATCAATTTCACCATTTGCATATCTTTTATTTAAAATTTGAATTGCTAAGTCCTTATCATTAAAAATTGACTGTTTTGACATTTGAGATTCAAATGTTGATTTTTTCTTTTTTGACTTTTTTATTAATAAGATTATTATCACAACAACTAATGCCGCTAATACTAGACCATGAAAATAAAACATCGGATTATTTCCTTTCATGAAATAATTTCCACCTGAAAAACAGTCCTCAAATCCACCTCTATGAAAACCACCTTTAAGTGTTGAATATCCCCTTACTGCTGCTGTTTTTAAATATCCCATACTTCCCAACATGCTATCCATCCTCTCTTAATATTTTTAGTTTTCAATCATTCTTTTTTTTATTTCAAATTCCTCAATGTCTATTTCACCTTTAGCTAGTTTCATCTTTAAAATTGAGATAGAAGGATCTTCTATCTTGTTGATATTTGTATTTGAATTAAGACATATTTTTTCATCTTTAATTAAATACCAAATAAAGAATCCTAATAATATAATAAAAATAATACCCAATTAAATCACCTCTTTATCTTGTATTGGCTTTTCTTTGATTATATTTTATTATTAAATTGTCAAGAAATTATGAAGAACTTACACTTCTAAGTAACAATTTTATTCACTCAACATACTATAACTAATGTGATTAAATAATTTATTGAGGTGAAGTAAGTGAAGACATATTCAATGAAATCTATGGATTGTATGAAAAAAATGGATTCTATGAAGTCTATGAAATCTATGAAATCCATGGATTCAATGCAGTCAATGCAGTCAATGCAGTCAATGAATTCTATGTGCATGAATTCAATGAATGCTATGAATTGTATGTGCATGAATGCTATGAATTCAATGAATTGTATGTGCATGAATGCTATGAGCCCAATGCAAGGTATGCATGCAATGCAGTCAATGCAAGGAATGGCTCCTATGTGCAGTATGCATTCAATGAAATCTATGTATCCATATAAAGAGGATGACAGTGACGATTCCGATTATGAAGATGATTAGTAACTTAAATAAAACAATGTTCCCATTTAAGGAACATTGTTTTATTTTTTAATAATATTTTTAAGTTTCTTCTGATCAATAGTATTTTTTTGCTGTTGATCTTTTAACGTTCTAAAAACATTTGATTTTAAATAATAACCACAACATTCTTTTACATCACACTTACCACAATTCCAACATTTTAATTCTCCAAATTTTTCAAATATTATTTGAGGATTATTAAACTGGTTGTCAACAATCTCAACCATCTGTTCTGGATAAAATTTATTTAATAAATTTTTCACTTTATTTTTTGGTAGTTTATCAATTTTACACCCAATGTAATCTCTGATACATTCATAGTATAATATGCTATTATCATCATAATTCATAGACCCTACATAATTGATATATTTTGATATTGATTTTTTTGCATTGCCATAATCTTTTATTTTAAAGTATAATACACACCTAAATAAATCTATATTCATATAATACCATGGAAATAAATTTTTCATTGGTATATTTAATAATCCTACTGCTGAAGCTGATTTACCATATTTAAATCCATTAATAAAGCATAACAATTCATTTATACCATCATCATCAATTTTATATAAATTTCTAATATATCTCTTCACAATATTATAATCTGAGTAGCTTATGATAGATTCCATATCATTTATTTTTTCTATTTCACTAAAATTAGGAACAATTACATGATAAGCTGGTACTCCCAAAAAAGATACATCTCTTACCATAATTGAATATCCCATTTCTTTAAGGAGATTAACCAAATATTTGAAAATTTCTTTATTTGTATTACATTTTATTCTTTTGAATGGAGTAAATTTATAGCTAAAATCAGAAGTAAATAATTCTGATGGATAATGTCCTGATCCATTTTCTAGTATTTTCATTAAGTTCTTAGCTGGATCTTTAATATTCTTTTTATAATGAAACTTTTTCATTCCCATCATTTGATTAATGTCTTGGCCTTGCAATAGTTCATTTAGAGTTCTATCTATAGCAATTTTAAAAACTGGGTGCGCACCAAACTTTATAAAATAACTTTGAGAATCTTTATTAATAAAAATAACAGCTACTACAGGGTAATTTTTTTCGAGTGAACAATCTTTAACAATAACTTTAAAATTTCCTTTTGACTCAATTTGTTTTATTTTAAGATATACTCCTTTAAATTTAGCTAGATACTCCTCTGGAATAGTAGGAGGTACTATTTTATCATTGACAATAGCTTTATTTACCACTCTTTCAAAAATTTCAGAAATCCCTTGAACCAGAGCTTCTTCTGAAGTATTTCCAGCACACATTCCATTAGACATATACATTTTAGAAATCATCTTTATAGGTATATGAGATATTTTACTAGTAATCAAATTATAGTATGGAAGTGTAACAAAATCACAAGGTACTTTTTCATATGATACTCCTAACCATTTTTTCATCAAAGATGTGCATTCACGTTTACTTCCAATATTATCCTTTTGTGCGTCAATCCATTCTTCTCCACAATTTAAAAAATCGGAAACAGAAAAAAACTTTTCATCCGGTGCATAGTAGAAACCTCCATACTTATTATCCTCATCGCTCATATCATTGGATAACCTAAAATATGCCATATTTTGTAGTCTTTCCATCAGTTCTCCATAAGCACTTGCTAATGCAAATTCAGCAGTAGTACCTTTTCCATTTGAAGAAATGCTTGTTCCTTCAATAGATACCGAAACTGAATAGAACCCATTTGCAGAATTTTTCCAATTACTTTCAATTGTTAAAAGTCCAATATCAGAAAGAATTTTGCGTATATTATTAATAGTATTCAAAGGTGTTTCATCCTTATATTCTCTGTCAATTAAATGTGACATAAATACCTCCAAAAAATAATTCACTCTACTATGTATACGCATTCTAGACCTAAAAAATTCTTAGTAGAATCTTTTAGGTCTATCTTTTAATTTTAAGTTACTGTTACTGTTTATTCCTAATCATTTAAATACCTATATAAATATCCGTTTGAAATAACTGAAGTAATAAAAAACACTAATACAGTTGCTATTGCAGCACCATTTGATCCATATCTATAAATAAGCGCTATATCCAATATAACATTTGCTATACCAGTAATTATTGCATTATAGAAATTAACTTTCACTTTCTTTATGCTTGCAAGTATATTTCCTGCAGGTGCTCTAAAAGAACCAGCTATAATATACCCAAACATAAGTATCCTAAAAGGAACTATTGAATCAAGATAATTTTCACCAAATAAAATAAGTATAAATGGTTTAGCAAAAATAATTAAAATTGAAGATATTAGTATATTAAATATTAACAAGTATTTTTCTAGTGCAAATAATTTTTCACGAATCCATTTTTTATTATTATAATTTTTTGCGAAGTAAGGATATACAAATACTATAACTGAAGTAGGTATAAACAACATATTAAAAGGTACCAGTGTGGCTGATTTATATGCTGCAACAACTGTTTCATCCTTAAGTACCAATCCAACCAAAAAAGTATCTATTAAGAATAACATTTGTGATATAGCATTAGTAAATGCACATGTAATAGAATATTTCAAAAATTTATTTTTACTCTGCCTTGGTGGTTCCTGGACACTTTTGTATTCATTTAAATATTCTTTGAAGAAGTATACTGCAACTAATACAGAAATAATAAAAGCAAAATATCTTGCAAAAACTACACCATTTACTCCAAAATACATACCCAATGTTATAGTACCTAAGAATAAAACAAACCCATTAGTAACTGATAAAATTGAAAATTCTTTATTTTTATAGTCAGCACGATAAAACACATTAAAACACTCAAATATAATAGAAATAAGAGGACATAAAAAAAGCATTCGAAGTATCTCTGTACTCCCTTCTATTGGCAATACAAAAAACTGTGTATAAATAAATATAGCTAAAGCAATAATTCCATTTGCAAGCACACCTATTTTTGTTCCATATTTAAAAAATCTAAGTTTTTTCTCTCTATCTTCAGTTTCACTACAATACTGTAATATTCCTGGAGTAACTCCCATACCCTTTATGAGCAAAAACATACTGAGAATATTTATTGCATATGTATAACTTCCATATTCTGATTTAGATAATATCCTAACCAAAATAATAGTTGTACCAAATTGAATAATTTTATTAATAAAGTTTGCACTGAAAATATGCAAAAATCCATTTTTAATTGCGAATTTTATAGCCTTCTTATCCATGAGAATTCTCCTATCAAGTTGTAATCAATAAGGCTATTATATCAAATCTATCGAAAATTGGAAAATTAACATTTTATTAAAATTAATCTCAAAAGAACTACCCAAAGTTTCTGGTAGTTCTTTTGTTAAGTAAACAAATGAATTTTTAATTATGCATTTTTCTTTCTAGATGTTATATCTATCCAAACAGCTAAAAGAAGAATTAAACCTTTAACCATAAATTGATAAGTTGTAGGCACATTCATTAAACTCATTCCATTATTTATTGTAGCCATAACTAAGGCACCAATAATTGCACCTATTACAGTTCCTTCACCACCCATAGCAGAGGTTCCACCAATAAAGCAAGCTGCTATAGCATCTAGTTCAAATAAGTTTCCAGCTGAAGCTGTTGCAGAATTAAGTCTTGCCGTAAATACAATACCTGCAATGGATGATAGAATTCCCATAGAAACAAATATCATCATTGTTCTTTGCTTGATATTTATACCAGAAAGTTTAGCTGCTTCTTTGTTTCCACCCAAAGCATATATATGCCTTCCTAAAGTTGTTTTATTTGATAAATAGGAATATAAGAAAACTAAACCTATAACAAGTACTATAGAATATGGAATTCCCATATATAATACCATTATCATGAAAAATGCTCCTATTAATGTTGAAACCATAATCATTTTTGCTACTTGGATATTCATTGGAAGAATATCAAAACCGTACTCTTCTCTAGTTTTTCTCTTTCTCATTTCGAAGACAACATATAAAATTATTGAAACTATTCCAATTATTAATGTTGTATCATGAAAAGCTGCATCTTGTAAAAATAGTCTTGGTATATATGATTGTCCAATAGCTTTAAAGCTATCATTCATTGGAGCTATTGTAGCACCATTTGTTACTCCAGTTACAGCACCTCTGAAAATCAACATTCCTGCGAGAGTTACTATAAATGCTGGAACTTCTTTATATGCTATCCAATATCCTTGCCATATTCCAACTAACAAACCAACTCCCATTGTTACTAGTATTGTTGGAACAGTTCCCCAACCCATCTTGACCTGTAATACTGCAGCAATAGCACCTGTAAACCCTGCAACTGAACCTACTGAAAGATCAATATGTCCACCTACTATAACAAATACCATACCACAAGCTAGAACAGCAATAGTAGCCGTTTGTAACAATAAATTGGATAAATTTCTTGATGTTAAAAATGTTCCACTTGTTAATCCTGTAAATATAAGTCCTATTACTATCAATGCAATAAACATTGTATATTGTTTAATATTTGTTTTAAGTTGATTCTTTACAAAACCTAATAGTGATGCTGAATTACTCTTATTTGTTTTAGCATTTAACTCTACCATATTATTTACCTCCCGTAGCATAAAACATTACCTTTTCCTGTGTAGCATCCTTCCATTCAATGTTTCCTGTAATCTTACCTTCATGCATTACAAGAATTCGATCGCTCATACCCATTATTTCTGGAAGTTCCGAAGATATCATTATGATGCAGACGCCTTGATCAACTAAATCATTCATAATATTATATATTTCAAACTTTGCACCTACGTCAATTCCCCTTGTAGGCTCATCTAATATCAATACCTTAGGTTCTGCCATTAACCATTTTGCTAAAGCAACTTTCTGTTGGTTTCCTCCACTTAAATTCTTAACCTTTTGCTCTATGGAAGGTGTCTTTATTCTAATTTGTTCTACATATTTATTTGCTATTTTGATTTCTTCATTTTCATTAATTCCACTAATGTTTGTAATTTTTTCTAAGCTTGCCATTGAAATATTCTTTTTAATGTCAGTTGTTAAAACAAGACCTTTTCCTTTTCTATCCTCACTAAGATAACATATTTTGTTTTTTATAGCTTCTTTAGGATTTTTAATTTTAACTTTTTTACCATCTATTTTTATCTCTCCAGAGATATTAACACCATATGCACCTATAATACTCATTATTAGTTCTGTTCTACCAGCACCCATAAGTCCTGAAATACCAAGTATTTCCCCTTTTCTTGCTTTGAAACTTATATTATCTAAGATTTTCTTATCTGGAAGTTCAGGATTATATACATTCCAATCTTTAACTTCAAGAACAACGTCCTTAGGAGTATGCTCTTTTCGAGGGAATCTTTGGGTTAATTTTCTACCTACCATCAGAGAAATTATATCATCCTCTGATAATTTTTCATCACCATGCATATCTCTAGTACAAATAGTATTACCATCTCTTAAGACAGTTACAGAATCAGCAATTTCTATAACCTCATTAAGTTTATGAGAAATATAAATACATGTAACACCTTTTTCTCTAAGTTCTTTAATAATTTGAAGTAAATTCTCACTGTCAGTTTCATTTAAAGCAGCAGTTGGTTCATCTAATATCAATATATCAGCTTCTTTTGAAATAGCTTTAGCAATCTCAATTAACTGTTGTTTACCAATTCCAAGTTGTACAATTTTTGTATCGGGGCTATCATTTAATTTAACTTCTTTTAGTACCTTTTGTGTTTGCATAAAAGTCTTATCCCAATTGATGCTACCTCTTTCAACAAATTCATTTCCTAAATAAATATTTTCTGCAATATTCATCTGCTTTATCAAAGCTAACTCTTGATAAATAATTGCAATCCCAACTTTTTCTGAATCTTTTATTCCATCAAATTTTTGTTTTTTCCCTTTTACTATAATTTCTCCACTACAGCTTGATGTTGGATGTACACCACTTAAAATCTTCATCAAAGTAGATTTTCCCGCTCCATTTTCCCCAACAAGTGCATGTATTTCGCCTTTCTTTACTTTGAAATTTACATTATCCAAAGCTTTTACACCTGGAAATTCTTTTGTAATATTTTTCATTTCTAAAATATTTTCATACACTTTTTAATTTCACCTCTCATATAAACTCCATATATGTGGGTAGAGGAACAGTATTTACTATTCCTCTCACCTCTATTTGGACAGTTTATTTTTTATAAACGTCATCTTTATTTAAGTATCCACTTTCAATTAATTTTTCATCAATATTATTTTTATCTACAACATAAGGAGTTAATAACAAAGATTGTACATCCATTTTATTATTGTTAACAACAGCACCATTAGTTTCTAAAGCTTCACCTTTAGCAATTTTTACTGCAGCTTCAATAGCAGCTGTTCCTAATTCTCTAGTATCTTTAAATATTGTCATTGATTGTGTTCCTTCAACTATTCTTTGAGCAGCAGCAAGTTCTGAATCTTGACCAGTTATTGGCACTTTACTATCCAATCCTTGAGCAGTCAATGCAACAATAGCTCCACCAGCTGTACCATCATTAGGTGCTAAGATAGCTTGTATATCATTATCATTTGCAGTTAAAGCATTTTCAACTATTTTCAAAGCATTTTCTGGATTCCAATCATTTACAGCTTGATCAGCAACTATAGTAATATCTCCACTATCAACTAAAGGTTGAATAAATTTCATAGCTCCTTCTTTAAATAATTTTGCATTGTTATCTGTAGGAGCTCCTGACATAACAATGTACTTTCCTTTAGGTACTTGTTTAGTAATATATTCACCTTGTAATTCTCCAACTTTCACATTATCAAATGAAAGGTATAAATCTATATCAGTATCCATGATTAATCTATCATAAGAAATAACTTTAATTCCTGCTTCATGTGCTTTTTCAACACTTGCTGCAGCAGCACTAGCATCTTGGGGTGCAAGAATTAATACATCAATACCTTGAGCTATCAAGTTTTCTACTTGAGATGCTTGTTGTGCAACATCATTGTTACTAACTTGAACTTTCAAATCTATTCCAAGTCTTTCAGCTTCTGATTCCATTTGAACTTTGTCTCTAACCCATCTTTCTTCTTGTTGTGTCGGTAAAGATAATCCAACAACTATCTTATCATCAGCTTTTGCACTATCATCAGCAGGTGCTGTATTCTTAGAAGCACATCCACCTAATAATGCAACCGACATAACTGCTGTCATCATAAATGCTAAAATTTTTGTTTTTTTCATTCTTAATTCCCCCTATATTTTTTTATTGACAGGTAGTTAAACAACTGTCAAATTAAGTTTTACGGAAACTTTTCTGTTTCTGTAAACGTTGTAACTATATAATACAATGGTTTACATAAAATATCTCTAGATTGAATTGCTACGATTCTTGCTAAAATTAACTACTTTAACATAACAAAAATTTGATATAGTACTTTATTGACAAAATCAAACATAAAAAACTTTAAAAAAAATCTCTGCCCTTTATTAGCAAAGATTCTCTTACATTTTGTTTATAACAATAATGTGCTACTTAATTTTACTTTCTCATATAAACATCTTCTTCATTATGAAATTTACCTTCTATTATTACTTCCATCATATTTTCTTTAGTAACAGCATAAACATCTTCCTTATGATATAACACTGTGTGCTGTCCATTTTCTAAGTTATCATTTACATCCAAAATTTTACTATTGGCAACTCCAACTGAAATCTCTGCAGCTTTTTGAGCAAGTTTTTGGATTGGTTTATATACTGTCATATGTTGTGAATCTTCAACAATTCTTTGACAAGCTGAAAGTGTAGCATCTTGACCAGCAACAAATACCTTTCCTGCTAGCCTCTTTTCGGCAAGAGCTTCAATAGCTGATTCTGCTAACCTATCATTTCCACATAAAATAGCATCTATTTTTGTTCCACTTGAAAGTGCTTCTTCCACAGCTTTATATGCAACTTCTTCTCTCCATCCAGATGCCCATACTTCCTTCACAATTGCAATTTTTCCTTTATTAATATAAGGGTCTAGAACGTTTTTAAATCCTTTATTCATAAAATAAGTATTATAATCTTCTTCTGATCCATTAATAATAATATAATTCCCTTCTGGTGCCTTTTTAACTAAAGATTTAGCCATTAATTCCCCAACTTTTACATTGTCAAATGATATATACAAATCTACATCAGCATTTTTAACCAGTCTATCATAAGAAATTACCTTTATACCTTTATTTTTTGCAGTCTTTACAATGGAAGTCAGCGCATCTGCATCATTAGGGATTACAACTAAAACATCAATATTCTGATCCATTAAATAATTTACCTGCTTTAATTGCTCATCGCTATTACCGTTTGAATTCTGAACAATCACATCAGCTCCCAATTCTTTTGCCTTAGCAACAAAAATATCCCTGTCTCTTTGCCATCTTTCAATAGCTAATGAATCTATAGAAAGCCCAATAATAACTTTGTTATCATTTTTTGAAATATTGTTTTTCACTTTTTTCATACTAAATATAATACTACAGATAATAGCTATGATTACTATAGCAACTAATACATTTAAACGTTTCCTTTTTTCATTAAACATAATTACCCCCACTAATTATTATAAATTCTTTATATATTCCGTAGGTGTCATTTTCTCAACTTTCTTAAAAAGTCTGCTAAAATAATTAGGATCACTATATCCTATTTCATAACAAATCTCTTTAATACTCATTCTTCCTTTTTTCATTAGTTCTTTAGCTTTATCTATCCGCATTAAAGTTAAATACTCAATAAAGTTCTGTTTAGTTTCTTCTTTAAACAATCTACTAAAATAATGAGGACTAACACAAGCCATCTTAGATACTTCTTCTAACGTTATTTCTCTAGAATAGTTATCTTCAATAAATTGTTTAGCAATCAGTATTACTTTATTTATTTTTTTCTCTTGGCTATTATTAATAATATTACAAATATGAATTATTCGTTCTCTACACCATATTTCTAAAGAAGGAAAGTCTTTTAATGCTAACATATTTCCTAAAAAGTTATCGAATTTTTTAATTTCTGTTTCTGGCAATACACTATCAAAAATAGATCTATGAAGCATTACCATTACTTCCATTATCTTATTTCTACCCTGTTCAAAATTGTCATCCTTTGAAATTATCCACTGATACAATTTTTTAAATGAAAACAAAGCTTCCTCACTATCTCCTGTGATACATTTATCCATCAACTTTTTTTCTTGGTCTTTAGGATATTCAAAGGAAGTTGCATCCATATTCATTACATCTTTTATATGAACAACATCTTTGTTTTTACCAATATGCATCGCTTTAAGTGCCTCTTCATAAGAAAATGTTATATTTTCAAACTTTTTGTAGCTTCCTATTCCAATAAGTGTTTTAAATTTCTCATTATATTCATTAATTTTTTTATAAATGTATTTACCTATTTCCATTGCTTCAAGACGTTGAGAATATTCATCTTTCACTAAGGTAGGTATAAATAAAACAATCCTATTTATCATAAGAGGTCCTATTAACGATTTTCCTTTATATTTCATTATATTTCTAAAAAACTGATAAAATTTTTCTTCCGCATAAGAAAATTCTCTATCCTCTAAACTTATAACAATTATATAACCACCTTCCTCGTCCAATTCTAAGACTTTTTTATATTTCTCTAATCCATTTGAATAGTCTTCCCCTAATAAAATAGAGTATATAAATGCATGTTCTAAAAATGGCAATAGATTTTCAAATTTTTCAATATTATCAAGTTCATGTTTACGTTTTTGCCTATCTTTCTCTACAATGTCAGTAGCTTTTTCTATTGCACTTATCAAATTTTTCTTACTTAATGGTTTCAAAAGGTACTCTATTACCCCTAATTTAACAGCTTCTTTTGCAAATTGAAATTGTTCATAGGCAGAAATAATAATAAATAATGTATTAGGGTTCCTTTTTTTTATCTCACGTATAGCATCAATACCATTTATTCCGGGCATTCTAATATCCATTAATACAATCTCAGGCTTATTAAATTCTGCCTTTTCAATTGCTTCTCTTCCGCTTCTTGCAGTTTCAATAATATTTATATCATTAAAATTTTTATCAATAATATATTTAACCGCATCAATAACTATTTTTTCATCATCAGCAACCATTAAACTATACATCATATATCTCCTTCCTCTATAGCTTCTTCCGTTATATTAAATGGTAATTTAAGTATTATTTTTGTACCAATATTTATCTTAGATTCGATTTCTATTATATCTACACTGTCAAAAAACACCCTGAGTCTTTGTATTACATTAGTTAATCCAATTCCCGTCGTATGTCCAATTTTCTTTTTCTTTTTTTGATAATCATTTTTAACACCATTCAATATATTAAACCTTGTATTTTCATCCATTCCTTTTCCGTTATCCTCAATTATTACAGATACAAATTCTTCATGTTTTCTAACAATTAAATTAATAATTCCTCCACTCTCTAAATCTCCAATACCATGAATACATGCATTTTCAATAATTGGTTGAATTATCATAACTGGCATCTCAACATCAACTTCACCTTCTTCAACATCAAAGTTAAATTGAATCATATCGCCAAATCTAGTTTCTAATAAATAAACATATGTTTTGAGATTATCTAATTCTTCTTTTAATGTTACTGGTTCATCCATCTTTTTTAGATTATACCTAAACAGACTAGACATTTTTTCCAGAAAAATTCCCGTTCTTTCTGCATCCTCCATCATTGCAAGTTGTACTCCCGCATTTAATGTGTTAAATAGAAAATGAGGGTTTATTTGGGATTGAAGAGCTCTTATTTGCGCATTTTTCAGCATATTTTTCATCTTTAAATTTTCCATTTTTTCATCTTTAAGCTTTGCTTCCATCTCTACTTGGCTTTTCATTTCTTCAATGTACTCATGTATATTGTTCTTCATCTTGTTAAAAGTATCGGCTAAAATCTTTATTTCATCATGAGTCTCCACATAGATATCCTCTACCTGAAAATTACCTTTAGAAATTTCTTCAGCGTTATTAGCAAGTCTTACTATAGGAACTGATACTTTTCTTGTAAACCAAAAAATTAATACAATACTTATTAAGAACATCAATACTATAATTAGCATATTTAAAATCTGAAGCTTTTTTAGTGTAGTCGACATTTGAAAATACTTAGTAGTATTATCATTAAACTGACTTAAATTTAATTTATTAATATAAAATTCAATATAACCTGAAATTTTATTTGCTTCTTCATAATACTGATTATATTTAGTAATATTTCTTGCTCTCTTAGCATTTATTGCTGAATCAGCAACAATGAGATACTCATCAACCATATTTGCTATATCCTTTAATAAAAGAGAATTTTTATCATAAGATACATCTCTACTAAGGTTATTTAATTCTTTAGATAGCAAATCTCTATTTTTATAATAAGAATCAAGGCTATTTGTATTTTTTGTTGAAAGATAATTTAATAAATCTTCATCCATTATTTCAATTTTATTTGATAAACTTCTAAAAATTTCATTATTGGTAAACATGTGATCCATTTTATTCATAAAGTTACTAGCATTATAAAAAGTGTAAACTGATGTGACCAACATAATAAATGTTAACATCAAAGAAAAAATCAGCATTTTTTTTCGTATAGTATTAATTTTAAAAATATTTATGAAAGGTTTAATCATTCTTATTTTCCTTTCCTTTTGCAATATTTTCTTTATATTCATTTAACGTCTTTCCTGTAACAATGTCTACATCTGTATGAACATAAGAAGAGGTTCTTCCATTCTCCATTATTTCATATGCTGATTTTATACTTTCATATCCAATCATCTTTGGATCTGGAATCACTGTTCCATATATTACACCTTTTGCAACATAATTAAAAATTTCATCTAAACTATCATATCCAATAATTTTTACATCCCCAACTTTGTTATAATCTACAATAACTTGTGCAACTCCCATAGTATCGTTAGCATCTGAGCAAACTATAACATTAACTTCTGGATGATCAATAATAATTCGTTGGGCTATTTTTTTTACGCTAAGAATATCTAAACTAGAATTTTCCAACATTCTTATTTCTATTTCCTTATTTTTAACAGCGTCTTTAAAACCATCTATTTGTGTTTTATTTTGATTTTCTCCTTTGCTCTTATCTTGTATAAAAGCAACACTAGCAGTACCTTTTGTAGCATCAACTAACAGTTTTCCTTCTTTAGTTCCAATCTCAAACCCGTTAGTTCCTACAAACACCTTTCTTTTACTAAGTGGGGCATCAGTATCTATAGTTATAACAGGAATTCCTTTATTGTCAGCTTTCTCTACAAGTTTTATGAATTCATCCCCACTAAAACCTTTGGTTATAATCCCATCTACATCTGAATTAATAGCTATATCCATATACTTTAGTGTATCTTCATAATCACTATTATCCTCAGTAAAATTTATTTCAACAGCTGATAGAAATTCTAAGGAAGCTTCCTCAATTCCACTTTTTATGTCTTTCCAATACTGCTCTTCTTTATTATTCAATATAACACTAAAATGATAATTAGGATTTTCTTTAGGAATCACCTCTCCTTGGGATTGTATAATAAACTTATCTAATATCCTGGAATAGGTTATAGAAATACCCACAGATAGCACTAATAAAATTGTTAGTATTATTATAAAGCTTTTATATATCATCTTCATTCATTATTACCTCTTTTAATATAATTTACTATTTCATAGTTTAGAATGTCTATACTTATGATTATTAATTATACCTTTCAACAATAATTATTTCAATTTGATAACAATTTTGTGCTAGTTTTAGTGATTTTGTCCATGAATCAACTATTTAATTTTCTAAACTTTGCAGGTGTACAATTTTTATACTCCTTAAATTTTCTTATAAAATAACTAAAATTCTCAAATCCTACTTCATAACAAACATCCATAATTTTTCTGTCTTCATTTTGCAAAATCTTCGTAGCCTGTTCTATTCTATATTGATTTATATAATCTATAGGCGTTTTTCCTGTTTGAGTTTTAAAAAATCTACAAAAATACTGTGTATTCATATTAGCAACCTTAGCTAGTGAATCAATGTAAATTTTACTTTTGTAATTTTGGTGTATATAATTAATAATTTTTTTTATTAAATTTATTTTATATTCTTTAACATCTTCATTTGTAGTACTTTTAATTACAAATCCATCATTACCTGCTAAAATTGAAACTATTCTTAATAAAGAAGCTTTTATCCCAATTTCCCATCCTGCTTTCAACTCTCTATAGCATTTTATAATTGATTTTATTTCTTCTATAACCTCTCCACCCCATTCAATATAATTGTTTACTGTATACGGGAATAAGGCTTTTCCATTTATGATTGGATCTAAATATTTACTTTGGCAATAATCATAAATTGCACTACTTAGAAAATCTAAATTGAATACAATTGCATGATGAATAGATTCTTCAATACCTACAACTTTTCCGTAATGTAGAGATTCTCTATTAATAAATACACATTGCCCCTCAGTAATACTTATTTTTTTCATCTCTATACTAAAATCAATTGAACCTTTTTCTACATAAATTATTTCTACTTCTTTATGCCAATGGCAGTATATTTCTTCTTGCTCTTTTAAATGCATATCTAAATATATAAAAAGTGGTAACATTGGTGATCCATGCACCTTATTTTCTTCTAAATCAATAATTCTCTGATTCATAAGAACCTTTCCTTTCTAGTTAAAATATTGTCATAATAGTGTTATTATAGGTGAAAATAGAGAAAGTTTTCTAGAGTTTAAGCGTTTATAATGTTATTATAAGATAAAAAATTATAAATAACTAGATATAAACTTTAAACTGGAGGTTAAAAATGTTTGGAAAAATAGTAAATTACACTAGAGAAAACACTAAACTTAGTGTTAACTTTGAAAATGGCTTAGGAATAATTGATGTTATAAATCCTTATGTAGTAAATGTCTTTTCTCCTTTAAAATATAAAGAACACTATTCAAGAGCAATCGAAGATTTAACTCGTGAAAAATGTACAATTGATTTTAAACAATGCAATGAATATTTAGAATTATGTACAAATGAATTGATTATACGAATATATGACAATTTTAAAGTAGATTTTTATAATAAAGTTGGAGACATTTTATGTGAAGACTATAGAGATAACAGGAAACCATTTATTAGAAGAGGTGACTCTTATTTATTTGAACAAGAAGGACATAAATCTGAAGATAGAAGTACTTCTCATAAGATTGAAATAATTAAAAAGATGTATAATGATGAAAAATTTTATGGTCTTGGTGAAAAAACTGGTCATCTAAATAAAAAAGGCTATGAATATACTATGTGGAATACTGATGATGCTAGTCCTCACGTTGAAAGTCATAAAACTCTATATAAATCTATCCCGTTTTTTATAACATTAAGAGAAAATAATGCTTTCGGTATATTCTTTGATAATACCTTTAAAACCTACTTTGATATGGGAAAAGAGAATTCAAATTACTATTATTTTGGAGCTGATGATGGAAATTTAGATTATTATTTTATCGCAGGACCAGAATTTAATAAAGTTGTTACTAGATATACTGATTTAACTGGAAAAACTCCTTTACCTCAAATGTGGACATTAGGGTACCAACAAAGTAGATATACTTATGATTCAAAAGAAAGACTTATGGAGATTGCTAATAATTTTAGAGCAATGGATATTCCTTGTGATGTACTACATTTAGACATAGATTATATGGATAATTTTAAAGTATTTACTTGGGATAAAAATAAATTCCCTAATCCAAAAGAAATTACAAATGACCTTTATAATAACGGCTTTAAAGTTGTTACTATAATCGACCCCGGTGTAAAAAAAGCTAAGGGATATTCTGTTTATGATGAAGGTATGAAAAATAAGTTTTTTGCTACTGACAAAGATGGAGTAACCTATATTAACAAAGTTTGGCCTGGCGATTCAGCTTTCCCAGATTTCTCAGATAACTCAGTTAGAAATTGGTGGGCAGATAAGCAGTCACTCATGATTGATTCAGGTGTTTCAGGAATTTGGAACGATATGAATGAACCTGCAAGTTTTAACGGTCCTTTACCAGATGATGTTCAATTCAAAAATGAAGGAAGGGAGACTGACCACAGAGAAGTACACAATGTATACGGTCATCTTATGTCAAAAGCTACCTTTGAAGGAATAAAGAAATATACAAATAAACGTCCTTTTGTTATTACTAGAGCTTGTTATTCAGGCTCACAGAAATACTCCACAGTATGGACAGGAGATAACCAGAGTTCTTGGGAGCATTTAAGAATGGCAGTCCCAATGCTTTTAAATCTCGGAATAAGCGGAATGGCATTTTCAGGTACTGATGTAGGTGGTTTTATATCAGACTGTACAGCAGAACTTCTTTCTAGATGGGTACAATTAGGTTGTTTCTCCCCTTTATTTAGAAACCATTCAGCAGTTGTTACTAGAGATCAAGAACCTTGGGCTTTTGATGAAGAAACTTTGAAAATCTATAGAAAATATGTAAAACTTAGATATAAGTTTATCCCTTATCTATATGATTTAATGAAACAATGCGAATCCACTGGTTTACCTCCTATGAGACCTTTAGTTCTACACTATACTAATGACAAGAATGTACATGAGCTAAATGATGAATTCCTATTTGGCGAAAATATTCTAGTGGCACCAATTGTAGAACAAGGAAAAAATTTCAGAGCGTTATATTTACCAAAAGGTAATTGGATAGACTATTGGACTGGAGAAAATATAAAAGGACAGGAACATATTATTAAAAATGCCAAACTAGATACCTGTCCAATTTATATAAAGGAAGGTAGTATTATTCCAAATTACCCAGAACTAAATTATATTGGAGAAAAAGAAATCAAAGATTTAATCTTAGATGTTTATCCAGGATATGGAGAATACACTCACTACCAAGATGATAATAGCAGCTATAATTATAAAGAAGGAGAATATAATTTATACAGGTTCAATATGATTTATGATAAGAACTTAGTTATCAAAATAGATACTCCCCATACTGGCTACGAGAATTACTATGAGAATTTCAAAATAAAAGTTAATAATCAAAATATAAGAAAAATCACTTTTAATGATAAGGAAATAACTTATAATAAGATAACTACAGGTGTTGAATTTATAATACCAGCAATTGAAGGTGAAATTATCATTCAAATTAAATAAGCCTTAAAAGATAGAATAAAACCATCATCGATTTACGGATGATGGTTTTATTGTTAAGATGCATTTTTATTAAAGTTATTGATTTTCTCGTATGCTGATACTAAAGAGAATTCACCGATAATAACTCCATTTTTGTCTTTTACAGCAATTCTCTCTACCCCATAATCAAACATGACTCTAATCCCTTCCATTAATGTAGAATTCATATTCAAAAATGGTACATTTCTATTAGCAAAATATTTTTTTTCTTTTTCAGTTATTTCTTTACACATTTCATATACATGTGAAATATTTAAATAGGCTGCAAAATTCTTCTGACCAAAAAATTCTTTAACAAAATCTGTTTTTGGAGAAAAGAGCATTTCTTCTTTTGAACCCTCTTGTTCAATTTTGCCATTATTAAATAGTATTATCTTTGTTCCTAATTTTGTAGCTTCGCCAATGTCATGAGTCACAAATATAATTGTCTTCTTTAGTTTATTGTATATTCTTAATAACTCATCTTGTAAAGCTCTTCTAGATATCTCATCTACAGCACCTAAAGGTTCATCCATCAAAATAATATCTGGATCCGCTGCAAGAGCTCTTGCTACACCAACTCTTTGCCTCTGTCCTCCACTTAATTCTCTAGGATATTTATGCAGATGTTCCGCTTCTAATCTAACAAGTTTTATAAGTTCTTTTGCTTTTTCTTCTCTAATGCTTCTAGGCGTATTTTTTATATTTAAAACATAGCTAATATTTTCTCCAACAGTCATATGAGGGAACAGACCTATATGTTGAATTACATATCCTACACTTCTTCTTAACTCAATTGTATTCCATTTATTTATTTCTTTACCCTTAACAAAAATATTCCCACTTTGTGGTTTTATCAATCCATTAATTAATTTTAATATTGTAGTTTTACCACAGCCTGACGGTCCTATTAATGTTACAAATTCACCTCTATTAATGGAAAGATTCAAATTATTGATTACAGGCTTTTCATTCCCATAAGTTTTGGTTACATTTTCAAATTTTATAATCTCCATTAAAGCAATCCTTTCTTTTCAAGAAATTCTTTTGCAACATCCTTAGGATCTTTATTTTCTTTTTCTACTAAATAATTCATTCGAATCATTTCATCGTCACTAATCTGATTTGATAATTTATTTAATATTTCTTTTAATTCAGGATATTTTTCTAAAGTTTCTTTTCTTATTAATGTTGCTGCCTGGTAAGCAGGAAAAAAGTTTTTATCATCTTTTAATACTTTTAAATTGTATTTTTTCAACAAACCATCAGTAGAAAATACATTTATAATGTCTACTTCATCTGATCCGATAGCATCATACTTCAAACCAATATCAATTTCTTTTTTATCTTTAAATTTAAATCCATACATTTTGGATAACCCTGGCATTCCATCTTCTCTTTCATAAAAATCATATTCAGCACCTAAAGTCAAATTTTCACTTACTTTAGCTAAATCAGAATATGTTTCCAAATCATATTCTTCAGCAACAGATTTTTTTACAGCTATTGCAAAAGTATTATTAAATCCATATAAATCAAGCCATTCTATACCATATTCTTCCAAATAATCTTTCTTTACCTTTTCATATAACAAATTTGGGTCACTAATTAACTCTTGCTTTAAAACAAACAACAATCCTGTCCCGGTATATTCAGGATAAATATCTATTTCTCCCTTTACCATAGCAGGGTGAATATTTGAAGTTCCACCTCCAATTCCAAGCTTTTGCTCTACTTTAATATCAGTATTCGCTTCAATAAGTTGAGTAATTATTTCAGCTAAAATATATTGTTCTGAATGCGGTTTTGAAGCAATTACAAGTTTGTTGTTATTCTTATTACAGCTAAATAGTGAAATTGACATAATTAAAGCAATTAACATTATTGATATTTTTCTAAACATCCATCACAACTCCATTCTTTTCATTTCCTAAAATTTTAACTCTGATTTTTTTTTCAAATAATCCTAAAATCAAATCTGATATTATTGCAAGCAATGCCACCAGGATACTCCCTGCAAAAGTCATTTCCGCAAAATTTGTTGTAATACCTCGCCAAATAGAAACCCCCAAACCACCAGCTCCAATAAATGAAGCAATTCCACATAAAGCAATTGTCATTACAACCATTGTCCTAAAACCAGCTATTATTACAGGTAGTGCCATCGGTAGTTGAACTTTAAGTAACAATTGCCTATCTGTACTTCCCATTCCGATAGCAGATTCAATTATTTGTGAATCAACCTCATTGATACCTACATAGGTATTTCTTATAATAGGTAATACTCCATATAAAACTATTGCAATCAAAGCACTTTTATTACCTATTCCTGTAATTGAAACTAAGAACCCGAATAAAGCAATTGACGGTATAGTATATACCATATTGGCTATTGCTAGAACCATATTTGCCATTTTTTCTTTTCTAGTAATGTAAATTCCAAGTCCTATACCTATAATACTAATGATTAAAATTGCAGTTAACGATAAAATAATATGCTGTAGAAATAATTCCGCAAAAAAATCCCACCGGTCATATAAAAGTTTTATAACATTAATTAAAAATTTCATATATTCACCCTTTTGCTATTGAATTCTTATTTTAATATTTATTCATCAATACTCTTTAATTTGCTTTGATGTCAAATTATTATTTATCTAATAATTTATCTTTTCAATATAATAAAACAGCTTACGTTTACCCTAAAAGGTTGATACGCAAGCTGTTTTATTATATATAGTTTAATCAATATGTATTTTTCAGAATAACAAATTAATAATCAAAACTTAATTTTTTCATTTTCATGAATCTTCGTTCCCATATAATCAAAACGTATTTTAGTAAGAAGAAAAAATTCTCGTTCTATTTCTTTTATAAAATATCCCTTACTTAAATCACTTAAAAGTTTTTCAGCACTACAATCACGCATCATTTTATCAGCCAAAATTCCATTATTGTGGCTTAAATTAACCAATAAATTAATTTTTGCTCTTATTGGCATTCCCGATTTTATGATTTTTCTAAAGTTATATCTAGTTCTAATATACAAATAAATATCTGTCTTATTTTCAAAATTTACTGTGTCATCATATAAACTGGTTTTAAAGCGTTTTCGTGTTCCTTTATATAAGTTATATAAAAATTCGTGAATTTCCTTTGAGGTATGCCTACCTTTGATTATAAGATTATTCTCAAGATAATATAATTCTCTTATAAGCCATACTCTAGCTGATCCCTCAATACATCTATATAATAAATTTTCAATTTCAAAAAATTCATGTTCAATAAAATTTATTACATTATCATCAATATCAATTCCTTTTTGTAGAGACATCTTTACAAGAGCAGAAAGATATTCAAGTTTGTAATATTTAATAAACATTTCGCTTTTTACACAATAATAAGGTAATTTTTCATGAATTTCATAAGTTGTTGTTGTAAAGTCTTTTGCATACACATTATCTAAATAATCAATGTATTCATATAATACTTCATTTACTTTATCTATTTCATCCATTTTCTCAATTATATTTTTTCCAATAACTCTTACTAATTTAGATACTTTCTTCTCCATAGATATACCTCCTATTCAACGATTGAATTATTAAATAATATACTACGGTTATGTCAGTTAAAGTAATTTAAATAATCTTGCAATTACAAAGGTAATAAACTTTTAATTTACTTGTTAACTATAATTTTATCAGATAAGAGTTGTATTTTACAGTAATTGATAAAAATAAATTCTTCCAAATGTATAAACTTTTATTCTTACCACTCTGACATTTGATTTTTATACATGCTTTTAAAGATAATTAATACTACTGTAAAACTAACCAACTCTGAAATTAAAAACGCATACCATACACCGTCTAATCCAAATGCCTTTGAAAGAATAAATGCTACTGGAAGTAATACCACTAATTGTCGTAAGATTGAAACAATCATACTAACATGAGCTTTTCCCATTCCTTGAAAAGCGGTACTACACATAATTGAAATTGCTGCAAAAGGAAAACATAAACTAATAGTTCTTAAAGCTTTTACTCCAATTTTTATCATTTCATCAGAACTCTTGAATAATACTAATAGTTGTACTGGTATAACCTGAAAAACTATTAATCCTAGAAACATATACAAGAATGCAGCAATTGCGCCAAGCTTCAGTGCACCAGCTAATCGTTCTTTATTTTTTGATCCATAGTTGAATCCAATAATTGGCATAGTACCTTGCGCTAAACCAAAAATAGGCATAAAGACAAATGATTGAAGTTTATAGTAAACTCCGAGAACCGTTAATGGAGTATCTCCAAAACTAGCTAAAATAAGATTTAAACCTGTAAGCATAACAGATGCAATTGCTTGCATTATTGCTGCTGGTAATCCTACTAAGACAATACCTTTAAAAATATTACTATCGTATTTAAAATTCTTCATATTTAATTTCACATGATGTTCTTTGGTAAAAACTACAACTATTATATATATCATTGACAAAATTTGTCCTAATACTGTAGCAATAGCCGCACCTTTTACTCCCATTGCAGGGATACCAAAATATCCGAATATAAATATTGGATCTAAAATAATATTTGTAATAGCTCCAATTAACTGAGCTTTCATTGGATTCATCATATCTCCTGTTCCTTGAAGAATACTCATTCCTGCTTGAGCTAATATTCTACCAAAAGAAAAAATCATAATAATTTTAATATAATGAGTTCCTAAATTAATAACATTTTTATTTTCAGTAAAAAGCGGAAAGAATTTAGCTGCAAAGAAAATTCCTATTATTAATAATATTAAATACAAGATAACAGATAATAAAAATCCATGCTCGGCTACATTTGATGCTGCTTCAGTATCATTTTCTCCTAATTTTCTTGATATAAGTGAATTAATCCCTATCCCCAAACCAACAAAAAGAGCAATGATAATTAATTGTATTGGAAAAGCAAGTGATACTGCCGTTAACGCATCCTTACTAACTCTAGCAACAAACATACTATCCACAACATTATATGTGGCTTGAACTAACATTGCAAATATAGCTGGTAGTGACATTGTAATCATTAATTTCGGTATTGACATCGTTCCCATTTTGTTTTGCACATTCTTATTACTCATAAATCCCCCTAATTCTTATATCTACAAATTTATTAAATGACTCAAATATAAATATACATTAATCACTACTATATTTTAGATCTTTTTCAAGAATAACCAAACTAAATTTTAGCATATATTAGTAATGTCATCAACCAATTTATGTATATCATGATTATTTTTCTCATTTTAATTAATAAAACTATACTAAAAAACTGTGACTAAAGATAATCACAGTTTTTGTACATTTATTGCCATAGGTCCCTTTTCTTTTTCTACTACATCAAAAGATACTTCTTCTCCTTCATGTAAATCTTTATCGTTGGTTTTTTCTTTAACTTGAGCATGATGAACATAAACATCTCTTCCATCATTTGCAGAAATAAAACCATATCCTCTATCATTATCAAACCATTTAACCATACCAGTATACATTTTATTTAACAGCCCCTTATTTTCAATGAATACTCTACTATATCTAAATATATTATTTACTATATGGTCAAAAAATACTCAAAATATTTATTCCCATTCTTTCCAAACTTCAGGCTCATAACCAACTGTAGCCTTTTTACCATTACGAACTATAGGTGTTTTATATAATTTAGGATTGTTTAAAAGTATCTCTTCTTTAACACCCTCGCTTCTTATATGTTGTAAATTAGATTTTTCAAATTCTTTAGCTTTAGTATTAATCAAATTATTTAATCCCACTGCAGCCTTAACGCTTTGTAATTCTCCTTTACTTAATGCTTTTTCATTTAAATCAATAAATTGAAATTTAATTCGTCTCTCTTTAAAATATCTTTGCGCTTTTTTAGTATCAAAACATTTTTTTATTCCGAAAATTTGAATATTCATATTTAACTCCTTTAAAGATTTTTGAAATACTCTTCAATTCTTTTAATCGTATCATCAAAACTATTTACTTGAATTTCCATATCATATTGGTATCTTTTCGCACTTTTCATATAAAGTGGATCATAATAATTTACCATTAATTCTTTTGAGACATCTTCATAATTATTACTGTTAATCATCATTTTATATCTTTCAATATTTTCATTAGAAATATATTTATTTAATTTTTCTAGGCACTTAATAATTTCACAATTTGTATTTGTATCCCTTGTATACTCATTTAGAATTACCTTTGTCCTAAAGTCAATATCTGCCTCTAAATAAATATGCTTCCCTAATTTCATTTTATCTAATATATATTTAGGAACACTTACACTTCCAATTCTACTACTCTCAGCCTCAACAAACACATAATTTCCTTTTATATTACTTAAAGCATCAAACACATTTGTCTCAAATTGTTTCTGGCTATTTGTTTTACCTAGTCCAACATGACCTAACAAAGATCCTCTATGATTTGCATCACCTTCAAGATCTAAAACATTATATCCCTTAATTTTTAATTTTTTCAGTATTTCTGTTTTACCAACTCCAGTATTACCATGAAGTACAATATAATCTGTGTCTTCATTCAATTTAGGTAACTGTGATAAAACAAAGTTTCTATAAGCTTTATATCCGCCTTTTAATCTTGTAGCATCAATACCCATTTCAGAGATAATTGACGTCAATACACCACTTCTCATTCCTCCACGTGCACAAAAGAATATTATTTTCTGGCGACTTTTTTTTATTTCAATTATTTTTTGATAAATTGTAGGCAATTGCTTTGCTGCGAATTCAATCCCTATTTTTTTTGCCTTTTCCACACTTTCCTGTACATATATTGTACCTATTAGTTCTCTTTCCTCATCATTGAAAATAGGTATGTTAATTGCACCTTTAATAGTAGCTTCTTCATACTCTGATGGAGTTCGCACATCAACAAGTAAATAATCATCAGTTTTTTTTAAGTCTTTATATTCAATAGGTATGTACATAATTAATACATTACCTCCATTTCTATTTTTTTCTACAATCTTACGATTTAATCATCTTCTTTATATATAATAAACTATTTCGTTACTTTAAACAACATTTCTATAATAATGGTTGCTATCCAACTTGTTTTTATGTATAATTATGCATAATTATACTTATTTGTTAAGGGGGCTATTAAATGAATATTCAACTATTAATCGTAATTATTTATGTTATTGCTTTATTTGCTATAAGTTTTTATGCAAAAAAATTAGCTGGTAAAGGCAGTGACAATTTTATCTTGGCTGGTAGAAAATTAACTACTCCTTTGGTTGCTGTTACAATCACGGGATTAGCTGTTGGTGGTGCATCAACTATAGGAGTTTCAGAGCGAGCTTTTGGGGTAGGGCTTGCTGCTGGATGGTACAATGTAGCGTGGGCTGCTGGAGCAATTTTAATGGGGTTTGTTGCAGCTAGTAAATATAGAAAACTAAATGTTGCTACAGTTCCTGAACTTTTTGAAAAGTTTTATGATAAAAAAAGTAGAATTGCTTGTGTTGTTGGCCAAATTATTATTCAAATTGTCATTACTTCACTTCAATATGTTGCAGGTGGCGCCATGCTAGCATCATTACTTCCTAATATTTTCACATTTAAAACGGGAATTATATTTAGTGCTGTAGTATTTATTGGCATTACTTCAATTGGTGGGATGATGACTGCTGGACTTACAAATGTTTTAAATGTTACTTTAATATACGTAGGGATTATTATTTCTACTATAGTTATTGTATTTAAAGGAGGCGGCTTATCTACTATAACTACTAAACTTCCTGATACTGTACCATATTTCAGTCTTACAAAGGGGCTTGGAATGGTAGTTATTTTGGGATGGTTTGCTGTTATGATGACCCAAACTCTTTCTCTTCAAGGTACTGTTCAAATAGCATGTAGTGCTAAAGATTTAAAATCAGCAAAAAATGGCTTTATAATAGGTGGTTTATTAATGATACCTATAGGGTTTTTATCAGCACTTATGGGGATAGCTGCTAAAGCTGCATTTCCAGATATTAATGCAACTCTAGCTCTTCCACAAATCATTTTATCTTTAAACCCAATATTGTCCGGTATAACACTTGCCGCTTTATGGGCAGCTGACGTTTCAACTGCTTGTAGTTTACTCTTAGGGTCTGCTACTTTATTATCACAAGATATATATAAAAGATTTATTAACCCAACCGTCGACGATAAGCAATTAAATTTAGTTAATAAACTATCTATCTTAGCTCTTGGTGGATTTACTTTCATACTAGCATTTAATGTAGTTGGAATTTTAAAAACATTATTGATAGGACTAAGTTTAACAACTGCTTTTACAGTCACAGTATTATTTACATTATTTGCTCCGAACTTATGTAAAAAAAGTTCTGCTTTTAATACAACTATAGCTGGTATAATAGTATTAGTGTTATGGCAATTTGTACCTGCTATTAGGATTTTACCACATGTTATATATCTTGAATGGATAGTTTGTGTTTCTGTATTTTTATTAACTTTTTTAATTGATTCTATACCTGTTAGTAACGTTTCTGAATTAGCTGAATAACAAAACATCTATTAGTTAGAAAATAAAAAAGGAGGGCTTCTTATGGAAAAATTGTATACTGTTAAATATGGCGAAGAAAAAATTGAAATGAGTCTAAATGAAAATAATGTTATACAAGTTTTAGAATCAAAAGAAGTTGAACTAATAAAAGATATTGAAAAAGAAATAAATTATTTACTAGATAACCCTATAGATTCCAAATCATTTGATGAAATATTTTTAAAAAAAGATAAAGTAGCAATAGTAGTAAGTGATATAACAAGAGCATGGATTCAAACTTCTAAGTTTTTACCTCATATTGTAGCTAGACTAAATAAAAATGGTATTTCTGATGCTGATATTATAATTATTATTGCTAATGGAACTCATCGTAGTCAAACTAATAATGAATTAAGTAAAATTGTTGGCACCGATATCTATAACAGGATTGAAATTATAGAACATAATTGTGATGAGAACCTTGTATTTATTGGTCAAACTTCAAGAGGAACAGATGTAGAAATTAATAAACTTGTCGTGGATAGAAAAGTTATATTAACGGGAGGAATTGTTCACCATCTTATGGCTGGTTTTGGTGGCGGTAGAAAATCAATACTACCTGGAGTTGCTGGACGTAAAACAATTAATCAAAACCATTTACATTCTTTAGACCCTAAAAATCCTCATTCAAATCCACTAATAGGAGCAGGTGTTTTAAAAGGAAATCCACTTAGTTTGGACATGATAGAGGCTGCAAAAATGATTAATCCAGAATTCCTTGTAAATAGTATTGTTAATACTAAAGGTGAAATAATTAAACTTGTTGCTGGAAATTGGCTTACTGCTTGGGAAGAAGGTTGCAAGTGGACTGATGAAAATTTTGGAGTTACTATTAATGAAAAAGCTGATGTAGTAATAGCTAGTTGTGGTGGTTACCCTAAAGATATCAATTTATATCAATCAACAAAATCGCTATTTAATGCTGTTAGAGCTTTAAAAAACGGTGGAACATTGATATTACTTGCTGAATGTAGAGACGGTGCAGGTGCCGATGCATTTTTCAACTGGGTTGAACCTCTAAAAAGAGGTGATCTAGATAATGAACTACGTAACAACTTTAATATACCTGGTTATATATTTTATGCTGCAATTGAAGCTATAAAAGATAATAACGTTATATTATTATCATCTATTAGCCCAGAAAAGGTTGAACCTATGGGAATGCAAGCTGTAAATTCATTTGGATCTGCCCTAAAAAAAGCTGGACTAGATAATAAAAATAACGATTCAAAAATTATTATTATGCCTTATGCAGGCAGTACTGTTCCAATGTTCCATAAAAAATAAAGGCAAATATAACTAGAAAATCATTGAAAAATGGAATTAGTCCATTTCTTACAATAAAAAGGACTATAGGTTTTCATTTAGTAAAACTTATAGTCCTTTTTTTAGTTATTTTGAAATTTCTTTTTTACTTTTATAGTATTTTTGTACTTCATTATATCTAAGACAATTAACCAAATGATCATTAACTATTCCTGTTGCTTGCAAATGGGAATAAATTATCGTTGGTCCTAAGAATTTACAACCTCTTTTCTTAAGGTCTTTAGCTATTCTCTGACTTAATTCTGTTTTAGCCGGTAATTCTTTAAGGTTTGTCCATGAGTTTATCACAGGCTTAAAATCTGTAAATCCCCAGATATAATTAGTAAAACTTCCGAATTCCTTCTGAATTTCAATAAACACTTTTGCATTATTTATAGATGATTCAATCTTTTTACGATTTCTAACTATTCCCTTATTATTGATTAATTCTTCTATTTTTTTTTCATCGTATTCTTTTACTATTTCGGGGTTAAAATTATCATAAGCTATTTTGTAATTTTCCCTTTTATTCAAAATCGTTGACCAGCTTAATCCTGCTTGGGCAGATTCTAATACCATAAATTCAAAATGAATCTGGTCATCATAAATTGGTTTTCCCCACTCCTCATCGTGATATTTAATGTAAAGTTCACTACCTAAACACCATTCGCATCTTTTCATATCCCCACATCCAATCAATTAGTCATCTTAAATAATATTCTAGCATAATACAGAACCGTTAAACCACAGTAAATATCACAATAATAAAAGTTTTTTGAATTAATTACCTAAATTATCCCAATGACCTTTCATTTCACTCAATTCTATAATAGCTGCTGTTTTATCTCGAGCGATAATTGCACCTTGAATTCTTGATATATTCACGTTAATTTTATCAACTTCATCTTTTTCTACACTGAATTGAATCCTCTTTAGTACTTTTACCCATGCAATGTTTAGGTTTTGTAAATTATCTTGAGCTTGTTGCCATTGTTCATTTTTTAGATCATTCTCAATATTATCTAAAGCCATATTTACATCATCTTTATTATTAAAAGATCTTTTTAAAATTTGTCCTGAATTCATTGCCAATACAAATAAAATTAAAATTAAGGATGGTATTAAAAACTGCTTTATTATTTTCATTTGAAATCACCTTGATCTTCACTTAAATATATTTTTGTTACTAATAATATTATCTTTATACAAACTTAGCTTTAATTTGTTATTAGAATCCATAAATGCATAAAACACTTCAGAATAGTTATTTACTTTCTGCTTCTTTAAGTTATTTAAAAGCCATTGTTCATCAATATTAACCTTAGATAAATTATCATTGATAACTATCCCACTAAAAATTAAACCATTATTAATACTACAATCATTTTTGGGTATGTTCATGGAAAGAATAATGTTTTTAAAATCCTCTTGTTTTAAAATTGAAACTTGCCCGTTTGCCTCAATTATTGCAAATTTAACTTCATTTATATCAAATATATCCTTAATTCTAAGTTGCTCTAAAAGCTCACTAAAAGTAAACTTAACTTCTTTTAAATTCTTTGCCAATACTTTTCCGTTATGTATAACAATTATTGGATGATCGTTAATATAGTCAGCTGCCTTCTTTGATTTTAAGGAAATAAACTGCATTAAAATACCCATAACAGTCCATGTAAATAAGCCAATCCAATGTGGCCATGCTGCACTACTTAAATCAATAGTAAGATTAGCGGCAAATGAACCTATGGTAATCCCTAGTATATAATCAAAATAAGAAATTTCACCTAATTGTTGCTTTCCTAATGCCCTTGCAAAAATTAAAAGTGTGAAAAATCCTATGATTCCCCTAAAACAAACAACTAAAGCTTCATCCATATAAGTCACCACCTTAAGTTTTATAATTACTATTATTTACTATTTACTGAAAATTATTAAATGCCAATATATTCAATTGAAATTAATGAATATTCGAGTGAGTATATCAAAAAATAAAGTTAATTTAGAGTTTAACAAAAAAGCTCTATATATGGAGGTATGATTATTATGAAGAATTTATTTTCTAAAGATATTAAGAAAGGTGAGAAAAGAAATATTTCATTAATGTTAATGAAAAAAGTTTTTAGAGAAAACGAAAAAACCATAGCATACTTTGGAGATAAAACTGGAGATATAAAATGCGAAATAGTAGATGAAAAAGATGAATTAATAGTAGGTGATGTGCTCACCCTAGTAGGTATTTGGGATAGGATTTTTGTTGTTGAGACCTATAAAAAAATATTAGAATATGATGTAGAAGATTATCTACCCTGTATTGAAAGACCTCTAGTAGAAATTATGAATGAGATTGATTATATTACAAATAGAGAAATTAACAGTAAAGAATGTAAAACTCTAAATGACTATTTTTTTAAGAATCCAGATTTTTTAATGAAATTCAAAAAAGGTATTGGTGGTGTAAGTCAGCATCATAACTATAGGGGTGGTTTGGCTGAGCATACATTAAATGTAATGTATTTATCAACAATTTTAGCGGATAGATATAAATCTAACAATAGAGAAATTGCAGTACTTGGTGCTAAGCTTCATGACATAGGTAAAATTGAAGAACTCTTTGTTGATGGCCCATTCTCTTATACTTTGCGTGGAGAAATTGAAGGACACATAGTTATCGCTGTTTCTATGGTTGAAGAAGCGTTTAAAGCTCAGCCAGATTTATATAGCGAAAATTTTATAGAAAGAATAAAAGGATGCATTATTCAACATCATGGAAAAATGGAGTATGGCTCTCCAAGAAATTTAAATATGGAAGAATCGTACATTGTTCATTATGCAGATTATATAGATGCTACAATGAATAAAATCACTCAAATAAAAAAAGATGTTCCTCAAGGAACTTGGTCAGAATATGATAGAAGAATTGGTACAAAACTCTATCTTTAATTGGATTTAGATTTAATAATCATTTATAAAATAATAAGCAGATGTATGTCCGTCACAAACCTTACATAACCTCTGCTTATAGTTATTTTTATCCAATACCTTGTTTTTTAGAATTATTCTAATGCTCGTATGGCTTTTGATGCTTAGCTTTTCTAACATATGATCCCTTTCCTTTCTTTGCTTTATGAATACCTACTCCTCTTCCAATTTCGTCAGTATCAAATTTTCGAGTATTGAGAGGGTCAACACTGACTGTAAAAGAAAAGCCTTTTTTGAATTTACTTTTTTTGCTCATCAAAATCACTCCTTCATTTATTATTATATTTATTATAACATATATGATACATGTTATATCATTCCTTGGAACAACCTAGTTCAATTACCATGTTAGAGTTTTTATAGCAATCAAATAATATTTTTTCATTGACAAATCACATGAGAATAGTTATTATTTACTTATACCCCGCAAAGGTATTTTCTTGTTGACTTTTAATTTATAGTAAATAATTAATGTATAAATAAAGCGTCACAATAAATTCCCAACATATTAGGAGGAAAAACTATGGGCTTAAACGATGTTTCATACTCAATTGCATTAGGAGCTGGCTTCCTATCATTTTTTTCACCATGTTTACTACCATTAATGCCTGTATATATAATGTATATTACTAATGTTAGTATCGAAAATGAACTTAAAAAGAAAAAACTTCTAGCATTATCAAGAGCTTTAGGATTTGTTATTGGATTTACCTTGATTTTTATGATAATGGGAACTTCCGCTAGTTTCCTTGGAAAAATACTTATAAGAAATAAAATAGTTTTTACAAAAATCAGCGGCCTATTAATTATATTTTTTGGACTAAATATGTTAGGTGTAATTAAATTGAAGTTTTTAAACATGGAAAAACGTTTCAAAGTAAACGAAAGAATCAATAATTGGTTTGGTTCAATTATTATGGGTATGGCATTTGCAGCTGGTTGGTCACCTTGTTTTGGACCAGTTTTAGCATCTATTTTAGTTTATGCGGGTGCTACTGCTACATTATCAAAAGGAATTTCATTATTGTTAATGTACTCTATTGGTATGGCTATTCCATTTATACTTACAGCAGTATTTATTAATTCATTCAGTATAATAATTTCTAAATCAGGCAAGTATACATCATATATTCATAAAATCAGTGGGGTTATAATGATACTTTTTGGAATATTAGTATTTTTTGATAAAATTGTAAATATTAGTAGATTACTTATTTAAATATTTAAACTTAATTAGGAGGTATGCAAAAATGAATAAAAAAAAATCTAGTCTATTACCAATTTTAATTATTTTATTAACTTTAGTTACCTTTACAACAAGTTGCTCCTCTTCTGGCAATAATACTATCCAGAACAGTAAAAAAACTAATAACTCTACTGAAGAAGTAAAAGTACAAATAGATTCTAGTGTAGAACTTAAAGTTGGAGAGGAAGCTCCAAACTTTACTCTTGAGAATTTATCTGGAAAAGCTACATCTTTAAAAGATTATAGAGGAAAGATAGTACTTATAAATTTCTGGGCAACTTGGTGTAAATATTGCGATAAAGAAATGCCTGATTTAGAAAAATTCAACAATGAGAATGATGATTTAATTGTACTTGCAGTAGATGTAAAGGAAAGTAAAAATACCGTTGAGAAATACATAAAAAAAGGTGGGTATACTTTCCCAGTACTTCTTGATAAAGATGCAAAGTTAGCAAGTACTTACCTTGTATCAGCTTACCCTACGTCTTACTTTGTTGATGAGGAAGGTATTTTATTGGGTTCTATCCAAGGAATGATGACTTATGAAAAAATGAATGAAGTATTAACCGTTATAAGAAATAATCAATAAAATGAAATATGACAATAACACTTATTTTTGTTAACAATTTAGAAACATTTTTAACACATAGATGTCACACTACAGTATTATAATTCAATTAACAATTAAAATTCTATCCCCCTAAAATTAGAATTTATAAAAGAACCAGTACTAAATAGAGTGCTGGTTTATTGTTTATTAACACTTATTCTTCGTGTATACACTTACCTATAATTTTTATTCCTCTTTCAATCTCTTCTATAGTTAATCTTGAAAATCCAAGCCTTAAGGTATCCCATCCAGCTTTTTTATTATCTAGTGAGTCTGTGTAAAAAATATCTCCCGGTGTAAAAATCACTCCTTTATTCATACACTTAGCTAATAATTCTCGTGAAGAAATACCTTTTAGTTTAATAAAAATATAAAGGCCTCCATCTCCAGTTATACATTTGTATGGAATATGTTCTTTCACTAACTTCATGATAAGTTTATATTTCTCACTATAAATATTCCTAATTTTCTTTACATATTTTTCAAAGTTGCCGTTTTCGAGATAATCATAAAGTATAGCTTGATCTAAAGATGATGTATGGATATTTCTACTTCTTTTCACACTTTCCATAATATTTATTAGTTCTTTATCAGCTAAAATCCACCCTATTCTAATTCCTGGAAATAAAATTTTTGATAAACTTCCAATGTATATAACAGAATTATCTTTATCACTAATAGCTGCTAAAGGTGCGATATGATCACTTTTCATTTGTAATTCTTCATTGAAACCATCTTCAATTATTGGTATATTATTCTGTTTTAGTATTTTATAAAGTTTTTTTCTCTTATCATACGGCATTACTTGACCTGTAGGATTATGATAGGAGGGTATAAAAAAACTAGCTTTGATATCATTACTATTTATTTTTTGTTCTAAATCGCTAATATCTAGCCCATCAGGTATCGAATCAATACCTAAAGTATTTAATTTATGCAATTTCATAATTTTTAATGCTGTATTATGAGTAGGATTTTCACATAAAATTTTATCCCCTTCTTTTAAAATTGTAGTTAATACCATATCAAATCCTTCAGTAAAACCATTAGTAATAAGTATACTTTTATCTGCTGTATTAACTCCTTTAGATTTCATATATCTTAGCAAGAAATCTATAAGTTTTTTATATCCTTGAGCATATCCGTAATTAAGCAGTTTACCTCTTTCCAAAGATACTACATTAGAAAAAGATTTTTTTAGTTCTTCTATATCGAACAACGTTTCGTCCGGAGCAATAGTCTTAAAAGATATCATCCCTTTTTTATATATCGATTCATTTTTCATAATATCAAGCTTTTCTGCCATTTCAGCATAATCTGTTAATTTTGTTTTCCAAGATATTTCCCATAAAGATGCTTTTTCATTACCTTTGTTTACTACATTAACATAGGAGCCTTTTCCTTTAATCGTGTATATTAATCCTTCATCCTCCAATAATTCATAAGCAGACATAACACAATTTCTACTTACACATAAAATTTTAGAGAGTTCCCTTGTGGATGGAAGTTTACTATTTACTACAAGCATATTGCTAATTATCATGTTTTTAATTTGAGTATAAATTTGCAAATATTTTTTTTCTTTATTATTTATTTTTAAATTAAATATCATACGGTACCTCAATTTCTAAAATTTTATCTATTTATCTGTAAAGAGTATTCTATGATCTTATCCAATAATTGTTGAAAATCGAGACCAGCTGCTTTTGCACTTTTAGGTATTAGACTGTTTTGCGTCAAACCAGGTAATGTGTTGATTTCTAGCACATTAACCTCTTCCTCACAAATTATCATATCAATTCTTGCATATACATGCAAATCAAATTGTTCCCATAGAGTTTTTGATATATTTTTAACCTTATTATTTAAATCATTTGGTAATTCAATAATTTTTTCTTCTGCACCATCATTATCATATTTAGATTCATAATTAAAAAAATTAGCTTTAGGCTTAATTTCAATTATCGGTAGCATTTCCCCATTTAACATGCTGACTGTAATTTCTTCACCATTAATAAACTCTTCAACAATGACATCTTTATCGTATTCAAATGCTAAAGAAATATAATTCAATAATTCTTTTTTATTTTTACCAATAAAAATTCCTATACTAGACCCACCCTTATTGGGCTTTATTACAACTGGATACCTAAGTCCTACTAACCCATTATCTTTTATAAAAGAATCTTTGTTTTTATAAGATTTAAAATTTTCCAAGCTAATATTTATCCATTTTGGAGTTTTTATTCCACTATACCTAAATAATTTTTTACTCATGATTTTATTCATACATAAAGCACTTGAAAGAACCCCACATCCTGTATATGGTACATTCATTGTTTCTAAAATAGCTTGTATTCTTCCATCCTCTCCAAATTCCCCATGCAAAGCAATAAATGCAAAACTCAAATCTCTTACCTGATCAATTAATTGAAACCTAGTATTTATCGGAATAGGTAAAACCTCATATTTACTCTTATCTAAATTCTTTATAATTTCTTCCCCAGTCATTAAAGAAATATCTCTTTCGGTAGAATCTCCTCCCATAATAACCCCTATTTGCATAAGAACCTCCTTTTTTGTTTAAAACACAATACTTTTTTATTACATTCTATGCTTCAACGTCCATAAAATAAAGAACCACCTAAGGGCAATTTTATTGCTTAGGTGGTTGCTTTTTATATAACATTTTTATATGAGGTATTTCATCTTCTAAATATACTTCTGAAATTGTTTTAAATCCTAGCCTATTATAAAAACCTTCAGCATATTTTTGAGCTGATATTTTTACTTCAGTTTCATCAAGTTCAGTTTCAATATATATTAAAGCTCTCTTCATCAAATCATATCCAAGATTTTCACCTCGATGATCTTTTCTTACTAATATTCTCCCCATAGACAGTTCTTTGTAAGCAATTCCTCTTGGTAGAATACGAGCATAAGCTATAATTTCTCCCTTATCCTCACAATAGATGTGATACCCTTCTAAATCTTTATCATCACATTCTGAATAAGGACAATCTTGTTCAACCACAAAAATATTAATTCTTTCTTTAAGTACGTTATAAAGCTCTATAGTAGTTAATTCATTGAATTTTTTGATTTTCCAGTTCATCGTTATCTCCCTTGAAAAATTAATTTTAATCACCTAATTCTTCATAAATATATTTAAAGTCTAAATGTGCTTTCTTGAATGTTTCTAGCACATTAGGATCAAAGTGCTCCGGATTAACTCTACCATCGCCTTTAGTTATGATTTGGTAAGCTTTTTCATGAGAAAAAGGTGGTTTATAACTCCGTTCACTTCTCAATGCATCATATATATCCGCCAAAAAAACTATACGAGCAGCTATAGGAATTTCTTCACCTTTTTTTCCATCAGGGTACCCAGTTCCATCATATCTCTCATGATGACTTCTAGCAATTTCAGCTGACATTTTTAGGTATTCTGAATCTCCAACTATCTTCTCACCAAATACTGTATGCATTTTTATTTTTTCAAATTCTTCTTTTGAAAGCTTTCCTGGTTTTGTTAATATCTCTTTTTCCACATAAATTTTACCTACATCATGCATTTGTGATGAATTATAAATATGTTTTACAAATTCTTTATTCATACCCAATCCTTCAGCTATCCGTTTTGCAAAAGTATTAACTCGTTTAATATGTTGCCCAGTTATATCATCATTAACTTCTGCTGCTCTAGCTAAAGCATTTGTTGTGTACTCAAATGCTCCCTCAAGTTCATTCATTTGAGATTTAATACTTTCTAACAAATCAAAATTAATTGCTAATGCCTTTATAATTCCTATGTCATAATTTGAAACAGGATTATCATAGTTCATACCGATAAGAATAATTTTCCCAATTGTAAATCCTGTAAAATTTTTTATTTCTGAAATATTTCTTTTTATAGCATTTGGAAAATTTCTATCATTGATACTTATATCCGATAATTCATTTATGTTATAATTTCTACTAAAACCATTGCTTCCATAAATATCGAAGTTAAAAAAATCATTTTTATCTATTTTGAAACATAGTTTTTCTGTATATTCACCATTACTCATTTGAAATTTAATTGTGTCATAGCCATTATTTTGAGCAGTTAATACCCATATAATTTCAGGTTTATTATTTAAAAATAGGTTATTAGCAAAAACTAAATCCAAAGATTTTTTAATCATTTTGTTAGTATCATCTTCCTCATAAACATAATCCTTAAAAAATGATTTGAATTCTCCATTAATTAGATCTATAGCATTGTAACTTTCCATTACATTATCATATTTACTCTTAAATATACTTGACTGCTTAAGTAAAGCTACTAGTGTACCTTCAAGTTCGTTTATATGTACAACTATTTCGTGTTTCAATAAGTCGTTAATATCATTAAATCTATCATATATGTATATCACTGGCAAATAATCAATAGACACAGTAGACTGTATCATTTCTAAAGTACTATCTTCATAACTATCTAAATCTACAATTAACGCTCTTGGACTTCTTTTATATAATTCCATCATTAGACTATTCTTATCAATAGAATAAACCTGATATCTATTAAATGTATATTCTCTTATTTTTGATTCTCTCTTATTATTTAGAGTCATCAAAAATATACAATCGCTCATTTATGGATCCTCCTGCTCTATTAAATTAGTATGATTATATCTGTGATATTTCCACAAATCCGCCAGCTTCTAAAATGCTATTGCTCAATTCATTAATATTATCCATAATATCTTTAGGTATTTCATTAGCTTTTTCAAAGTCAAAAGTTACATAAAGAGGTTTAATAAACAATAATCCTTTAATCGCTAAATGTAGCTGGTTTAAATTCTTATTATTTAAATATTCATTGAATTTTACTATAAATTTTCCATTTATATTTTCAATTACAAATCCGTTCTTTGTTTCTAAAGATTCCTCTTTTTTATTTAATTTTATTTCATCAACAAACATACTATCATCAAGAACTTCATTAATAACACCCAATAACTTGCTTGGTTCTATAGGCTTTGTAACATAATGCTTTGCTCCATTATTTAAAGCTTGAAATACCATTTGTTTTTGATTAAGTGCACTAATTATTACTATCATGGCATTTTTGTCATTGTTTATAATCTTCTTAACAGCCTCTACACCATTCATTTTCGGCATTGTAATATCCATAGTAATCAAATCTGGTTTTAACTCTTGATGTAATGCCAAAGCTTGTACCCCATCCTTTGCTTCGCCCACAACATCATGACCATTCTTTGTAAAAATTGAGTATAAATTTTTTCTCATTACAGTAGAATCATCTACTATCAATATTTTAGCCATTTATAAATCCTCCACTTCATTATTTCCAGTAACTTCATCATTTATTAATAACATATGGATATTAAATTGATATTTCTTATAATTTAATTTAAATGATAATATTTCTGATTGAGCATATTTAACATAGCCATCACTATTAGATAAAACTGCTGGCAATCCAATACTGAATTTACTATTTGTGTTATTAAATTTACCAAAAGATGATCCTAAAATAGTATTTGAAATTTCTCCAATTACGTCATCTATATATTCTACTATATCATCTTCTTCAATTCTATCAAATATAAATCCCTTAACAAACTCTTTAGCCATGCATTCATTAACACTTACCATCATTATAGAATTAAAATTGCCTTTTAAACTTATCAAAGCTGTAATTTTATCTAATGTTACCATATTCTTTGTTTCTATTTCGCTCAAATCAAATTCTATCCCAGTTTGACCTAGTATTATTTCTTTACTTTTTTTCATTACTTCTTTCATAAAGTCTTCAGCAGTAACAGTGACATTTTCTTTATCATAAACTTTTGGAAGAGTAATAATAAATCTTGTACCTTCATTTTCAGTACTTTCAACTTTTATTTTCCCATTAATATTTTCTATGCATTGTTTTACTGCTGCCATTCCAACCCCTCTACCTGATACATATGTTGCATTTTTTTTAGTAGTTATTCCATGTTCATATATGAGTTCTAATTTTTGACTTTGTTTTAACTTATTGAATTCTTCATCATTATATAAGCCAATTTTTAAAACTCTTTCTTTTATCTCTTTTAAATCAATCCCTTTACCATCATCAGAAATCTCTATTAAAAAACTATCACCTAAATCAGTAATATTGCACCTTATGTTTCCTAACAAATCTTTGCCCATCTCTAATCTCGTATCTTCACATTCTAACCCATGATCAACACAATTTCTAAATATATGTACCATAGATTTTAACACATCCTGATAATAATTACTATCAACTAATACATCATCACCTTCAATAACTAATGGTGCTACATTCTTACCTAACCTCTCACTTAGTTTAATAATATAATCTGTATAGGTTCTCAAAAGATCTTTCAGTGATTTATACCTTAGACTTTTAATAAGAGGTAAAATTACTCTACATTCTTTCGTAGATAATGTTTCTTTAACTTTTTTTTCAATTTCCAAAAGTTGCTCTTTCTTTACATAACAAAATTCCTCATCCTTTATAAAGTTCTCACCTGCATAAGCTTCGATAATCCCTAAATCCTCCATTAACCAAGCTTTTAGTTGTTTATTATCAATATCTTTTATATAAAACAAACCATTTTTTTCGTATAATTTACTTTCTAACTCGTCTAATTTTGAAATAAGATTGACCATTTCGTACTGACTGAAATTACCCTTAAATGTATGAATTTCTCTAAGAGTTTCTTCATATTTTTCTTTTGGTATCCTATCAAATGATTTGGAGGCAAAATTCTCAAAATCAAATACAAGTTCTCTAAAATCATCTCTATTTAGTATTGTTTTAACTACCATTTTCAAAGTATCGTGTTCCTTATCTCTTTCCTTTTGCAATAATTTTTTTTCAGTTATATCTGTAATTATAGTCATTATAATGTCTTCATCATTCTCATCTTTAACAACTTTATATGATAAACTTAAGATTTCATTGTTTATTAATATTTCTTCTGGTAATAACGTCAAATATATTCCTTGCTGTTCTTTATCTATAGTAAAAATTTTTCCTAATAAATCATCAATAAATTCCTGCATAGTATCATTTTCAGGATAAATTATAGAAGATAATTTTTGAGCACCAATACACTCATTAAAGATTTTTTTACATACAGAGCTGTATTCACGATGAATAACTAAATCTTTTTTAAAACTTAATATCCCTTGTTCAACATTATCTAAAATATTAGTTAACTGAGAATTTTTATTATCTAAGGTTTTATTAGTATCTTTTAAAACTTTTTCATTTTCGTGCAAAGTTAAATTTTGAAATTCCAATTCTTTGTTTTGATTTCCTAATCTTTCTATGTATTCGTTCATTCTAGACATTATCTTATTTGTGCTATTTGCCAAACTCTCTACTTCATATACAGGTTTATCAAATTTTATTTCAGTTTTTATTGCTGCTTCTATATTTCCATTAGCTAAATCTTGCATCTTTTTATCTAAATCTGACAATGGTTTTATAATGGCACCACTTAATCTAAAAAATACTAATTTGGTTATTAATAATGTTAATATAAATAAAAATATGCATATAGTTAATAACCCTATATATCCTCCATAAATTATGGAAGAATTTAGCTTAACTTCTAGTGTTACTAGTTCTGACTCATCTTCATTATAAATTATAGTTTTCACCGTAGTATTTATATTTTTTATAAATCTATTTTCATCTACAGTTTTATATTTAAAATTATCCTTTTTATTTGAAATTCCAGAGTCATATATAAGCTCTCCATTTTTTGAAATTTTATAATGAATACTCAGAGTTGGTAATTCTTTCTCAATTAATTTAAATTCACTATTTTCATTAATACTAAAATCATGCTTTTTATCACCAAAAAATTCAAATGAAAAACCAACCCTTTTAAATAAGTTCTTAAAATAAATATCTCTACTATTACTATTATCTAAATATATCCCCTTTGCCTTTGCTATATTTAATTCTCTTTCTATTTTATACTTCATTTGATAGGCAGCATATTCTACAATAATACCACTTGAAATTTTAAAAATTATTCCTAGTGCAATCATAAATGCAATTAACATTAGTAATAAACTAGAAAAATTTACTACTGAAATCATTTTATCTATTCTATGTTTTAAGCTTCTGTTATTATTGTTTACCATGGGATAACCTCACTTTACTTAATTGAAAGTTACATACTTTTTCCAATATACCATTTTTAAATACATTATATATTAGAATTATTAATTATTTATTAAGAAAATAAAAAGATGTGAGAATTTACACATCTTTTTTAATATTAGCTATATGTTTTAACCTTTCAATAATTGGTAAGTGTTGAGTACACAGTTTTTCACATTTACCACAAGCGATACAATCAGCAGCCCCATTTATCTTTAATCCCCAATGCCATTTTAACCTGTCCTCTATGCTTTTATCTTCTTTCTTCAAAATAAACATATTATATGCGTCCATATATTTAGGAATATCAATTCCTACTGGACATCCTTTGCAGTAACCACAACCTGTGCAGAGAGAATCCAAAGAATTATTCAAATGGTTCTCCATTAATCTTAACTTTTCTTCAGTAAATACTTTTATTGAATCTCCAGCTTTTACATTCTCTTTTACTTCTTCTATAGTTCCCATACCAGCTAACGCTATAGTAATTTCTTTATGAGAAACATTGAATTTTAATGCTGCTTGTGCTAAAGTGTCTTCTTCATTCTCTTTGATAAAAGAATAAAAATCAGGATTTTGAGGGATTATTCCTCCACCAAGAGGATTCATTGTAACAACTCCTAACCCTTGCTCATAAGCCGCTTTGATTCCTTTTTGTCTAAATGCAAAATTAGTAGCATTGTATCCAAGAGTTACCCCTTCCCATCTTCCATCTTTAACCATAGCTTCTATTTCTTCACCACTAGCATGAGTTGAAAATGTAATATGGTCAATAAGTCCTTCTTCTTTTAATTTCAGCGCTCCTTCGTAAGGACCACCTTTCGCAATAACTTTTTTATAATGGTCTAAATTTAGAATACACCACATATGCATAAAATTTATTTTATCTACACCTAATCTCATTAGTGATTTTTCAACTCTTCTTCTTAAATCATCTGCAGTTGGTTCACTATTTACATTACTTTTTGTTGATACATAAAATGGATTAGGCATTTTCTTAAATGCAGCCCCCATAATTTCTTCACTTTTATCATGGCAATACATAGGTGCAGTATCAAAATAGTTGATACCTAAACTACTTGCATATCTTACTACTTCAGCTGATTTTTCTAAAGATTCATTATAATCCTCTTTTCTGAAACGCATACCTCCAAATCCTATAACTGAAACCTTTTTGCCTGTTTTTCCATATTCTTTATATTGCATAATTTCACCTCATTATAATTCATACATATCTTTCTTATCAATTATACCATAATCTTTTTATAAAACTTATAAAAAATTTAGCTACAAATTAATATAATACTATCACCATCTCTATATTTAGAATATTATAAAATATATAAAAGTACGAAATTTATAAATATATTTATACTAAATGAGGTGAATTTTTATGAATAATAAAAATTGTTGTAAAACGGAAATAAACCATATTTTATACTTAACTCCTCCAGCAATAGAAATTACTAATATAGAGCATAAATTTAAAACTAAACCAAAAATCATTTTCTCAACTGATAAAGATAAAGAGACCATAATAAAAGGTATAATTGAGAAGAAAATAAAGTATAAAGATTTTAACAACAATGATAAAGAGATAGTTGATGATATCCCTTTCGAAGATAAAATTAGCTGTTGTTATACTGACACTAAAAAATATACTATTGATTCTATTGAAATATCTGAGCTCTGCCGAAAATTATCTGGAACTGATACTATAGGAGGAAGAACAGTTTTTGGAACTCTCCTTGAAAAAATTTCTGTTAAAATTGCATTTTCAAAATTATAATTAGTAAATGAACATCCTTAAAAATAAAAAGATACATACCTAATGTGTATGTATCTTTTTATTTTTATACTAATACTATATTTTCACATCCATTATCATGAGCGATACATCTTAACTCGTTCATCATTTCATCTGAAGGGGTATAGCTATTAATTAATTCTATTCTAACTCCCATTGATCTATATTTAATAATTTTATATCTTATATTAGAATCTAAAGAAACTATTAATTTGCTAATTTCTCCAACATTAAAACTATTGTCTAGCACTTTTGGTACAATAACTGTCCTTACTTCATATAGTTTATTTATAGATGCTAGATACTTAATATTTTTAATAACTATCTCGTTACTCATCCCCGTAAGCATTTTATGTTCTTTTAAATTAAATGATTTTAGGTCAACCATAAACATGTCCGTTACAGAAATCAATTCTTTCTCTTCCCATAATGGTATCGATCCATTAGTATCTATATAGGTAGTTAGTCCTAATCCTTTTACTTCTTTAAATAATTCAATCAAAAAAGGAATTTGCAAAGTACATTCTCCACCTGATACAGTTATCCCAGAAATAAAAGGTTTTATTTTTTTTATTTCTTGAATCACTTCATTTAATTCTAATATCTTGGCTTTTGGTGAACTATTAATATCACAAGTTTTTAAACAATTGTCACAATTAATACAATTTTTCTCATTCCATTTAACTTTATTTTTTTCTATAGTTAGTGCATTTGAAGGACATGCTTCTACGCATGCCCCACAATTTATGCAATGATTTATTGTTTCAGGATTGTGGCAATATAAACAATTAAAATTGCAACCCTGCAAAAATATTGCTACTCGATTACCTGGTCCATCTACAGAACTAAAGGGTATAATACGATTTATATAGCCCTTAGTCATTTTTTCTAACCTTTCTATTTAGAACATTGCAGTTGTTTGCAGCTCCCATTCCTAAGACTGTTGTATCTCTAAGAACTGCTTCTCCTCTTTCTAATTTTTTCATTTCAGATTTTTTAACTAAATAACCAGTTATTCTAATAACATCACAATCTGAAGAATAGAGTGAAAAATATCTCATTTTCTGACTAAAAGCACCTTTAATTATATCAAGAATAAATTCCGGATTTTTCTTTGATGTCTCATCAAAAGCAAAAATATCTCCTATTCCCGAAGGAAAAAATTTATGGAATTCTGCTGATTGAATTATATGATCATATAGTTCTGGCTCCTGACCAATTGGTATACGACATCCTGGGCTAACACCAAGGTCTGTATCAATTCCTACTTGAGCATGAAGTAAAAAATTTCCTTCAGAAACTTTACAATAAGGATTTACATGTTTTTTAACCTCATTATATAACTTTTCAATTATTTCATATCCAAATTTATTAGCTTTATCACTATGCCCAAATTTATCATTAAGTTCAACTGCATTAGAAAGTTCATTAACGCATTCCGCTAATCCAACCAATCCAAACATTGCAGTGAATTTATCTTTGCTTATAAAACCTTCTTTTACCAAGAAATGTGTTTTGAAGAAAGGAGTTTCTTCAACAATAAATTTTATTCTCTCATCCATATATTCATTCATAACTTTTACAGCATGTGGAAGCTTATTGTTCATAAAATCATCAATACTATCAGCACTTTTAGCTAAGTTTGCCAAATTTAATCTACTAAGAGTATAACTTCCTCCTCCAATATATAATCCATTATAACAGCTAACAATAGCATAATTTTCTCCTAAATCATCAATAAAAATCTTATCATTTGCAAAAGATGGTTTAGCTGTAACTAAAGCAGTTTTTATACTTTCAATAGCTAATTCATCAGGAGTATTACTATTATATTTTAAAGTTATATTTGGTATAGAAGTTTCTAACTCGCGAGTAGCCTTTAAAATAAGCATTGCAGCTTTATTAGTGTCTGGTCCAATATTAGCATGGCAAAAAGAATCAGTAATCGTTCTATCAATATGCATTAAGAAAAGTTTTATAGCTTTATACGCTTCTTCTTCATCTTTTATAAATGGATCCAATAACTTATCTATATTCCCTATATAGACAGGGAAATTAGTTATTGATGGTACATGCTTATAAAATATTAAAAGAGCATTAACAGCTTCCCAAATATCAGAAGGTGGTGTCAATTTCAAAAAATCGCAACCTTCCTTTATCAGCTTTTCATAATCAGGAACAATATATCTAGGTCTATATGGAGCATTACCCTCAAATAAATCACATATTATACCTTCATCTTTTAGTTTAATAAAATCCTCACTGTAATCTAAAACACTCAATGAATTTTCTGCGGCCTTTGCTAAAGCATTAACTCGTTGCTCAAAAGTCAACGTTTCAGCTTTAATGATTTGTAAAATTTCATTCATTTAAACAACCTCACTCTCAAAATTGGTTTTTAACCATGAGCTTGTTGGTTATTTAACATACAATTGATTATTTGTACTATTACAAATAAAGCTCAATAATTATAAATTGTATGCTGTTAATTACAATATATCAATTTTTAATATCTTTTGCAACAGTTAACCCTTTGGTTTTATATTCCTCCATTTAATTCATAATGTGTATAAGAGACGTCGTAACTATTAAAATTAAAAGTACGAATAATATTCATTAAAAATTGAATAATAAAATGGTTAGCAAAGCTGAAGAAGCTAACCATTTTATTATTTGCAATGAGTTTCTTTAAATTTTGTTGGTGAAACATTATAATACTTTTTAAATAAACGACTAAAATAGTTTATACTATCAAATCCACATCTTAATGCTACTTCAGTTATATTCAGATCGCCTTTATTAAAATATTCAACAGCCTTTTCCAATCTTATTCCATTAATATAATCTGTAGTTGTCTTCCCTGTCATTTGCTTAAAAAGTCTGCAAAAATGATAGGTACTAATATGTAGAATATTTGAAAGATCCTCAGTGTATATTTTTTTAGAGTAATTCCTGTCTATATATTTAAATATCAAATCAAAACGTTTCAAATTATTTGCTTTTGAAATAAGTTCTTTTCTTGTAAAATATTTTCCAATGTATTTTCTTAACATAAGGACAATTAATTGGTAAATTAAAGACTTTACAGCAAGTTCGTATCCGATTTTCCTCGAAAAATATTCTTGTATTGTTGTGGTGACACAGTCCAATATCTGTTTATCATTTTCAATTAAATTTTGAAAAGATATTTGATTTCGTGACAGTGGTGAAAGGAATTTTGTCTGGCATAAATCAACTTGATTACTGAACAAGAATGAAGAATCGATACGAATTGTATAAAACTTCAGATCGTCACTTAAACTTTCAAGTGAATGTAGTTCATTATTGTTAATGACTATTATACTGTCAATTGTAACATAGTAACGTTTTTTATTACATTCAACTAAAGCCTTGCCTTCAGTAAAAAAATATAGCTGCATATTTTCATGCCAATGTGTATTAAATTTTCTTCCTTTCTTGAAATTTTCTGACAGAAATATATCTATACCCAAATTTGAATTTGGCATTTTTTTATAATAATAAGTTTGCAAATTTTTCATATCTATATCCTTATATCAAAATTGTGCTAAATTTCAGCAATACAATTCTTGAATAATATTGCAAATATAATTATTATAATACAAGTACTTTCTATTGTAAACATAACAATTTAAGTTCAAAATTTCAAATGAGGTGGTACAAAAATGAATAAATCAAAAGTAGAAAAAGTGAATTTTTATAGCAATGTACTTGGTAAAAAGATGTCAATGTTGGTGTATTTACCTGAATGTTATAATAATTTAACTTCTCTACCTGTATTATATTTTCTACATGGAAGAAGTGGGAAAGAAAATATAATGTTTGAATTGGATATAAACACTAAAGCTGATCAAATGATAAAAAGTGGAGAAATTAAACCTATGATAATTGTATGTCCAAGAATTGAAAACAGCCGTGGCTTGAATTCATCTTTAATATGTAAAGAGGTACTTGATCCTGGAGATAATAATAGAATTATAAATTTAGGAATGTATGAAGATTACTTTATGAAAGAGTTAGTACCTTTAACAGATAAAACTTTTAATACTATAAAAGATAGAAAAGGAAGATATATAGGAGGTTTATCTGCTGGTGGTTATATAGCTCTTCACAATACATTTCGACATCAGCATATGTTTTCAAAAGTAGGAGGGCATATGCCTGCTTTAGAACTGGAACTTGAAGATGAAGACAAGTCATATTATAAAGACATGTATTCATGGGAAAAATATGATCCAATATATATTGCAAGAAACAATAATATTTCTTCTGATATTGATGTTTATCTTGATGCTGGAAATAAGGATGAAGGGAGATTTTATGAAGGCTGTTCAATTTTACATAAAATATTGAAAGAAAAAGGAATAAATTCTCAAAATTTTGTATTCACTGGTAATCATAGTGCTGAATATATACAATCAAATATTGAAAAATATTTGAAATTTTATGGATGTTAATATATTGTGGAAAGGTCTTGTTTAATTTATACAGGTATAAAAAAATAATAAACCACTTTCTATAGATTAATATATACGGCGACTTTCGCATCATTAAATACTGCAGAACTGTTTGTTTTTTTCGACTCAATTTCTGAATACAAATCTATTTAAAAGGCGAATCTTGATTCGCCTTTTATTTCAAATCCCCATAAAACATCAATCCCACTACACAATAAACATACCAAGCTCTTTTAAAGTTCCTTATAAATCTCAACATTCTCAACAGCTTCATCAACTAACTTATCAATTTCTAGTATAGCTTCTGATTTTCTAATGTTTTCTACTCTTGGTTTTGTTTTTGGATGCTTTGGTAAAAATATTGTACAGCAATCTTCATAAGGAAGTATAGATGTTTCATATGTATCTATTTCCCTGGAAATATCCATGATATCTATTTTATCCATAGCAATTAAAGGCCTAAATACTGGCCTATCCGCCACATCATTACTAACCATTAGTCCTTCCATTGTTTGACTTGCTACTTGACCAATACTCTCGCCTGTAGTAATAGAATTGACATTATATTTCTCTGCCAATTCACAGGCCACTCTCATCATAAATCTTCTCATTATTATAGTAAGCTCATCTTCTCTACATTTATCTCTAATATCTAGTTGTATTTCAGTGAAAGGTATTACATATAGAGTTATTGTTCCTGTATAACTCTTGAGAATTCTAGCAAGTTCTTTAACTTTTTCTTTAGCTCTTTCACTTGTATATGGATGACTATGAAAGTATACACATTTTAACTCTACACCTCTTCTAGCCATTAAATATCCTGCAACTGGCGAATCAATTCCTCCTGAAAGCATAAGCATTGTACTTCCATTCATGCCATAAGGTAATCCTCCAATGGCTTTTATCCTTTCAGAATAAACATAAGCACTATTCCTTATTTCAATATTTACCCTGCATTGAGGATTATGAACATCAACTTTAATTTCATCCACATTTTCTAATACGTAGGCACCAATATCTCTACTTAACTCCATAGAATTCAATGGAAATGATTTATCTGCTCTTTTACCTTCAATTTTAAAAGTATTACACTTTCCTTCTTTCACTAATTTAACAGCAAGATTACCTATCAATTCCATATCCACATCTACCTGATATACTATACAAACCTCAGATACCCCAAATACTTTACTAACTCTATGAACTAACTCTTCAACATTCTCAGAATGTATAAACCACCTACCTCTATCTACAATAAATCCATATTCAATGCCTTTTAGTACAGCTTTAATGTTATTCTTTAATTTTTTTTCAAATTTATTTCTATTTAAACCTTTAAGAAAGATTTCTGATGCCATCTTTACTAATAACAATTTTCTCATCTTTACACTCTCCTTAAAAATTTCAAGCTATTATTTAAAATATCATATAAATAATCAACTTCTTCAATGGTATTTTTACTATTAAAACTAAACCTTATAGTACCTTCAATTTCTTTTCTTCCTATACCTATTCCTTTTAGCACGTGACTACCTTTAGTATTTTTTGAAGAACAAGCTGAGCCTGTTGATACAAAAATATTTTTTTCTTCCAATAAATGCAATAACACTTCCCCTCTTATTCCTTTAAACGATACACTTAATATATAGGGAGAAAAATTATCTGTTAATTTACTATTGATTTTTATGTCTTCTATACTAGACAGTTTTTCAATAAAATATGATTTAAGATTAAGTACTTTTTGATAATTGCTTTCTAAATCCTTATATATCATTTCTGTAGCCTTTGCAAATCCAGCAATTCCAGGAAGATTTTCCGTACCCGCCCTAAAGTTTCTTTCTTGTCCTCCTCCTAATATAATAGACTTTGGTATGAGCCCTTTTTTTATATATGCAATTCCTACACCTCTTGGTCCATGAATTTTGTGTCCACTTGCAGAAAGCAAATCTATTTTAGATTTTTTAACATCTATTGTATATTTACCAAAGCTCTGAACCGCATCAACATGAAATTTTGCTCTTCTACTTTTTTTCTTTAAAATGTTCCCAATAGTCTCAATATCTTGAACAGAACCTATTTCATTATTTACGTGCATTATGCTCAGCAATGTTGTTTTATCTGTGATACTTTCTTCTAAGGTTTTTAAATCTATTTGTCCATTCCTATCCACCTTAATATATGTAACACTACAATTATTTTTTTCTAATTCTTTAAAAGTATTCAATACACTAGGATGTTCAATATCATTTGTAATTATATGTCCATTATTTCCAACAAATCCTTTTATTAAAAGATTATTTGACTCAGTTCCACCAGATGTGAAAATAATTTCATCTTTACTACAATTTAGAACTTTTGAAACTTCTATTCTACTTTGTTCCATTTTTTGTTCAGCAATAATTCCAAGCTTATGAGCGGAAGATGGATTACCATAATAATTCCTCATAACATCGGCTACCTCGTTGATTACTTCATCATATGGTTTCGTTGTTGCTGCATTATCAAAGTAAACTTCCATAAAAGCACACCCTTTCTACTACTATTTATTGTTTCCATTATTCTGTACATTAAAACACTATTTATATTAATTACCCTTGAAATATGCTTATAAATATTTTATTATGCAATATTTACTTTTACTATACATTTACTAGGTTTTAATTCAGAGCGGTTAGTAGTTTTGATTATATAATAAAATGGAATAAAATAAACGGCACATTAATGCGCCGTTTATTTTATTCCATATTGAAATTATAATAATAATATATTTTTTTCTTTACATTCCGCAATTACTTTATCTGACCATACAGAAGCTTGAACTTCTCCAACATGAGCCTTTCTTAAAAAGAACATACATATTCTTGATTGGCCAATACCTCCACCAATAGTATAAGGTAATTCACCATTTAATAACATTCTATGAAAATCTAAACTTTCTCTATCACTACAACCGCTTATTTCAAGTTGATTTCTTAAAGCCTTTTCATCAACTCTTATTCCCATAGATGATAATTCAAGTGCACAGTTTAATATCGGATACCAGAATAATATATCCCCATTTAAATTCCAATCATCATAATCTGGTGATCTACCATCATGTTTAGAACCAGAGTTTAGTGTTCCTCCGATTTGCATAACAAAAACTGCACCTTTTTCCTTAGTAATTTCATTTTCTCTTTCTTTTGGACTTAATTCAGGATATTTATCTTCAAGTTCTTGTGATGTTACAAAAGTAATATTTTCAGGTAAAAACTTTTCAATTTCAGGATATAAACTATTAACATAGTTTTCTGTTTCTTTAAATACACTATAAATTTTATTTACAGTATTCTTCAAAAATTCTAAATCTCTATCTTTTTTGTTAATCACTTTTTCCCAATCCCATTGGTCAACATAAATAGAATGTAAATTGTCTAATTCTTCATCTCTTCTTATAGCATTCATATCAGTATATAAACCTTCTCCAACATTGAATCCATATCTATATAAAGCCATTCTTTTCCACTTAGCTAGTGATTGTACAATTTCTAAATCTGAATCTTTAACATCAAGGGCATCGAAACTTACTGGTCTTTCAATTCCGTTTAAATTATCATTTATCCCAGTATTCCTTCTAACAAATAATGGTGCCGAAATTCTCATTAAGTTTAATGCTTCAGATAAACTTTTTTCAAAATAATCTTTAGTTTTTTTTATACCTATTTCAGTTTCTCTTAAATTTAAAACAGGATTGTAATCCCCTAATTGTATTTTATTTTCCATGCTTTCTTTACTAAGGATATAGTTAAAATTACTAACCTTAATAAAGATTCACCCCCTTTAGTTCTAATTTAGCAATAATATTCTTATTTCTTAATCAATTATAACATATATGTCAACATTTTTTGATAATTTTATAACTTAATTTTTATTTTTTTTATTATTTTATAATTGTATGGTTAAACCACAAAAGTAAGTTGAACTAAAATCGACTACAGTATCATTTTTTTATTTTAATGCTACTAAACGTAAAAAAAATACCGATAAAGTTAAAATTAACTTCATCGGTATGTAAATTTATATTTCTCCAAGAGCATTCATCAATATTTTTTTATACTTTAAAAATTCTGGAGTCACTACAATGTCTTTTTCCCTAGGTCTAGAAAATTCAATATTTAATTCTTCTATTATTTGTGCAGGTCTTTCGCTCAAGACGTAAATTCTATCTGATAAATATATAGCTTCTTCAATATCATGAGTAATAAACATTACTGTTCTTTTAAACTGATTCCATATATCCAAAAGCCATTCTTGCATTTTAGATCGGTTTATTGCATCTAATGCTCCAAAAGGCTCATCCAGTAGCATTATCTCACTATCTATCAATACTGTCCGTAGAAGCGCTGCTCTCTGCCTCATTCCTCCTGATAATTCCTTTGGATACGCATTTTCAAATCCCTCAAGTCCAAATATGGGCAACAACTCTTTAACTTTATTTGAAGCTTCTTTTTTACTATATCCTTGTAATTCAAGGGGTAGCCTTACATTTCCTATTAAAGTACGCCAAGGCATTAAAAGATCCTTTTGATGCATATAACTCATTTTCTTCTTTATTTTTTGTAACGGCTCTCCACCAATTTCTACTCTTCCTTTATATTCTTGCTGTAATCCCGTCAATATATGAAAGATTGTGCTCTTTCCACATCCACTTGGACCTATAATTGAAATAAATTCACCTTCATCTACAAATAAATTAATCTCCTTTAACACACTCAGCTTATCATTATTAGAAATAAAATCTTTATGTAGATTCTTCAAAAGGATTTTAGGTTTATCCATTTAAAATACTCCTTATTTTTTAGGCAAAAACTTATTAGTAAATGCTTTTTCTGTATCAATTTTTTCAGAAATTAATTCATTATCAAAAAGCCAGTTTGTATAGTTATCCCAAACTTCTTTCTTTTGCACTCCCCATTGTGCAGCATCATCTTTATATTTTTTGCTTAAAAATTCTTGGCTTGCAATTACTAAATCTTTATCTAATTCAGGTGCATTAGCGATTAAAATAGTAGCAGCTTCACTAGGATTTTGTATTGCTTCTTCATAACCTTTCGCAGTAGCAGCCATAAAGTTTTCAACTAATTCTTCATTATTATTTATATTTGATTCATTAGTAATAATTACTGGAGTATAGTAATCTAGTGCAGCTTCTTCCTTACCTAAATCAACATAATTTAATTCTATGCCTTTTAATTTAGCTTCAACCCCAGTCCATCCTTCAAAAATCCATGCAAAATCTATATCATTTTCGCTAGAAGCAAAGAAGTCTGTTGCTCCACTAGTTAAAATCTCTACTTTATCAACATCAGCTTCATGCTTTTCCATCAAAGCCTTTAATGTTGCTTGTTCTATTGGTGAACCCCATCCGCCATATTTCTTTCCTTCAAAATCTGCTGGAGTTTCTATCCCTTTATCTTTAATAGAAGCAAAGCCAGAAGTATTATGCTGGATAACAGCTGCAATAGAAACCACTGGTACACCTTCCAATCTAGCCAATGTTACTGCTTCCTGATAACTAATTCCAAATTGTGCAGTATCTGCTGCAACTAATTGCTCTGCTGTTCCACTTGATGGCTGAACAATTTCAACCTCTAATCCCACTTCTTTATAATACCCTTTATCCTTAGCTACATATAGTCCAGTATGATTTGTATTTGGTGTCCAATCTAAAGTAACAGTTATTTTTTGTAATTCTTTTTCTTTTTCTACAGTTTCAGGTTCATTATTATTAGCAGCACATCCTGCTAATACCATTGTAGATAACAATACAGTTGTTACTAAATAACTTATTTTTTTTAACATTTTTTTCTCTCCTCTGTTTATCTTACCTATTCCAAGGCATTATTATTTTTTCTAAAAGTTCTATTAACTTAAAAAAGATTATGCTAATGAAAACAACTATTACTATGTCTGCAAATAAAGCTTCGGTTTTAAAAGAACTCATAGCACGTGTCATATAAACCCCTAAACCGCTTTTAGCTCCTATCCATTCTCCAATTACGGCTCCCATAATACTGTATGTAGCTGCAATTTTAAGCCCTGAAAAAAAAGATGGTAAGGTAGCTGGCAATTGTACTTTTGTGAAAATATCCCACTCACTAGCCTTCATTACTTTCATTATATTTACCATGTCTTTATCAACTCTTTCCAATCCCTCAGTAACGCTGATAACTATTGGAAAGAAGCATACTAACATAACAATTACTATTTTAGGAAGAATATCAAATCCTAACCAAATCATAAATAATGGTGCTAATGCAATAATAGGTACAGTTTGTGAAATAATAAAAATTGGATATAAAATTCTTTTTAATAATTTGAACTTGTTAATTAAAGCTGCTAATACAACAGCAAAAATAGTCGCCATTATAAACCCCATTGATGCTTCAATCAGCGTAGTCTTAGCATGCATTAATAATACAGTTTTTGTTTCTATTAGTGAATTTATTATTATCGTTGGAGCTGGAAGTATATACTTAGGTACCTCAAATTTATTAATAATTACTTCCCATAAAACAATAAGAAATATAATGAAAAGACTAGGTAAAACTTTACTTTCTGTATTTTCCAACCTTCTCATTCATAGTCACACCCTCAGGTTTATAGTCAATTTTCACCATGGAAACCACTCTACTAGCGCCTTCATTGACACATATACTTTGAGCTTCTTTTACAATATTCAACAATTCATCTAACTCGCCTTCCATAGTTGTTTCCATTGGTCCTACTTCATATTTTACCCCACTTTTTTGTATCAATTCTATTACCTTGTCTACTACTGGGTAAATTCTTTCTTCTGGAACAACAGGTAATATTTGTAGACTTACATTTACAACTGACATATTAAATCCTCCCTTTTCTAAAACAAAAAAACTGCTACCTTGAATAGGCACCAGTATACTACTAACTTTTTCCTACGCTGGCATTATCCAGATCAGGTTCATGGTCGGAATTTTCGTATCCCCTCTCAGCCAAAAACATTAGCTCCCAGATTATTATTTTTTCAATTGTTATTATATACTCTTTTTTGTAATTAATCAAGATTGTACTTACAAAAATTTAACTTTTTCATCATAAAACACTCAATTTATAGGTTCTTTTTAAAACTTCCTTGCACTTTGGATAATTAGAACATAAATAAAATTCTTTTCCTTTATTACGCCCTCTTCTTGTTTTTCTAAGTATCATCTCAGCTCCACAAACAGGACATAATAGTTTAACATTTTTATTTCGCTTTATATTGGATTGATTTTTGTCCATTTTTATCAATGAATCAGTTTCAATGGTGGCAACTACACAATCGATACTTCTTTCACTTTGAACAAATATCAAATCTAATTTTTCTTTTATCTCTTGTATTTCATACTTTTCCTTTTTCTTAAATCTTAATAAAGGCAAATTGGCCTCATTAAAAAGTGTATTTAGTATGCGATCTCTTTCTATTCTATTCATACGGTTATACGATTCCTCTTCTAATTCTATTCCCAAAATAGGTATTAAATTATTAGAGCTACATATTAAAAAGTCTATAGGATTCATAGTTATCTTGTTTATATTTTTATAATTACCTTTTTTTTCTTCAAATATTTCCATAAAAATTTCATTAATTGCCACTTTAGGGCATATCATAGTATCGTCCTGGATAACTTTTCTTAAACTACTGTAAAAGGCTAATTCTGTTTGAGATAATAACTGTTTTTTAGAAACATACATGTGCTTTTTATTGTTTATAAACATCATATCTATTCTCCTTTTTTATTATCAAAAAACTTTAATACATTATCAAACTTCAGTTAATATTATACCATATTTTTCTATATATTGGTATATTTTATATTTCGTGCTTCTGCTTACTATTAAATAAACTAATAAAAGACTGAAAATAGATTTTATAATTACAAATCTATTTCCAGTCCTTTTTAATTAGATATTCTAAATTTAATGTTATTTTTCTTTATTTGCTTCTTCAAACATTTCTTCATCCGCTTCTTCATCTACCATATCCCAAAAAGCATCACTAACTTTTTCAAATTCAGCATCATCTTCGATATTATTTAAAGCTACTTCTTCTCCATTTTCTTCATATCGGTATAATAAAACATCTTCTTCTTCCATAGGAAGCAATGCTATATATTCTCTCTCATCACAAGGGAAAATACCTACTACATTACATTTTAATTCTTTGTCATCGTCTAAAATTAAAGTCATTATTGACATGTCTTCACTTTCATGATTACAGTTACAGTCATGATCATGATTATGTTCGTTACAATTACAATTATGTTTATCCATTTTTAGTTCTCCTTTTGTTTAACTTAAATTAAACTTATTTTCTATTACAATGCTATTAAATCACGCCACGAAATAGTTTCTTTTCAACTGACTTCTTGGCTTAATCATTACTATATTAGTTGATATATCTATAAATTGCAATAGGCAAATAAAATTTTCTTTATTTAATTAAACGCTGGAATTATTGCTCCCTTATATTCTTTAGTAATAAAATCCTTAACTTCTTCAGAATTTATAGCATTTATCAATTCTATTATTTCTTCCTTATCTTTATTATCAGGTCTTGTTGTAACTATATTAGCATAAGGAGAATCAGCATCTTCTATAAAAATTGCGTCTTTTGTTGGATTTAAGTCTGCTTCTAATGCAAAGTTTGTGTTTATTATTGCAAAATCCACATCTATAAGAACTCTTGGTAATTGAGCAGCCTCTAACTCTTCAAACTGCAAATTCTTAGGATTTTCTATAACATCAAGTGGTGTTTGAGTAAGTCCATTTTCATCTTTTAATTTTATTAAACCTTGTTTTTGTAAAAGTAGTAATGCTCTCCCCTCGTTAGTTGCATCATTTGGTATTGCTATTATTGCATTATCTTTTATTTCATCTTTTGATTTAATATTTTGCGAATATGCTCCTAAAGGTTCTACATGAACTTTTGCAACTGAAACTAATTCTACATTATTACTCTTTGAAAATTCATCCATGTATGGCACATGTTGAAAGAAGTTTGCATCTAGTTCTTTATCATTTAATGCCATATTTGGTGTTACGTAATCTGTGAATTCTTTTATTTCTAATTCTATTCCTTTTTCCTCTAGCAAAGGTTTTACTACATTAAGGATTTCTACATGTGGCACAGGTGTTGCACCAATAACTATTTTTTTCTTTTCGCTTCCGCTTGCTTGTTGCCCCTTATCACTTTTAGATGAACAGCCTCCCAATACTAAAGTAAAAACTAATAAAATAATTAATAATAATCCTGATTTTTTCATTATAAATACCCCCTATTTATCTTTTATCTATTCGTTTTGCTATAAAATTCCCTGTACTTTGAATGATTTGAACAAAAATTATCAATATAATTATAGTTCCTATCAATACATCAGTTCTAAATCTTTGATAACCGTATCTTATTGCTAAATCTCCTAGACCACCTCCTCCAATGGCTCCTGCCATAGCAGAATATCCAAGTAAATTTATAATTGTAAGTGTCAACCCTAAAATTAAGGATGGCATTGCTTCTGGAATTAATACTTTAAATATTATTTCTTTATTTGTTGCTCCCATGGATAAAGATGCTTCTATTATCCCCCATGGCACTTCTTTTAAGGAGGATTCAACTATTCTTGCAACAAAAGGCGTTGCTGCTATAGACAAAGGAACAATTGCTGCTGTAGAACCAATTGCAGTACCCACTATCAATCTTGACAGTGGAAATATAGTTATTATTAAAATTATAAAAGGTAGAGATCTCATTACATTTATGATGTATCCTAAAAATCCATTTACTTTCTTATGTTCCCATATATGATTTTTTTCTGTAATCACAAGTATTACTCCTAAAGGCAATCCTAATACAAGAGAAAATACTGTAGAGAAAAATACCATATATATAGTGTCAAATAGTGATGGTAATATTAAATTAAATAAATTAACAATATTGTATAACAATTAAATCACCTCAACCTTCAAATTATTCATATTTAAATACTTTATTGAAGATAGAACATCTTTTTCTTGTCCAGAAATTTTTACTACAAGATGTCCTAAATTAGTATCTTGGATATTTTCAATATTTCCAGCTAATATATTTACATCAACATCATGTTTTTTTACCATATTGGAAATAATCGGTTCTTCGGATCTATTTCCCAAAAAAGATATTTTTAGTACATTTTCATAAATCTCCTTATTTTTGATTAGAATCTCTTTAGGAACATAGAGAATATCATCCTCTAGAAAACTTTTTAAAGTTTCAGTTTTAGGATTTGAAAATACTTCTATAACGCTACCGGCTTCTACTATTTGTCCATTTTCCATTACTGCAACCTTGTTACATATATTTTTAATAACATTCATCTCGTGTGTAATAACAATAATTGTTATACTAAATCTTTTGTTTATACTTTTAAGAAGATTCAATATAGATTGTGTAGTATTGGGGTCAAGTGCCGAAGTAGCCTCATCACACAAAATTATTTTCGGATCATTTGCTAGTGCTCTAGCTATACCAACTCTTTGTTTTTGTCCACCTGATAATTGGGAAGGATATACATCTTTTTTATCAAAAAGATCTACGACTTCCAAAAGTTCTTTTACTTTTTTATCTATCTCTGTTTTTTTTAGCCCAGATATTTTTAAAGGAAAAGCAATGTTTTCATAAACTGTGGAATTCATTAACAGATTAAAATTCTGAAATATCATCCCAATTTTTTTTCTTGTTTCTCTTAACTCCTTTGGATTTAGCTTTGTTATATCTTTTTCATTTATTAATATCTCTCCACTTGTAGGTTTTTCTAGCATATTAATGCATCTAACAAGTGATGATTTTCCCGCACCACTTAGCCCTATAATTCCATATATATCTCCATCTTCAATTTTCAAGCTCACATTTTTTACGGCATCCAATGTACTGGTTTTGGATATATATGTTTTACATAAATTCTTAATTTCTATCAATCCATTCTCCCCCTTGATTATCATGTTACTTTTTACATTAAAACAAAAGACCTCTTTCATACCGAAAGAAGTCAATATATCTTAACATTATCTCTCAGCAAATGCTGTAGGACTTGGCACCATTACAAAAATGCTGGTTGCCGGGCTTCACAGGGCCTATCCCTCCACCTCTCTTGATAATTTTATTATTTAATTTTTGAACAATAAAAAACTTCTTTCATTTCACCGAAAGAAGTTGGATTCAAATCACATTATCTCTCAGCAAATGCTGTAGGACTTGGCACCGTTGCAAAATGCTGGTTGCCGGGCTTCACAGGGCCTATCCCTCCACCTCTCTTGATAATTAATATTCAATTTAAGTACATAGAGTATTATATTAAACATAAAACAAAATGTCAACATTTAATTTATTATTGGAGCACTTCTCTAAATTTATTTTTTATTTCTTCTAAATTTCCCAAATAATTTTTTGCTAAAGGAGCTACTTTAACTGTTACTCCCCCAATTTCTTCAGCAATAGTTTCTGCTTGTTTACTATCAAATTCTTCTTGGTAAAAAACAACTTTTATCTTCTCTTTTTTTGCAAAATCAATAACTTCTTGTATTTTCCTAACAGTAGACTCCTTACCATCATCTTCTATTGCAATCATATTTAACCCGTAATCTTTTGCGAAATATCCAAAAGATGGATGATAAATAATAAATGAGTTGTTCTTTATATTATTTAATGATTCTCGTATTTCTTCGTCTATTTTTTTGATTTTAGCTATATATTCTTCAGAATTTTTAATATAAGAATTTTTATTATTGGAATCTACTTTAATTAACTCATCTCTTATACATTCTATCATAAGTATAACTCTTTTAGGTGATAGCCATATATGAGGGTCTTTAGCACTATGTTCTACACTTTGGAAATATAGATGAGGATAAACCTCCTCAACTTTGTTATCTAGTGAAATTATCAATATGTCTTTATTAAAGTCTCTGATACTAGGCAAAATATTAACTTCTTCAGTTGATACTCCAATAGAAAAATACATTTTAGCTTCACTTAATTTAGCCATTTGTTTAGGTGTTGGCTGGTAATTTGCTGGACTATATCCAGGAGGAATCATAGTGATAATATTTACATTATCACCTGCCACAGCCCTAACAAATGTTTCTTCTGGTACAATAGAAACTGCAACTGTAATTTTTTCTTCATTACTAACTTTTTTATTAGATTTATTTGATGTACTCTCTTTACAACCACTTAAACTAATCACAATAGTAATTATAATTAAGAATATTATATTCTTAACCTGCTTCATATCTTTTCTCCTTCTAATATTAAACTTTTAACTTTTTCTTTCTTCTGTTTAGGTTTTAGGACCAACATAGCCAAAGGTGGAATTTTTGTTTTTATATGATATGGTTGATTATTCCATTTTTCTTGGTTTGCTTTCATAATGCCCTCATTTATTTGCCCTGATCCATTATAATCGTCTTCGTCACTATTGAAAATTTCTACATATTCAATATTTTCTGGAACCCCAACCTTATAATCGTAGTAAACAACAGGAGTAAAATTACATATAAATATTAGATAATTACTATCTGTTTTACCCTTCCTAATAAAAGATATAATACTTTGTTCATAATTTGAATGGTCTATCCATTCAAACCCATCATATCCATGGTCTTTTTCCCAAAAAGCACTTTCTTTCTTATAAAGCATATTTAACTCTTTAACATAGTGTTGTAGTTTTTTATGTGGAGGATATAAAAGTAAAAACCAATCCAGCTGTTGGTCAAAATTCCATTCTATGAATTGACCAATCTCTCCACCCATAAATAACAATTTTTTTCCTGGATGACCCATCATATAACCATAAAATAATCTTAAATTCGCAAATTTCTGCCAATAATCTCCTGGCATCTTATCTAAAAGAGATTTTTTTCCATGAACTACTTCATCATGGGATAGTGGCAAAACGAAATTTTCTGAAAAAGCATAGAGTAATGAAAATGTTATTTTATCATGATGCCATTTTTTATATATGGGATCTAGTTGCATATATTTTAACATATCATTCATCCATCCCATATTCCATTTGTAATTAAACCCCATTCCCCCTATATATGTAGGAGCTGTAAGCATTGGCCAAGTGCTTGAATCTTCCGCTATTACCAAAGGATTCTTGACATACTTAAATATTGCTTCATTAAGTTTTTTAAGAAAATCTACAGCTTCAATCTTCTCATCTCCACCATATTTATTTTTTATTTTTAAATCAGATTTCATTCCATAAGTTAAATATAACATATTAGCGACTGCATCTACTCTTATTCCATCAATATGATACTCTTTAAACCAAAAAATAGCATTTGATATTAAATAACTATGTATTTCTAACTTTTCAAAATCAAAGTTTGATGTTCCCCAATCATAATTTTCACCTATTAAAGGGTTTGGATGTTCATAAAGATGTGTACCATCAAAGTTATATAACCCATGAGCATCTTTACAAAAATGCCCAGGAGCCCAGTCTAAAATAACTCCTAATCCCTTTTCATGAAATTTATCAACTAAATACATAAAATCCTTAGGTGTCCCATACCTTGATGTAACAGCGAAATATCCTGTTGATTGATACCCCCAAGAAGCATCTAAAGGATGCTCCATAATTGGAAGTAGTTCCACATGAGTATACCCCATAGATGCTACATACTCTGGAAGTTCTTCTGCCATATCTCTATATGTATAAAATTGTTTTTTTGAATCCTCGTCTTTAGTCTCAACATCATGTGTTTTCCAAGAACCTAAATGAACTTCATAAATATTAACTGGTTCAGAATAAATATTACTTTTTTCACGTTTTTTTAACCATTTATCATCTTTCCAGTTATATCCTTTGTAATTATACACAATAGATGCATTCTTAGGACGAAGTTGTGAATAAAAAGCACATGGATCCGCTTTTAGAACTGGATTTTTCTCATTGCTATTAAATACTTCGTACATATAACTGTCGCCCTCTTGAATATCTTGTATAAAAAGCTTCCATATACCAGAATTTTCAATTTTTTTCATAGTATATTTTTCGCCATTCCAATTATTAAAACTTCCTACAACTCGAATTTTCTCAGCATTTGGAGCCCAAACAGAAAAAAGAGCTCCCTTCACTTCATCACTCTCCTTTATATGACAGCCTAAAAACTCATAACTATGATAATTAGTTCCTTCATGAAAACAATGTATATCAAATGATGATAAAGAAATATTTTGCATATTTACACCTGCTTTCCTTATATGATAATTAATTATACCATATACTTCCTTTATTAGAATATTATTTATTATAAATACCTTAAACCTCTTTTCTTGTATATACTTTTTTACTGTGATACAATAAAGTAATTTATATTTCATTCAATAAAGGAGGGGTTTAACTTGAAATATATCACAATTTTAGTTGATGGTATGGCTGACTATGAAATTGAACACTTAAATAATAAAACACCTTTGGCTGTAGCTAATATTCCAACTATTACAGAAATGGCTCAAAAGGGAGAAGTAGGACTGGTACAAACTGTACCAATAGGTATGTCTCCAGGAAGTGATACTGCTAATTTATCAGTTATGAGCTATGCTCCAGAAATATACCATACAGGACGTTCACCACTAGAAGCTGCAAGTATGGGTGTAGAATTATCAAGCACTGATGTTACTTTCCGTTGTAATCTTGTTACATTATCCGAAGAAGAACCTTATGAAGAAAAAACTATGATTGATCATTCTTCTGGAGAAATTACAACTGAAGAAGCAAAAAAATTAATTCTTGATATTCGAGAACTACTAGAAACAGAATTAATAAAATACTATCCTGGTGTTAGTTACAGACATTTAATTGTTTGGGATAAAGGGCCTTTTGATTATAAACTAACTCCACCACATGATATTTTAGAAAAAAAAATCAAAACTCATCTACCTAGTGGACCAAATAAAGACATACTTTTTAATATGATGAAAAAATCATATGATCTTTTAAAAAATCACCCAATTAACTTGGCTCGAAAAGAAAAAGGATTAAATCCTGCTAACTCTATATGGATCTGGGGAGAAGGTAAAAAACCTAAACTAGATTCTTTTAAAAGTAAGTTTGGATTAAACGGTGCCGTTATATCTGCAGTAGATTTAATCAACGGTATAGGAATACTTGCTGGATTAAAAACTATAGAAGTAGCTGGTGCAACGGGAACAATAAACACTAATTTTAGTGGAAAAGCTGAATCTGCTATAAAGACTTTAATCCAAGGTGATGATTTTGTTTATGTACATATTGAAGCACCAGATGAATGTAGTCACCAAGGAGATTTAGATGGAAAGATAAAATCTATTGAAATTATTGATGAGAAGATTGTAAAACCTATAAAAAAAGCTATGGAAGATGCTGGTGAAGATTTCCGTGTACTAATATTACCCGATCATAGAACACCAATAAAAATAAGAACTCATTCATCAGAACCTGTACCCTATGTGATTTATGACAGTCGTGTAAACAATAATAATCCTAAAAATAATTTTACTGAAAAGTCTGCAACTGAATCTGGTAATTTCTTTGATGCAGGTGAAAAGTTAATGACTTATCTTTTGAAAGAAAGTATTAGGTATAGTTAAAATAAATTACATTTTTTACTATATCGTTCGTTATTTATTTGAATTTCATATAAAAACCTCAAAAAAACATTTGCTTATTGTCGAATATTGTAGTATTATGGATTCATAGCAATTGTAACAAATGCAAAACATTCAGTTTTGTGTTTTGATTACTGCTATTTTCCTACTTACAAATCTATATGTTATTCGGCAGAGATTAGAGAGCCATTCAAAACTTAACCTTATTGGTTATATTTTAGAATGGTTTTTTTGACTGCTACATTGTAAAACGTTTACAATTTGTGAATATACCGGTATACGCAAATTAATTAAATTCAAGGGGGAACTTATATGTCTAATTTTATGGCTGAATTACTAGGTACAATGATTTTGGTTTGGTTAGGTGATGCTGTTGTGGCAAATGTTGTTTTAGCAAAAACAAAAGGTAATGATTCTGGCTGGATTGTTATAACTACCGCATGGGCAATAGCTGTTGCACTTCCAGTATTTATTTTTGGTGGAATAAGTGGCGCTCATATAAATCCTGCAGTTACAATTAGTTTAGCAGTAGTTGGTAAATTTGCATGGGCGGACGTTCCATCATACATTACTGCTCAAATGATAGGTGCAATTTTAGGTGCTGTTCTAGTTTATCTTTCTTATCTACCTCATTTTAAAGCAACTGAAGATAAAGGAGCAAAATTAGGCGTATTCGCAACTGGTCCTGCAATAAGAAGCTACGGAGCTAACTTTTTATGTGAAGTATTAGCAACTGCATTACTTTTATTCGGTATTTTAGGTTTAGGCCAAGCAGAAATGGTTGCTGGTGTCAGCGCTTTAGCAGTTGGTTTGTTAATCTTTGTATTAGGATTAGCCCTTGGTGGACCAACTGGGTATTCATTGAATCCTGCTAGAGATTTAGGTCCTCGTATAGCTCATTTTATATTACCTATACCAGGGAAAGGTGATTCTGACTGGGCATATTCTTGGGTTCCAACTTTAGGACCTATAGTTGGTGCTATCTTGGGTGCTTCGCTTTTCGTAATGTTGTTCTAAAAATAATTTATATTTAAATTCACTTTATTCAAATTGCTGAAATCGTTAACAAATATAAGGGGGTTTTTTTTATGGCAAAGTATATAATGGCATTGGATCAAGGAACTACAAGTTCTAGATGTATCTTATTTAATAAAGAAGGTCAAATAGTAACTGTAGCACAAAAAGAATTTACGCAAATATATCCTAAAGCTGGTTGGGTAGAACATGACCCTATGGAAATTTGGGAATCTCAATTAGGTGTTGCTAAAGAAGCCTTAGAAAAAATTGGTGCAAAACCTGAAGATATCGCTAGTATTGGTATTACAAATCAAAGGGAAACAACTGTAGTTTGGAATAAGAATACCGGAAAACCTGTTTATAACGCTATAGTTTGGCAGTGTAGAAGAACTGCTGAGTATTGTGACGAATTAAAAGATAAAGGGTTAGCTGACCCAGTTAGAAATAAAACTGGTTTAGTTTTAGATGCTTATTTTTCAGGAACAAAAATAAATTGGATTTTAGAAAATGTTGAAGGTGCAAGACAAGAAGCTGAAAAAGGAAATTTAATTTTTGGTAATATTGATACATGGTTAATTTGGAACTTGACAGGCGGCAAAGTTCACGTTACTGATTTTACAAATGCATCAAGAACAATGATATTTAATATACATGAATTAAAATGGGATGAAGAATTATATAAAGCACTGAATATCCCCGCTTCGATGTTACCTGAAGTTAAACCATCCAGTTTTGTATTTGGTGAAACTGCTTCTGAACTTTTTGGTGCACCAATTAAAATTTCTGGCGTAGCAGGAGACCAGCAAGCAGCTCTATTCGGGCAAGCATGTTTCAAACCTGGAATGGCTAAAAATACTTATGGAACTGGTTGTTTCTTATTGATGAATACTGGTAATAAAGCAGTAGCATCTAAAAATGGATTAGTAACTACTATTGCAGCATCAACATCAGAAGACGTTCAATACGCCCTAGAAGGTAGTGTTTTTATAGGCGGTGCTGTTATACAATGGCTAAGAGATGAGGTTAAACTCTTAGAAAGTGCTCCAGAATCAGAAAAATACTGTGAAGCAGTTGAAGATACTAATGGAGTTTACTTAGTACCTGCTTTTGTAGGATTAGGTGCACCTTATTGGGATTCTTATGCTAGAGGAACTATTGTAGGATTAACTAGAGGAGCAAAAAAAGAGCATATTGTTAGAGCAGCTGTTGAATCTATGGCTTATCAAACAAATGACGTATTAAATGCAATGGCTGAAGATTCAGGAATAGAACTTGAAGCATTAAAGGTTGACGGAGGAGCTACTGCAAATAATTTCTTAATGCAATTCCAAGCTTCAATATTAAGAAAACCTGTACAAAGACCAGAAGTAGTTGAAACAACAGCTCTTGGTGCTGCTTACCTAGCAGGTTTAGCAGTTGGATATTGGCAAAGTAAAGAAGATGTTGTTAATAATTGGTCAGTTGATAGAACTTTTACACCAGATATGGATAAGGAAAAAAGTGAAGAATTGTTAGCTGGATGGAAGAAAGCAGTTAATAGATCTACAGGATGGTTGAAATAATTTAACTATTAAAAAAGTCTCAAAATACCATTTGAGACTTTTTTCTTATTTTTCTTTATAGGGTTAAACCACAAAAAGTAAGTTGAACTAAAATCGACCACAATATCTACCGCAAATTGATGCGTTCTGACGCTATATATCGTAGTCGAAGTTCAACTAAATTACTTTTTGTGGAATAACCATTATAAATGCTTCAAAATATTTTCATAGTCTTCAACAGTATCTATATCAAGATTCTCGATTCCATTTTCAATACTTACATATACTACATCTTTTAAATTATTATTAATTACACTCTTACCACCTTTATCACCTTCCAAAGAAAGTAAATCCCCTTTAAATTTAGACGGAAATACTACAGGACTTCCTCTAAATCCATCATAAACCGGTATAATTATTTTCCCTTCATTCTTATTAAAATTATCCATTAATTCTATGATTGTCTCTTCACTTACTAATGGTTGGTCACCTGTGAAAAACATATATCCATCACACTTTGCTGAATTCACAATACCTAACTTTATTGATTCACTTATACCTTTTTCTCCATTGTTATTTATAACATACTTCATATTACTCTTCTCAGCAATCTTAAAAACATCATCATAACTTGTTACTATTATTATATCATGAAAGCTAATATTATTGATTTTATCTATAATATGTTGAACTAAATATTTACCATTTAATTTTAACAATAGTTTATTACTACCCATCCTCCGTGAAAGTCCAGAAGCCATAATAATTGCATTTATCATTAATCTCACCTTCATTTATTTAATCAAATTATACTTTCTATTTTTAATACTGCCTATTATTATTTTATCAATTTTCACATTATCCTTAAGCATCTCAGAAAGCTTAATCCCAAAATTATAACTTTCCATACTTTCGACCTTATTTATAAATAATATACGCTCTCCTTTTGAAAATTTAAAGAGCCCTTTAGGGTGTTCTACAATTTTCTTTAGATGTTCAATAGTAACTTTATCTCCTATACTTGAATCAGTAATAGATGTAAAGATTCCACTTCTATGAACATTTTCCTCACATATTTCCATTCCAACACTTTCAATATCTAATATTCCCACTGTTTTGTTAGATACATCTGGAATTACAGGTTCATGATCCTTCCAGCCTTTTAAAGGCTTCCCTTTAGAACCATCTCCTTCAATTATTATGTAATCGAGCTTTTCTAATAGTTTGTCTAAAAACCATTCTTTTACAGATATTATTTTTCCTTCTGTATTAATAGAAGAACCAACCACATATACTCCATTACTATTATAGGGACATTTTAAAATGCGTTTTTCATCGCCAATATATAGATGATTAAAAAACTTATCTGAAGGAGGATAGATTTTAGTAGTAGTGGTAACAGCCACTTTTCCATAATGTTTCAATTCTGATGCTAAGTTCAACATAAAGGATGTTTTTCCTCCTGCTCCTACTAACGTTAAACACTCGCCCTTGGAAATATTAATAAAACTGTTTAGACTATTACCATTCACCATTTATTTAGCTCCCCTTACCTATTTATTTCTATTTTCCATCATAGCTAGAAGTACTTTTTCAGGAGTTATCGGAAGTGTCCTTATATTAACTCCTACAGCATTATAAACTGCATTAGCTATAGCTGGTGGTGGAGTATTGATAACAACTTCTCCAATAGATTTAGCACCAAACGGTCCTGTTGGTTCATAACTACTCTCAAATGCAACTCTTATATTGCCTACATCTTTTCTGCAAGGTATTTTATACTGCATAAAAGAATCTGTATCCATTTTACCTTTATCAGAATACCTTACTTCTTCATACATCGCCATTCCTATTCCTTGAGCAATTCCACCTTCAACTTGGATTCTTGCAAGATTTGGATTAATAACAGTACCACAATCAGCAACAGCTACATAATCAATAAGCTCAATTTTTCCAGTTTCTTTGTCAACTTCAATTTCTACGAAACCTGCTATAAAAGGCGGTGGAGATACCGGACTTCCATGAGTTGCTTTACCAATAAGTTGATTTTTCCCTACTCCAAAAGCTAATGTTTGAGCAAGCTCATTTAAAGATATAGAACTTTTCTCATCACAAGATTTAATGTATTCTCCATCAAACTCTACATTTTCTATAGATTTTTCTAATATTTTTGCACCTTCTGCTAATATTTGATTTCTCAAATCTTCAGCTGCTTTAACAACAGCCATTCCCGTAACATAAGTTGTACTTGAAGCGTATGAACCTGCATCATATGGTGATGTATCAGTATCAGAAGAATATATAATTACATTATCCATACTTGTTTCTAGTATTTCTGCAGCCATCTGAGATAATATTGTATCACACCCAGTTCCCATATCACTAGAACCAACAAGTAAAGTATAAAAACCATCGTCATTTAATTTTATTTCTGCTGATGCAATATCTATTCCTGCAATTCCTGAACCCTGCATAGTTACAGCCATACCAACAGATTTAACCTTTGTATCACTTATTTTCTTCATTGGATATTTTTCATTCCATCCAATTAGTTCTTTACCTTTAGCAACACATCTTTCTAAAGCTGAACTTGCTAGATATTCGCCATAATAAGCAGGCATTACTTCTCCTTCTTTTACTAAGTTCTTCTCTCTAATAGCAACTGGGTCTATTTTAAGCTTTGCTGCTAACTGATTTACTGCAGATTCAACTGCAAAAGTTCCTTGTGTCGCTCCGTATCCCCTCAAAGCACCTGCTGACATTTTATTCGTATATACTACATCTGCTGAAAATTTAACTGCCTTTGCTTTATTATACAAAGGTAGCGTTTTATGTGCAACTAACCCTATAGTAGTTGGAGCATGTTCACCATAAGCTCCTGTATCAGAGAGAGTATTAATATCAATGGCTTTAATGTTTCCTTCTTTATCTGCACCAATCTTTACTTTTATTTTCATAGCATGACGGCTAGTTGTACAACTAAAAGTTTCTTTTCTATCATAAGTTATTGCTGCGGGTTTTCCTGTTTTTAAGGTCACAATACCTACAAATATTTCTACTGCTGCAGTTTGTTTTGCCCCAAATCCCCCACCAACTCTAGGTTTCACAACTCTAACTCTTGATTTCGGTATATCTAAAGCTCTAGCAACAATTTTTCTTACATGGAATGGAATTTGAGTAGAACTTACACATGTTAATCTTCCGGTCTGATCAAGGTAAGTGTAAGCTCTAAAAGACTCCATCATTGCTTGCGCTTGCGCTTGTGTAAAATATGTTTCTTCAACAATCACGTCAGAATTTTTAAATTCTTCCTCTATATCTCCATGCTCATAACTATCAGAGCATACAATATTTCTTTTAACTTGTGAACCTATATCAAAATTCAAATGATAATCTTCTTCCGAATGTATAACAGATTTGTGATCTACTGCATCTTCAATTTTAATAATAGGTTCATAAACTTCATAATCTACTTTTATAAGTTTCATAGCTTTTATTGCCGTTTTTTCATCAACCGCAGCGACTATTGCCACTTCATCTCCTACATATCTTACATATTCATCAAGAATGAGTCTATCATAAGGAGATGGTTCTGGATAAGACTGTCCTGCAAGAGTAAATCTATTCTTGGGTACATCTTTATACGTTAATACACATTCAACACCGTCTAGATTTTCCGCTTCAGATACCTTAATGTCTTTTATCCTAGCAAAGGCATGAGGACTTCTAAGTATTTTAACTATCAACGCATTTGGAGGAACTATATCATTTGTATAAACAGGTTTTCCAGTAACTAGAGTCATACCATCTATTTTATCTATCCCTTTTCCTACAACCTTCATTTATTTCACCCCCATATACTTCTTGATAGCTCTTAATTGTCCCATGTATCCAGTACATCTACAAAGATTTCCTGCTAAATAGTGCTTAATATCTTCTTCTGACGGATTAGAAAGCTCTCGTTTCATTGCTAATACAGTCATGATTAAGCCTGGACTACAAAAACCGCACTGCTCTGCTCCTTCATTTACAAGAAATGTTCCAAATTCTTCAGCCTCGTTTTGAACTCCTTCAAGAGTTGTAACATTTTTCCCATTTGCCTTAACTGCTAAAGTAGAGCAAGAAAGTATAGGCTTTCCTTCAAGCCAAATAGTACATAAACCACAACTAGTTGTGTCACAACCTTTTTTAATACTGAAAAAACCATATTTTCTAAGAGCATCTAGAAGCATCTCATTATTTTCTACTTCCATTTTCATTATATTCCCATTAACTTTAACTTCTATTTGCATGATAAAACCTCCATAATAGCTCTTTTCACTAAAACTTTCGCTACTTCTTCACGATATTCTTTTGAAGCTCTTTTATTACTATCAAAACACAATTCACCTACTGCAGTGCTCATTGCTTTATTTATATTTTCTTCATTAATCTCATTTTTTGAAAGTAGAAGAGAAGCTTTTTCTGCAACTTCTGCTCTAGCAGGTCTTGCACCAATTACTACATTCCACTGTCCATTTTTTTCTGTAACTGCAACGTTTAATAACGGAAAATCTCCCGCTGAATTTCTAATCATTTTATATGAAGCTTTACTGTTTTGTTTTTTTATAACTAACTTAATAAGTATGTCCTTTTCATAAGGTTTCTTTAAGAAATCTTTTAATAATAACCTACCTGCATTATAAAGTTCTACTTCAGCATCAAGGGCAAGTAAAGGTGTAATAAAATCCGAAAATCCAAATCTTGAAAATACAGATCCTCCCACAGTAACAACATTTCTAAACTGAACACCGATTATATTCCCTATTGAAATGGGCAATATCCCATTAAAATAATTATTTAATATTTGATTAGTTTCAATCTCTCTTAATGTAGTCATTGATCCAATTTCAATAAATTCTTCATTTTCTTTAATAAAATCAAGGTCAATTGCTGATAAATCTATAGCATTTCCTATTCTTTTATTACCCATCCTAAGCCACGCACATCCCCCTAATATAGTGTTACTTTTTTTTGCCATTAATATTTTATATGCTTCATCTAAGTTTGAAGGCTGTAAATATTGCTGCATAGTAAACAATTAAAATCCCCCTTTTAATCTTGTTTTTATCTTCTAATAATATAATAATTCTTCCCAAAATTTTACATCAGCTTACACGCAAACATAACCAGTATAAGAACTACTTATACTGGTACAAAATTACATATCGAAATCAACTCACAAAATACCTTCTGTCATTATTTCAATTAAAGTATAACATAGTACTTTACGTTTGTGAATGTTTTATTTTTGTTTTTGTTTATAATTTGTCACGTGTCGAACTATAATACAAATTTTCACTATGTATAATTCGCATTCTTGTTTTAGTTATTATAATTTAATATAAATATAAAGTTATTCATAAGAATAAAGGCATATATTACACAAAGTCGCTCCACTTAATAAGCATCAAATTGCTAAAATAATTTATAAATTCAATACAATAAAAAAGCCTCCTTAGCATAGCTAAAAAGACCTTATTATTATTTTTTTATAAAATTATACTAAAGCTACAACTTCTATTTCAACTAGGGCATCTTTTGGTAATCTACCAACTTCAAATGCACTTCTTGCAGGATAGTTTTCTTTAAAAAATTCTTGATAAACTTCATTCATTTTAGCAAAATCATTTATATCATTTAATAAAACTAAACTTTTTACTACTTTATCCATACTACTGCCAGCTTCTTCGAGAATTGCTTTTACATTCTTTAATGATTCTCTTGTTTGCTCTTCTATAGTAGTAGGCATTTCTCCAGTTTCAGTATTAATAGGCAACTGTCCTGAAGTAAATATTAAATTTCCAGTCATTATTGCTTGTGAATACGGACCTATAGCACCTGGTGCTTTATTAGTTGATATTATTTTTTTCTCCATTTTTTCTTCCTCCAATTTTATATTGATATATGAAAAACATGAATATTCTTTTAAAACAACTGCGTAATTAACATACCCTCCGTTTAAACGAAATATACATGTTATTCACACTATTTTTCAAAATCTTTAATTTATTACAATAATCTACTACTTAACAATTAAATCTAAAGCTTGTTTCATATCAGCAATAATATCTTCAGCAGTTTCAAGACCAACTGATAATCTAACAAGTCCATCGCTTATTCCACAAGCTGCTCTTTCTTCCGATGTATATGGAGAGTGAGTCATTGAAGCTGGATGTTGAATTAATGTTTCAGCATCTCCTAAACTAACTGCTAATGCAGCTAAGTGAACATTATTCATAACAATTCTTCCTTCTTCTACTCCACCTTTAAGTTCAAAAGCAATCATAGCTCCTGGTAAATCCATTTGTTTTTTAGCTAAATCATAGTATTCAAAGCTCTTAAGTCCTGGATAATAAACTTTTTCAACTGCTGGATGACTTTCTAAAAATTCAGCAACTTTCATTGCATTAGTACAATGTTGCTTCATTCTAAGTTCTAAAGTTTTCATTCCTCTCAATACTAAATAAGCATCATCTGCACTTAATACAGCACCAGTCATATCTTTTATACCAACTATTCTAACTTGTGTTATAAAATCTGCTTTACCAGCAGCGAATCCTGCGATAACATCTCCATGACCATTTAAATATTTAGTTGCCGAATGAAGAACAACATCAGCACCATGCTCTATTGGTCTTTGAATATATGGTGTACAAAATGTATTATCAACAAATACTAAACAATTTTCAATAGTATGAGCAATTTTTGATATTTCGTCTAAATTTGTTATTTTCAATGTTGGATTTGCAGGTGTCTCTAAGTATACTACTCTAGTGTTAGGTTTCATAGCATTTTTAACTTCTTCAAGGTTACTTACATCTACAAATGTAACTTCAATTCCAAATCTAGTAAGTCCATGATTTAATAGTGCAAAAGTACAACCATAAAGAGTATCAGATGCTACTACATGGTCTCCAGCTTTTAACGCAGTCCATAAACATGAAGATATAGCTCCAATTCCTGATGCTGTTGATACTGCTGCTTCAGCTTTTTCAAGAATAGCTACTCTTTCTTCTACTTCAGCATTTGTAGGGTTTCCTAATCTTGAGTATATATATCCAGGCTCTTCTAATGCGAATCTTCTTCCTCCTTCTTCTGCTGAATTAAATACGAATGTAGAAGTCCTATATACCGGCGTAGCTAATGACCCAAACTGTTTATCCCCTATATGTCCACCGTGTATTGTTTGTGTTCCAAAACCCATTTTCTCGATACTTTCTCTATTCATTTATAGCTCCCCTTTAATTTTTATTATATTATCAATTCCCGTAAGTAAAAACTGACTAATCATAATAATGATTCTTTAATAATTAGCCAGTTTTACAATTTCATATACTTTTTATTTCTATTCTTTAATTAATTACAATAGTTAAAGTAAAAATCCTGCAATAAGAAATAAAACTAGTGTTACTACTGAATTAGCCAAAGCATATGGTATTTGTGTTTTTACATGCTCAATATGATCAGTTGCTGCTGCCATGGATGATATAATTGTTGTATCAGATATTGGCGAACAGTGATCTCCCATAATAGCTCCTGAGATTACAGCACCTATACTAACTAATACATTTGCATCCATTGCTACTGCCATCTGAATAGCAATCGGCATCATAAGAGCGAAAGTTCCCCAACTAGTACCAGTAGAGAAGGCAATTAAACATCCCATAACAAATATAATTGCTGGTCCATATCCACCATTTATTCTTCCTTCTACAAGACTAGCCATGAATGACCCTGTTCCAACATCACTAACTACATTACCTATTGCAATAGAAAATATTAAAATTGTAACTACTGGAATCATTGACCCAATTCCTTTATAAACATAACCCATAAATTCTTCTAGTTTCATAATGTTTTGTGCTCTATAATATATTGCTGAAAAAGTTAATGACACAAGCACAGACCAGAATACTGAAGTAGATCCTGAACCATTCAAAAGATTTCCTTCACCTGTAATAAGTAGGAAAATCGGCATACATGCAATAAGAACTGCTATTGGTAAAATCATATTTGAAGCTTTTGGTTGAACTCCATCTTTAGTCGGAATTTGAGTAGCCTCTACATCTACAACTGGAACTGCTCCTTCTTTCATAAGCTTTCCTGTAGTTTTAACTCTTTCTTCCGCTGTTTTCATTGGACCCCAGTCTTTACCAGTAAATATATAGTATGCTACTGCTAAAACTGCAATTATTGAATAAAAGTTAAAAGGAATACTTTTTATAAGTAAAGTAGTAGGATTTCCTTCAATTACTCCATTTGATACTTGAACTGCTATCAATCCCATCAATGTAGCTCCCCATGCATTAAGTGGTATAAGGGAACAAATTGGTGCTGAAGTAGAGTCTATTATATATGCTAATTTTTCTCTAGATACTTTGTACTTATCAGTTAATGGTCTTGCCACTGTACCTGATGTAAGAATAGTTATAGATGATTCAATAAAAACTACGATTCCGATGATAAAAGCTAAAAGTTGAGCAGCTTTTTCATTTTTAACAAGCTTAGTTTTTTCTGTTAAGTAATCTACAAATCCATCAACACCTCCAGAAGCTTGAACAAGGGTTATAACTCCACCTACAAGAAGTGAGAATAATACAGTTTTTGTAACCCAACCTTCTGCAAACACATCAATGATTCTACCAAGGGAAGCATTTAGTGCTGGAAAAAGTGCCCACCCATGTAACAATATTTCGCCTAGAAATATACCTGCAAATAACGATAAAAATACCTGTTTTGTTACAATTGCTAAAATAATTGCTAAAATCGGTGGTAGTAAGCTTACTAATCCAAATTCCATAATTAAAACCTCCTAATTTTGTTTTATCATAGCATAAAAGTTAGGTTATTATAAAGACAATTTGTGATATATGTGCTAATAACCATACCTTTTATGTAATAATCATTAAATTTCTTTTACAGCCTTTTTAATTCTCTCAATTCCCTCAGTAAGAGTAGCTCTTGGACAGGCAATATTCATTCTTACAAATCCTTCACCCTCATTACCAAACCAAAATCCAAAATCCAATGCTACTTTAGCTTTCTCTATCATAAATTGTGATAGTTCTTCTCTATTCATACCTAACTCACGACAATCTAGCCAAACTAAATAAGTTCCTTCAATTTTATTTACTTTAATTTTCGGGATTTTTTCTTCAAAATATTCAATTAAGAAGTCTAAATTAGACTCTAAATATTCTAATAATTGTTCAAGCCACTCTTCTCCTTTTGTATAAGCTGTCTCAGTAGCAACCGCTCCAAAACAATTATCTCTGCGAACATCTAATGTTCCTAAAGCAGCCGCAAATTTTTCGTAATCTTTTTTGTTTGGTATTGCCAATAAAGCTGATTGTAATCCCGCAATATTAAAAGTTTTACTAGGTGCAAAACAAGTAATTGTATTTTGAGCAAATTCTTCAGATATAGAAGCAAAAGGTATATGCTTATGACCTTTATATACAAGGTCTGCGTGAATTTCATCACTTATAATTTTTATATTATTCTTTATACAAATATCTCCTAGTCTAACAAGTTCTTCTCTTGTCCATACTCTTCCTACAGGATTCTGTGGACTACATAATATCATAAGTTTTACATTTTCATCTATTTTATTTTCTAAATCTTCATAATCCATAACATACTTTCCATCTTCCTCTTTAAGAGAATTGCATATTAATTCACGTCCATTTTCTTTTACAACATCAAAGAAAGGGTAATATACAGGTGATTGAATAATTATTTTATCTCCAGGATTAGTAAATTCTCTTATAATAATACTAAGAGCTGGAACTACTCCAGGGCTATGAATTATCCAATCTTTTTCTACTTTCCAATCATGTCTTTTTTCCATCCAACTACACACAGCTTCTTTATAACTATCAGACATTTTAGTATATCCGAATATTCCATGCTCAGCTCTTTCTTTCAGAGCATCAATAATAGGTTGTGCTACCCTAATATCCATATCTGCAACCCACATTGGGAGAACATCTGTTGTTCCAAATTTAGTTTCGACCTCATCCCATTTAGCAGTATTTGTCCCAATTCTATTAATTACTTTATCAAAATCATATTTCATATTTAACCCTCCACAATATTTTCTGTAAACGTTTGTCGCCCTCAGTATTATTTAAAGCAATTACCATGCCAATATTTTTTTCTACATATAGCTTGCTTTTTAGTCATTATTTTTCCCTTTTCTCTAAAAAAATAGGTTTAATGGGGTGTTTGTTAACCCATTAAACCTATTTCTTATATACAAATATCTTTATAAAACATTACTTACTTTTCAAACTGAAACATATCTTTTTTTGGAAATATCCCAAAAATACCACCAGTATGAATAAACAATATTTTCTCTCCCTTTTTAAAACTCCCTTTTTTTATCTGGTCTACAAGACCTAAAAATGCTTTTCCTGTATAAACAGGATCAAATACAACCCCTTCTAATCTAGCTATCTCTGTAATAAATTTAAGTTCTTCTTGTGTACTCTTAGCATATCCAAGACCAACATACCCGTCAATAATATTGATATCTCCATCAACTAATGGAATTTCCTTATCCATAAAAGCAAAACTTTCTTTCCATATTTTCTTTATTCTTTCAGTAAAATGTTCTTTATCATCGCAAACATTAATTCCTACAATTTTAGTTTCAGGCAAATACAATTTCTTCCCTAAAGATAAACCTGTATATGTTCCCCCTGAACCTATAGCGGTCACTATATAATCAAACTTATTTTCCTCTTCTTTACATTGTTTACTTATCTCCTCTACAGCTTTTAAGTATCCGAAATTACCTATTCCAAAAGAGGCTCCAGTAGGAATAATATATGCCTTCTTTCCTTCTTTTTCTAACTTATCTTGTACTTCCTTCAATATTCCTTGGAGATTATTTTCATATTTTTCATTATCAATATAATGAATGTCCGCCCCTGCCAATTTGTCCAAAAACAAATTTGCTTCTATTACTGGAGTTTCATTTTTTCTTAGAATCAAATGACAATCAAGTCCTAATTTAGAAGCTGCAAAAGCTGTAGCTCTACAATGATTAGACTGCATCCCACCACAAGTAATAAGAGTATCATATCCCTTATCTATCGCATCAGCGATTACGAATTCTAATTTTCTAATTTTATTACCACCAACAACCCCACCTGTGATATCATCTCTTTTTAAATAAATTTCTGGGCCACCTAGCAATTCACTTAATTTTTCTAATTTGTGAATAGGCGTAGGTAATAACGCTAGTTCTTCTCTTCTTGGATAATTAAACACTAAAAACCCTCCTTATATTATAAAAATTCACTATATATATCCAGCAACTATCATGCCATATTTACTTACTCAAGTGATTTAAAATCTTAATTCCTAATTCAGTTATTTTCGTTCCCCCTCTTCCACTAGATATTTCTACTAATCCATAACTACTTAAATCAACAAATATCCTTCTTATCATCTGCTCTGATAAAAAAACACCGTTTGCTTTTGCATTATCTGCAATACTCCTTCTTCCTGTTGTTTTTCTTTTTCTATATCCATTTTCTAATTCTTTTAATACAAATTTATATTTATCAATTCTATTCTTAGTATGCATCTCAAAGATACTTAAAATATTGTTTTCTGATTCGCTTAAATAAAGCGAATCATCAGAATTGCTATTATTGGATGTTTCAAAAGGCAAATCCTCAACTTCAATATTTTTCTTTTCTAAATGAGCAAGATATTCCACATAATTTCTTAACTCTCGTACATTACCTTCCCAATTATGGTTTAATAAAGCTTTTAAAGCATTATCTGATAAAACAAAATCTTTGTCAAGCTTTGCTTTTATTTTATTAACTAATAATAAAATATCTTCCCCTCTTTCCCTTAAAGGTACAAGTTTCAGAGGCAACACATTTAACCTAAAAAATAGATCTTGTCTAAACTTTCCTTGCTGAACTAATTTTTTCAAATCTCGATTTGTTGCTGCTATCAATCTAACATCAACATTTATTACTCTATCACCACCAATTCTCATAACTTCTCTTTCTTGAACAACCCTTAATAATCTAGCCTGTAATCCTAACTCCATTTCACCAATCTCATCTAAAAACAAAGTTCCCATATGAGCTAATTCAAATAGACCTAACTTACCTCCTTTTCTTGCTCCAGTAAAAGCACCTTCTTCATATCCAAAAAGCTCACTTTCAAGCAAACTTTCTGGCAAAGCCGCACAATTTACTGCAACAAATTGATAGTTCTTTCTACTTGAACTATTATGGATTGCTTGAGCAAACAATTCCTTACCAGTACCAGTTTCGCCTCTAATTAATATTGAAGAATCCGATTTTGCCATCCTTCTTGCTATATCTTTAACTTTATTAATCTCATCACTTTGCCCAATAATATCTTCAAAGTTATACTTAGCTCGATGTCCTTTTCCTATAAGTTGTGATCTAAGTTTATGCTGTTCTTTTTCTGCGTCACTGAACCTTTTAATTATTGCAGCGGCTCCAAAAAGAGTTCTTTCATTTGTTATTGGATCTATATTTGCAGAAATTGCACAACCATTTATTCGTACCAATTTTTGTTTAATTGATGATGACGTATTAAGCACCTTTTCAAATGGTAATTCTGGTATTAAATCTTTAATTTGCCTACCTAACACTTTTTCTTTTTTTAAACCAATAATACTTTCAGCACTTTCATTATAAAAATATACTATCCCATCTAAATCAATTCCTATAATTCCTTCCTCTAATCCTTGCAATAAAATGCTAAATTGACTTTGAAGCCTATTAGTTAAACCCATTAGTTTTTGTACTGCATATCTATTAGTTACTATACTCTTGAAGTAATTCTGAATCTTATCTTTTCTCAGCAGATCATCTAAATTCAGTTTTATAGCTAAATCCATTATAGTATTTATATCTAATCCTCTTTGTCCTATATCTATGATTTGTTTTACATTTTTAGGAACATACCTAACTTCACCAGGAGTAACAGCGATATCTAAATTAGGAATATCTTTTATCCTTGGGTAAATAGGCACAAATTCAATATGATTCACCCCTAATTGATAAAGCAAAGAAATTGTTTCTACTGACATTTCTAAACTCAAATTCACCAGCATAACTTTTTCACCTTTAGGGATCTTCATTAGTTTTTCTAATCCTTTTTTTGTCATTGTCACGCTATTAATTATTATTTCACACTCATCTTTTATGTATTTCTTAACAGTTCCATAAATATCATTTGTTGATATCAGAACTATATCTGCATCAATTCTTCCATTCAAACTATTATTATCTAATGAATATTTCTCTAGAGTAACATACTCTCCAAATAATTCCTGTAATTGTTCACAGTAAAAAACTGCCGAATTATAAGAAAAAGTTATAACTGCAATTTTCTTTTTCATTGTTTTCCTCCCATTTATTAGATATCTAAATAGGTATAAATTTTGTTATGTACTACTTTATAATATTTACCACTTCCTTAAATCTAACATAAATATTTATAAAATAAAAGTGGATTGTGAAGTAATTAATTATTCTTTACATAAAAAAACTGGAATCATCGATCCCAGTTTTTTTTAATTTTATGGAAAAATAGAACGTATCTGCATTGCTTTAACTAATCGATCTATAGCTACCATATATGCACCCATTCTATAAGTAGTCTCACTTTCTTTAGCTTTATCCCACACTTCATTAAATGCCTGTATCATTTTTTTCTCCAATGTACGATTAATTCTTTCTTCATCCCATGTTAATGACTGTATATTCTGTACCCATTCAAAATAAGATACAACTACTCCTCCTGCATTAGCTAAAATATCCGGCATAATTACAATACCTTTTCTCTGCAAAATTTTATCTGCTTCTGTTGTTGTAGGCCCATTCGCCGCTTCAATAATTATTCTAGCTTTAATGTCATCTGCATTTTTTTCATTTATTTGATTTTCCAAAGCTGCTGGAATTAACATATCCACATCTAATTTCAATAATTCATCATTAGATATACGAATCTCACCATTTTTCAATGAATAATCTTTTAATAATGCTCCATCATTTTTAGAGAGAAATGATGAAATATCCTGAATTTCAAGACCACTATCACAATATACTCCACCTGACATATCACTTACAGCTACAATTTTACATCCCTCTTTACTCAATAGCCTAGCAGCAGTTCCACCTACATTCCCCATTCCTTGAACTGCAATCTTTGTACCTAAAACAGGTATCCCAAGTCTATGAAGTATCTCTTTTGCTACAAACATTACTCCTCGCCCTGTTGCCTCACTTCTACCTAATGAACCACCTATTTCCAATGGTTTTCCTGTAACTACACCAGGTACAGTATATCCCTTCAACATACTATAAGTATCCATCATCCAACCCATTACCTCTGCATTAGTATTTACATCTGGTGCTGGGATATCTCTTTCTGGTCCAATAATAGGAAGTATCATTGCTGTATATCTTCTTGTCAATCGTTTCAATTCTTTTTTAGATAATTTAGAAGGATCTATTCTGATTCCACCTTTTCCACCACCATACGGAATATTTACAACAGCACATTTCAGACTCATCCACGCTGCTAAAGCTTTTACTTCATTAATATTTACATCTTGATGATATCTAATTCCACCTTTACATGGACCTCTAGAGCTTGAATGTTGAACTCTATAACCTTCAAACACTTTAACTGAGCCATCATCCATTTCAATAGGAAGTGATACTTTTAGTTCCCTTTCAGGTGATTTAAGAGCAATATAATCCTTTTCCTTCAATCCCAACATATCCGCTGCTTTGTCTAAAACTTCCAACATATTTTTGTATGGATCGTAATTTTTTATCATTTCAATACCTCCTAAAATTTAAAAAGATTTACATGATACAGAAATCAAAAGCAATTTTTATACCAAATAATCAAAATATAATCACTACTCCAAACTGCCTCCTACCGCAGTAATCGTTTACTTTATGTAGTGTGTTATGGGATAAAAGGGATAAGTGAATATTAATCCCTTTTATCCCTTTTAACCTAATATTTTTTATATAGAATAAAATAAAACCTTACTATTCTATATTATATTCATCACCAAAAAATTTATTATATTAAAACATTCTATCTTATTAGTCACAAGAAATGGTAAATATTATAAAAATCCCAATACATATCGATAGTTATGATATATATTGGGACGATTTTTTTCTTTTTCAATAATAAAAGAACATTTTATTGAAGTGACATTTGACCAGCCATGTTAAGTAAATTCCAAGGTTTGTTATAATGTGGTTGGAAAAAGAAATCTACAAAAGCTAATTCATCAATAGTCATTTTATTTTGAATACACACTGAGACAGTATTTATCGATTGTGTCATATCAGCCTTTGATATGATTTGAGCCCCTAAAATTTCACGGCTTTTCTTATGATAAACCACTTTTAATAATGCTTCTTCATACGTAGGCATAAATTCTGGACGAACATTGTCCTTAACAGAAACAGTCTCAATATTTAATCCTTCTTCTAATGCTGATTGTTCAGTTAATCCTGTAGAAGAGATATTTAAATCATAAATTTTTATACCTGATGTTCCTTGCGTACCCATATATTTTACTCTTTGCTCAACTAAATTTTGAGCTACTAACGTACCCATTCTAACTGCATTTGTAGCTAGTGGAATATATCTATATTTTCCAGTTGGATTATAAACTATAGCACAGGAATCACCTGCAGCAAACACATCTTCCCTACTAGTTTGCATATATTCATTTACAATAATCGCACCATTTTCTAGTGTATCTACTTGATCCTTAACTAAGTATGTATTTGGTTTGAACCCAATACACATAATTACTAGATCTGCTTGGTATTCCCCCTTATCAGTGATAACCTTATTCACTTTATCTTGATAACCTTTAAACTCAACAACTTTTTCTCCTAGAGCTAGTTTTATACCTTCATCTTCGAAAGCTTTTTCAGCCATATCAGTAAATTCTTTATCCAAGTATTTACTTAAAATTCTATCAAAAGCATCTATCAAAGTTACATTTTTACCATTCATATTAAACGCTTCTGCCAATTCTACCCCAATATAACCTGCTCCAATTACAACAATATTTTTTGCATTTTTTGCTTTTTCTATAATAGTATTAGAATGGTTGAAATTCTTTGACAAAAGAATATTACTGAGCTCACTTCCCTTGATATTTGGTTGAATAGGCCATGAACCTGTTGTAATAATCAATTTATCAAATGTATCTTGAAATTCTTCATTTGTTTCTAAATTTTTAACTAATAGTTTCTTATCGTCTATATCAATTTTAACAACATCATGTAACATCTTAGTCTTTACTCCAAGTTCAGCTAACGCTTTAGGAGAACTATAAAATAATCCATTAGGATCTTTTATCACACCGCCTACATATAATGCAATTCCACAAGATAAAAATGAAATATTATCATTTCTTTCATATACTGTAATCTCTGCCTCTGGGTATAGTTTTGCAATATTTACAATTGAAGCTGTACCTGCATGAGTACAACCTATAATAGCTACTTTCATAATATCCTCCTTATTTTCAAATAATTTTATTTATCAAATTTAATTTACTTATTTATCATAATAATATTATAACTTATTTAATAATTATTATCAATACATAATTATTATTTGTTAACCCAGAACAAAATTTTGATTTTTGATATATTATAATATTTCCTCCTGAAAAGTAACTTAGATGAAATTCAACTAACTTTTGTGATTTAATAGTCCTTACATAAACAATATCTCCTTATATTGCTTTCTTAATACAAAAAATCTCCTATTATATTAATAAGAGATCATTGTTATATTATTTTGTTTTATCTATAAATGAAACTATTTCATTTATTACTTCTTCATGGACAGGATATGAGGGAGCAGAATAGGATGCTAAATTTTCAATAATATCAGAAGGATTATATATTTTAATTACTTCCAAAACTTGTTAAACATTCTTGAATGCTGGAAGCGGTGTCTTCATTCGCTAAAACTATAAGATAATCCCCTGCATATATAACTGTATCTCCTCTAGGTATTATTTCTTTTTCTCCTCGTTTTAAAGCTGCTATAAGACAACTACAAGGCCAATCTACCTGACATATTTTTTTATCTTCAAGAAAAGACTCTACACAAACTGGAACTTCTATTATCACTTTATTATTGCTCTCTCCTTTGAAAATATTATCTGATTTAGATAAAACTCTTTCAAAAAGAGATTCATAAATTGGCTCTGAATTCAATAAATCCGTTATTACGTAAGCAATTATACATACAAAAGCAATAGATAATAAGTGGCTAAAAGATCCTGTCATCTCAGTAAGTAAAACCATACCAGTTATAGGCGCTTTTACTACAGCCGTAAAGTATCCTGCCATTGCTATTATTATAAAATTTACTATATATGTATTACTAAATCCAAAATAATTACTTAAAATTATCCCGTATATAGCACCTATTAAAGCACCTATAACTAGCAGAGGCAAAAATATACCACCTGGTGCTGCAGATCCATAACTAATTATTGTAAACAAGTATTTAACAATAATAACCACAACAAGTGAAATCAATGGTATCGGTGTGCTATGAGTTAATGATACAATTAATTCATGTCCTCCTCCTAAAACTTCTGGTATATAAACTCCTAATATTCCAGCTAATATAAAAGGAATAATCGGCCAATACTTTTTTGATAACACCTTTTGCTTGCCATACAAATTCTGTGCCGTAAGAATACCTTTGTTAAATAGAACTCCTCCAAAACCAATTATTATACCCAATACCAACAGATATGGATAATCCTTTAATGGTATAGAATGTGTAATATTAAAATCGAATATCGGTTTAAGACCGAAAAAATGTTTTGAAACAAAATCTGAAGTTATCGAAGCTGCTAATGAAGTTGTTAAAACTATAGGTGAAAAATTTTTATGAACTTCTTCCAATGAAAACATAACTCCAGCTAAAGGTGCATTGAAAGCAGCAGCTAATCCAGCACTTGCTCCAGCTGTTATTAAGTATTTTTCTTTGATTTTTGGTCTTTTAGTAAGTTTAGTAAATCCTTCTCCTACAGCTGCACCCATTTGTATAGAAGGTCCCTCTCTTCCAACTGATAATCCAGCTGCTAAAGCTATGAGCCCTCCAAAAAATTTATATGTAATAACTCTAGCCCAGTTCATATCTAATTTTCTAAGTAATACTCCCTCCACTTGTGGAATACCACTCCCAGAAATCATAGGTTCTTTTTCAACCAAATAACCAACTATAATACCTAATATGACTAATATAGCAATTCCTATTGGTATATACTGAGTATTTTCACGAAGAAAAGCATATCCTTCCGTTGTAACATGAAATGCCTTTTCTACTAAATATCGATAGAAAACGATTAACAATCCTGCGAATACTCCCACTAAAACTCCTTGAAAAATAATTTTTATTCTAAAATTATGCCATTTTAATAAAGTTGTACTTGTATCACTTTTATTACTCATTTCTCTTAACTCCCAATTCTTTCTAAATTTATTGTAACCATAGGGCATGTACCCCAATAAATATTATATCAATAAAAATATTTTTTACAATGCGTATACTCTAAACCATTCCTCTAATATATTTCTTTAACTTGCTTAAACTTTGTTTTTCTTTAAAATTATCTAATTATCTAGCAAATCAGAAAAATAACTATTTTAACTAATATAAATAACCATTTTACATAATATAAAAAAACAACAACTACTTTTGCAAAATTTAGTAGTCATTGCTTTTCATTTATAAACTCAAAATTTCTTATTTAAAACTTCAATTAATGGTGCTACTTGTACTATTGTAGGAGCACCTTTCATCCATATCTGTTGTTTTATTACTTCCAACAGTTCTTCCCTAGTTGCACCTTCTTTAATTGCTTTGTTCATTTCTAATTTCGCTCTTTTTTCATTATTATCGAATATAGCAGTCGCAAGAGCAATCATGTATCTATACTTCAGAGGAATAACACCTTCTCCCCATATTTGATGATGGTATCCAGCTATAGCTTCTTGAAATTCTTTACCAAAGTTTTCTGCAATCATCACTCCAGGAGGTACAAATCCAATCTCCTCTTTAAATATATCTTTATCTTTATTATTTAACATTTTCATTTCCTCCTTCAAAACATTTTCTTTATGTAGTAATTATATTCTTTTCGAGAACAATTATCAGTAACCTATGTTACAAACACCTTTTTACATCTTCCTTAAATTTTTCTAATCCTATTCTTTCTATAAAAAAGCCTAGTTTTTCACCCATTTCTGCATGCTTCTTATAATACTCAAAAATTGTATCTATCAACTTTAAAGCCTGTTCCTCATTCAATTCAGTTGCAATGATATCAGCTAACCTTGGATTGTGCCCTGCTGAACCTCCTGCCGTAATAGAAATACCTGTTTTATCTGCAATTACTCCTATATCTTTACTATAAACACTGCCACACGCATTTTTACATCCCGCTACCCCTATTTTGGTTCTACATGGCATTTCCATCCATTGGTATTTTTTTGATAATTTCATCCCTATACCTATAGTATTGTACTTTGCTCTCTTACAATAACCCGCTGGACACATCTCTACATTTTTTACTGAATTTTGAGATTTTACCGCCGGTTCCATACCTAATTCTTTCCATATTAATGGTAAATCACTCTCTTCTAAATTAGTAATTAGAATTCTTTGTCCTGACGTTATTTTCAAGACACCTTTATATTTTTTTGTTACTTTAGTTATCTTCTCCAAATTTTCAACTGTTATAAATCCACCTGGTATATGAGGAGTTATAGCATATTTTCTTTTACCATCTTTTACTTTTTGTAAATTCCCAAAATGTGCACTCATTGCCATCCCTCTTTCTTTCACTTTATATTGATTATTATATACCTTTTGGCTTGAGATTATCAGTAACTTTAGTTACCTGAAAAGAGATTTAGTTCTGTAACTTTTATGTAATCTTTATGTAACCACTTTGTTACTCTCTAATAAGTTTCTAATGATAACATAATAATAAAGAAAAATAAGACAAAAGGAGATTTTAAAATGAAACAATACAACTATTTACTATTACTACTTCTAAGTGCTTTTCTTATAGGGTGCAATAAAACAACCGTTGCTAATACAACTTCAACAGAATCAGATTCAGTTAAAAATAATGTTTCTACAACTGCCCCTCCAAATGAGAATCTTGACAATAACAATAATTTATTAAACTTCGAAAGTATGCAAGGACTAGATCTTACAGAACTAAATTATATCCCTTCAGAAATGACTAGAGATCCAAAACTAGAAGAAGCTTTTGCTAAAGTTTATGATTTAAAACCAGGTGTTGACAAACTTAGATATTATTATAATAGAATTGATCTAAATGGAGATGAAAAACCTGAAACCTTTGTATACCTTGTTGGTCCTTCTGTATGTGGAACAGGCGGCTGTAGCGCTTTGATTTTTGAATCTCAAAAAGATGAATACAAACCTGTTTCTAGATTTACGTTAGTAAACAATCCTATAATAATAAGTAAAAATAAAACTAATGGATGGAATGACATTATTATGGATGTATATGGTGGAGGGATTGAAAGATTCTTTTCAGAGCTAAAATATGATAATTATACTTATCCACTGAATCCTTCTGTTCAACCCAAAGTTAAAGAGGGTACAAAAATTCAAGGTACTGCAATAATTTCAGATGATATCACTAAAAATAGCGGAATAGAATTCAAATAAAAAATTCAAATCTATTTACATAAAACCAGTAAATAGATTTGAATTTTTTACCCTCCAATTTGAAACATTTTTCTTTTTTCTAAATCAAGATCTTCTTCTTTTAAACTAATTCCATTCATTTCATGTTTAGCTGGTTTATTAAATATAGCCTGAGTAAGAATTTCTAATAATCTTTCATCATCAATACCATTTCTCAACAATTTCTTTAAATCTATACCTTTGTCCCAAAATAAACACAACTTTAAAAATCCTTCTGCTGTTAGGCGCACTCTATTACAATTACTACAAAATTCATGACTTATAGCACTAATAAATCCTACGCTTCCTTTGCTTAATGGACTTTTATAATAAGTAGCCGGACCTGAACCAATTTTATTATTAAATGGTGTTAACTTTCTCTCTTTAGAAATAACTTTTTTAATTTCATCATTAGATACAGGAGTAAATTTACTACCTTCTCCTATTGGCATTAATTCTATAAATCTAACATCAATATGTTTTTCTTCGGAAAACCTCACAAAATCCATTATCTCTGAGAAGTTAATTCCCTTTATAATTACAGTATTTAATTTAACTCTATTTATTCCCTTTTCAATAGCTAAATCAATTCCTGTTAGTACTTTTTTTAGGCTGCCATTACGAGTAATCTCTTTATATGTGTCTTCTTTTAATGTATCTAAGCTTATATTCAATCTATCCAATCCTGCTTCTATAAATTCATCTATATAATCTTCTAAAAGAATTCCATTCGTAGTAATGCTTACTTCTTCAATTCCTGGCGTTTGTTTAATATCCTTAATTAATTTAACAATACCTAACCGTACTAAAGGTTCTCCACCAGTGATACGAATTTTTGATATTCCAAGTGTTGCAACATTTTTTACTATTCTTAGTATTTCTTCAAAAGTCAAAATCTTATCATGCATTAATAATTCGATGCCTTTTTCCGGCATACAATATATACATCTCAAATTACATCTATCAGTTATTGAAATTCTTAAATAGTCTATCTTTCTTCCTTGGCTATCGATCATATTTAGACCTTCTCTCTTATTATTTTATCCCAAATTTTGCTTCCATCTATAACCTGAATTTCTTTTAAGAAATGTAAAATTAACTAAAGATAATACTATCAAAATTATGGAAATATCCCTTGATAAGTTAAAAGTAACATAACTTAATGTTTTCCAAAAGTTACTCCTTATCAAATAATGTAAATGTTATCATTCATACTTTAATTTCATAACTTATCTTTATTCACGAAGAAAAATACCACTTTTCCCTCCTGTTTTTTTCTCAAGATAAATATCTCCTATAGTCATTTTTTTATCTACTGCTTTACACATATCATATATAGTAAGCCCAGCAATTGATGTAGCCGTTAAAGCTTCCATTTCTACCCCAGTTTTTCCTGTTGTCTTAACTGTTACTTCTATATGTATCTCGGACTTTTCTCTATTCACTTTGAATTCAACGGTACATGCCGATAACATCAGTGGGTGGCACATAGGAATTAAGTCATGTGTTTTTTTTGTTGCCATAATCGCTGCAACTCTAGCAACACCTAAAACATCCCCTTTACCCATTTCACCATTTTCAATTAATTCAAGAGTTTCTGGTTCCATACATACCTTTCCGTGGGCAATAGCAATTCTTACAGTATCCTTTTTTTCGCTCACATCTACCATTATTGCTTTGCCTTCATCATCAAAATGGTTAAGATTCATTTCATCACTCATGCTCTTCTTCCCTTCTCCATGCGGTTTTCAACTAATTAAAGTAACTATTTATTAAAATCATACAAATTCATCTTTCACGTTTCATTTTGTTATTTACTATTCATTACATTTATTATATCAGCCTCTATTTTTTTGTCAAATAAATGGTATTTTAATAAATACATATGTAGTATGGTTATATATTTGTATTTAATTTACTTATATCCTTCAATCATGATATAATTATTTAAACTAAGTGATTCAAATTCGAGGAGGGTATATATATGATAAAAACAGCAATATTAACCATAAGTGACAAAGGCTCAAAAGGAGAACGAGAGGATGTAACAGGCCCTTCTGTAAAAAAAACTCTATCTCCAAATGAATATTATGTAGATTATTATAAAATAATACCAGATGAATTAAATATAATTGTAAAAGAACTACAATACTTATGTGATAATTCAAAAGTGGATCTAGTATTAACAAATGGAGGTACTGGTTTTTCTAAAAGAGATATAACACCTGAGGCAACTCAAAAAGTAATCGAAAAATATGTTCCTGGTATAAGTGAAGCAATGAGAATGAAATCTTTAGATATTACACCAAAAGCAATGTTATCAAGAGGAATATCTGGAATTAGAAACAACACTCTTATTATAAATCTACCTGGAAGTCCCAAAGCTGCGATAGAGAATTTAAACTTTGTTCTTCCTGCTTTAAAGCATGGAATTGAAATTTTAAAAGGGGAAGCTTCTGAGTGTGCAGTTAAATAACTCAGATTTGTGCAAAAAATTATTAAAGTAGATATTTTAAAAATTCATTATCAATAAAAAAAGAATATTTCGATTATACATCGTAATATTCTTAATTTCTTTTTACTTTAAGCACCTAAATAAGCCTTCTTAACATCTTCATTTCCTAGAAGTTCTTTAGCATTTCCTTCTAAAATTATTTTACCTGTTTCTAATACATAAGCTCTGTCCGCTATAGATAATGCTTTATTTGCATTTTGCTCTACAAGCAATACTGTAGTTCCTAAATCATTGATTTCTTTTATTATATCAAATATTTCCTGAACTAATATAGGAGCTAATCCCATTGAAGGCTCATCCATAAGCAATATGTCTGGTTTACACATCAATGCCCTTCCTATTGCTAGCATTTGTTGTTCTCCACCACTTAATGTTCCTGCCGTTTGCTTTCTTCGTTCATACAATCTTGGAAATTTCTTATATGCATTTTGTAAACTTTCTTCAATTTCACTTTTGCTTTTTCTTGAAAAAGCACCCATCTCTAAGTTTTCCCTAACTGTCATTTCAGGGAATACTCTTCTACCTTCTGGTACATGAGCAAGTCCTTTACCGACTATTTTGTGTGAATCAATAGTATTTATATTCATATCATTATATACTATTTCTCCTGACTTTGGTTTTATCATACCTGATAAAGTCTGAAGTATTGTAGTTTTCCCTGCTCCATTTGCACCTATTAGTGTAACAATTTCACCTTTTTTAACTTCAAAACTAATTCCTTTTATCGCATGTATTACTCCATAATATACATTTAAATCATTAACTTTTAACATTTCTCATCCTCCTATTCTCCAAGATATGCCTTGATAACCTCAGGATTATTTTTTATCTCGTCAGGAGTTCCTTTAGCAAGAATCACACCATAGTTAAGAACAACTATTCTTTCACAAATTCCCATTACTAAATGCATATCATGTTCAATAAGCAATATTGAAATATCGAATTTATCTCTTATAAAATGAATAGTATCCATTAACTCACTAGTTTCTTGAGGATTCATCCCAGCTGCTGGCTCATCAAGCATGAGAATTTTAGGATTAGTAGCAAGAGCTCTTGCGATTTCTAATTTTCTTTGTTTACCATAAGGTAAGTTTTTAGCCGTAACATCAGCAAGATCTTCCATACCAAAAAGAGCTAATAATTCTCTTCCTTTTTTGTCTACTTCTTTTTCTTCTTTCCAATAACTTGGAAGCCTAAGTATCCCAGCTAATGGACTGTATTTCATTTGTTTTTGGAATGCAATTTTTACATTATCCAAAACACTCAAATTACTAAATAACCTTATGTTTTGAAATGTTCTTGCAACACCTTTATTTACAACTTGATATGGCTTATCTCCAACTATACTTTTATCATCTATTAAAATATCACCATCAGTGGGTAAGTATACACCTGTTAGCATATTAAAAGTAGTAGTTTTTCCTGCTCCATTAGGTCCAATAAGGCCAACTAATTCACCTTCATTTATTGTTAAATTGAAGTCATCTACTGCTCTAAGTCCTCCAAAGCTTATACCTACATTCTTTGCTTCAAGTAATGCCATGTCTACTCACTCCTTTTACCTTTTAGCCGATTTAGTAGTTTCTGAATTGATAGTTCCTTTGTACCAAATATTCCAGAAGGTCTAAATAACATCATAATTATTAGCAATACTGAGTAAATAAGCATTCTATATATTGCGAAATCTCTCAATGCTTCTGGAAGTAATGTTAATAAAACAGCTGCAATAACAGAGCCAGTTAAACTACCCATTCCACCCAAAACAACTATAACTAATATCTCAACTGAAAAAATGAATGTGAATTTTTTAGGATCTATTATTGACATGTAATGTGCAAAAAGACCACCTGCTATTCCTGCAAAAAAAGCTGCTAAAACAAAAGCAAAAACTTTGTAAAATGCTGTAGGTACCCCAACAGCATCAGCTGCAATTTCATTTTCTCTTATAGCAAGAATGCTTCTTCCGTGACGTGAATGAATAACAGTATATATTACTACAACAGTTATTATTGTTATCCAATATACGTTACTAAAATTTGATAACATAGAAATCCCTTTAAGACCTCTTGCACCATTTGTAAACTTAAGGTTTATTATTATTACACGAATCATTTCACCAAATCCTAAAGTTATGATTCCTAAATAATCACCACGTAACCTTAGCGCAGGTATCCCAATTATGAGTCCAAATAATGCTGCTACTAAACCCCCTATTATCAAAGAAATTACAAATTGTAATCCTGAAGGTATAGGTAAATTCATATTAATAGTTGCTAAAGCTGATGCATATGCTCCAACTGCCATAAATCCAGCATGTCCTAAAGCTAGTTGTCCTAAAAATCCAGTCACAAGATTAAGACTAGTTGCTAGTATAATGTTTATTCCTATTAAAATTAAAATTCCTTCATAATATCTATTAACAACACCTGTATTGATAAGCACGAAAAATATTACATATAATGCAATCATTAAAGATATATTGATTAAATATCCTTTTAATTTTCCTTTCATCTATTGCACCTACACTTTCTCTCTAACATTTTTACCCAATATACCCGACGGTTTTATAATAAGAACAAGAATAAGTATTCCAAATACAACAGCATCTGATAATTGACTAGATATGTAGCCTTTTGTAAAACTTTCAGCTACCCCCATAATAAATCCACCAATCATGGCTCCAGGAATAATTCCTATACCTCCTAATACTGCGGCAATAAAGGCTTTAAGCCCTGGCATGATTCCCATATATGGATCTATCAATGGATATGCCATACTATATAAAACTCCACCTATAGCACCTAGTGCAGACCCTAATGCAAAAGTTATTGATATTGTTCTATTAACATTTATACCCATAAGCATTGCTGCTTGTTTATCTTGAGAAACTGCTCTCATAGCTTTACCTGTTTTGGTTTTCTTTACAAATAATTCCAAAAGAATCATTAATACTATAGCTAAAAATATAGTCACTATAGTCAATCCACTTATTGTAACTTTTCCCAACATAATAGACTTGAATTTATAAATTTCTGGAAAAGGTCTAGGATTGGGCTTAAAAATAATCATAAATAAATTTTCAAGAGCAAGACTAACTCCAATAGCAGTTATAAGTGCAGAAATTCTTGGCGCCGACCTAAGTGGTTTATAGGCAAATCTCTCAATAGTAATACCTGCTAGTGCAGTAAGAAGTGCAGTTATAATGATTACTAACCAAAAAGGTAGTCCCATGCCCATTAACATATATACAGAAAATGCTCCCATCATTAAAATATCTCCATGAGCAAAGTTAATAAGTTTAACTATACCGTAAACCATAGTATAGCCTAATGCAATTAGTGCATATATACTTCCAACATGTAATCCATTGAATAACTGTTGAATAAACCTTCCTATATCCATAAAACATCTTCCTTTCATATGAAAAAAGGGAGATTATCTCCCTTTCTTTAATAAACTTTCTCTTAAAAAATTTACTTTTTGGTAGATAATATATATTCTCCATTCTCAATCTTAATAATTGCAACTTCTTTAACTGGGTTTCTATTTTCATCAAATTTAGTATGCCCACACACTAAATCTAAGTCCGTATTCTTTAAAGCTTCAACTACTTTTTCACTATCAGTACTTTCAGCAGTCTTTATTGCTTCAATCATAGTTACAGCCGAGTCATATCCTAAGGCAGCAAATGCATTAGGCATTTCTCCATCATACTCTTCTTTATAAGATGTGATAAAATCTTGAATCAATGGATCTTCATCAGATGTAGAATAGTGATTTGCAAAATAGCCACCTTCTACAGCCGTTTTATCAACACCAATTACTCCATCCCATCCGTCTCCACCTATCAAAGTAGCTTCTATTCCTACTTCTTTAGCTTGCTTACCAACTAAAGCTACAGTATTATAATAATCTGGAATAAACAACACTTCTGGTGATTTTGCTTTTATATTAGTTAACACTGACTTATAATCTTTATCAGCTGCATTAAAACCTTCATAGCTTATAACTTTTCCACCATTTGCCTCAAATTCTTTCTTAAAGGATTCAGCTAATCCTACTCCGTAATCATTAGCAGGGTCATACATTACTGCTGCAGTTTTTGCATTTAAATCTTCAGCTGCAAACTTTGCCGCAATTCCACCTTGGTATGGATCAGTATAGCAAGAACGGAATACATTTTCTCCTGATAAAGTAACATCCCAAGCTGTTGAAGTTGCTGTTATCATTGGAATTCCATCTTTTGCTGCAAGTGGTGCAATAGCCAAACTATTTGTACTAATAACTGCACCTAAAATAGCATCTACTTTATCACTACTTATTAATTTGTTATAAGCGTTTACTGTTTCACTATTATCACCTTTATTATCATAGGCCTTTAATTCAATAGTTTTACCTAACGCTCCCCCATCTTCATTGTACTTCTTTATTGCTAAATCAATACCATTTTTCACCGCATTTCCATAAACAGCTACTGCTCCAGTTTCTGGATATATCGCTCCTAATTTTATTATTTCAGACTCTGTTTCTGCTCCACCTTTTTTACCACATGCAGAAAGTGATACTAACACCACTAATGCTAACATGCTAGCCACCATTTTCTTCATCCTAAACATATTATTTCCCCCTTTTATTTTGTCAACGTATTAATTGTTCTGTTAATTATACATATTAAATTCGTAAAATTCAATAATATATATTGCTCAATAGTCAATCTTATGAACAATTTTTTTGCAATTCATAATGTAATATTAAGTATTTAACAATTTTTTCGTAATTCTCATACTAAATTATATTATATTAGCAATTTTTTTGTATTTTTCTTTAGTAGATAAAAAAAGATGCTCCTTTTAGGAACACCTTTCAATAAATTTTATATATTCTTTTCTAAATTCTTGTTTTTCATTATAAATTACAACTATTTCTTTGTGTGTAATTTATATTCTCCATCTTTGATAGTTATAATAGCAACTTTCTTAACTGGGTTTCTATTTTCATCAAATTCTGTGTATCCGCACACTAAGTCTAATTTTGTATTATTTATAGCTTCAACAATCTTATCTGCATCAGTACTACCAGCAGCTTTTATTGCTTCAATCATTGTAATAGCACCATCATAACCTAATGCAGCCAAAGCATTTGGAACTTCTCCATCATATGCTTCTTTATAACTTTTCACAAAATTTTGAATCAATTCTGCTTCATCATCTGTAGCGAAATGATTTGCAAAGTATCCACCTTCTACAGCAGTTTTATCTACACCTAAAACTCCATCCCATCCGTCTCCACCTAATAAAGTAGCTTCTATACCTACTTCTTTAGCTTGTTTACCAACTAAAGCAACTGTATTATAGTAATCTGGAATAAATAAAACTTCAGGACTATTTCCTTTTATGTTAGTTAATACTGATTTATAATCTTTATCTTTAGCATTGAATCCTTCAAAGTTTACAATTTCTCCACCATTTGATTCAAATACTTTCTTAAACTCTTCAGCTAATCCAACTGCATAATCATTAGCTGTATCATACATAACTGCTGCTGTTTTTGCTTTTAAATCTTCAGATGCAAATCTTGCCATTGTTCCACCTTGGAATGGATCAGTGTAACAAGAACGGAAAACATTTTCTCCTGCTAATGTTACATCCCAAGCAGTAGAGGTAGGTGTCAACATTGGAATTCCATCTTTTGCAGCCAGTGGTGCTATTGCTAAACTATTTGTACTAATAACAGCACCTAATAATGCATCTATCTTATCGCTACTTACTAATTTATTATAAGCATTAACAGTTTCACTGTTATCACCTTTATTATCATAAGCAATTAATTCTATTTGCTTGCCTAATACTCCGCCTTCATCATTGTATTTTTTTATAGCTAACTCATAACCATGTTTAACAGCTAATCCATAAACAGCTACATCTCCCGTTTCTGGAAGTACCGCCCCTAACTTTATTGTTTCGGACTCTTTTTCTACATCCTCTTTTTTACCACAAGCTGAAAGTGATCCTAATAATCCCAATGCAAGCATAATTGCTATTACCTTCTTCATTTTAAACATACTATTTCCCCCTTTTATTTCTTAATCAATATGTTATTTTGTTAATTATACATATTAAATATATAAAATTCAACGATAAATATTGCTTAATAATAAATTTATCCAACAACTTTTTCGCAATTCATTAATTATTAAGCTTTATTTGTTTTATTTACGCATTTTTTTTGTAATTTATTCAGTTTTTCACTTTCATTAGCAACTTATTCATAAATTAATTTTAGCTTTTTTTAAATATAATTAACCTTCTTTAGCTATCTATAAATTCATAGTAAAACCTATTTTTCTTCATATAAATTTTTTATTTTGTAAATATTTTTTTTTTTGAGAAAAATATTGATTTTAAGTATCATTTATTGTAATATATTGTATGTTGTTAATTATTAAATCTACTACTGGACTCTTTTATGTAGTATTTATTATAAGTAAAGTTAGTATCTAATTCATTTTAAACTTAGCTTTTCTTGGGAGGATTTTAAACATGCAAAGAAACCTTTTAATATTAAATCAAAAGAAAGACGAATTAAACAAACTTATAGAACAAAATTCATTTAATCTATTATCTCCAAAGATAATTAGAGCTAGTCAAGAATTGGACAAACTTATTTATAAGTACATTGATAACCATTTAAAGTTTAATTAATCTTCTTCTACCCACTTAAAGATAAAATTTATATATTTCTATACAATTAAAAAAGAGACTACCTCAGAATTTATTCTAAGATAGTCTCTTTTTTAATAATAAATATTATTATGTTTTAATGTATTACCATTTTTCTTTTTTTACATGACTTTCTAGCTCAGCTTTAGAAATTTGTTTTATTTGCCATGCTAAGTTTTTAGAAATGTTAAATGCTCTAACACAAGTAGGATCTAAGTTTTCTTCTATCCCTTCTTCACACATTTCTGCAATTCTAGCTGCCATATTAATAATATCCATATGAATATCATTTGTTAAATCAGATTTATATATTTTATCTTTGGATTCCTCATTTAATTCTTGCATTTTTTCCTTTGGCGCACCACATATTGGGCATTTCTCATATATTTCTTCACTTTCATAAACATAATTACAAATAGAACACTTAAATGTTTTCATAGTTTAACCCTCCTATAAAGTATTATTGTTATTTTACTCTAAATATATTCATAATAAATATATGTCACAAATAATGGTAATAAAATATTATAATTATTATAACATACTAAAACTTTTTGTGCAATTAATATTTTTTAATAATTATTATCGATTAAAGACTAAAAAATAAATATAAGCATTATAGAATTTTCAACTGAAATACTATTATCACTTACAACTTATAATTAAAAAAGCATCTCATAAGAGATGCTTTTTGGTGATCCACCGGGGAATCGAACCCCGGACAACTTGATTAAAAGTCAAGTGCTCTACCGACTGAGCTAGTGAATCATATTACCTGGCAACGTCCTACTCTCCCACACAGTCTCCCGTGCAGTACCATCAGCGTGTTGAAGCTTAACCTTCGTGTTCGGAATGGGAACGGGTGTTACCTTCAAGCTATAATCACCAGATATATAATTTATAATTGGCTCCGCGGAGAGGACTTGAACCTCCAACCTATCGGTTAACAGCCGAGTGCTCCACCATTGAGCTACCGCGGAATATTTGTTTACTGAATGAATTATTCATTCAAAATTGCATAGTGAATTTTATTTTTTATTTGATCAAGCCCTCGACCTATTAGTATCAGTCAGCTTAACACATTACTGCGCTTACACCTCTGACCTATCAACCTGGTAGTCTT